>DYIW01000388.1 GCA_020723465.1 Phycisphaera mikurensis
GTCCGCCAGCTCGGACGCGCCCACCGCGCCGGCCGCGAGCGACGCGGCCGTGAGCCCGTCGTCCGCCATTTGGCCGTCGCCGAGCGAGTCGGCCGCGAGCTTGGCCGCCGTGACCACCCCGTCCTGGATGGCCGCCGCGTCCACCGCGTTGTCCGCCAGCTCGGACGCGCCCACCGCGCCGGCCGCGAGCGACGCGGCCGTGAGCGCGTCGTTCGTCACCTGGCCGTCGCCGAGCGAGTCGGCGCCGATCTTCGCGCCCGTGACCGCCCCGTCCTGGATGGCGGCCACGTCCACCGCGTTGTCCGCCAGCTCGGACGCGCCCACCGCATCGGCCGCAAGCGACGCGGCCGTGAGCCCGTCGTTGACCACCTGGCCGTCGCCGAGCGAATCGGCCGCGACCTTGGCCGCGGTCACCGCGCCGGCCGCGAGCGCCGCCGTGTCCACCGCGCCGTTGGCCAGCTCGGAGGCCGTGACCGAATCCGCCGCCAGCGAGGCCGCAGTGAGGGCGTCGTCCGTCACCTGGCCGTCGCCGAGCGAGTCGGCCGCGACCTTGGCCGCGGTCACCGCGCCGGCCTGGATGGCGGCCGTGTCCACCGCGTCGTTCGCCAGCTCGGTCGCACCCACCGCGTCCGCCGCCAGCGACGCAGCCGTGAGCGCGTCATCCGTGACGTTCGCGTCGGTGAACGTGTCCGCCGCCAGCTTGGCGCTGGTCACCGCGCCGGCCTGGATGGCGGCCGTGTCCACCGCGTCGTCCGCCAGCTCGGAGGCGCCTACGGCGTCCGCCGCCAGGGACGCAGCCGTGAGCGCGTCGTCCTCAACCTGATCGTCGCCCAGGGTCCCGTCGGCCACGTCCGCGCCGCTCAGCGACCCGTTCAGGATCTTGGCGCCGGTCACGGCGCCGTCCTGGATCGCCGCCGTGTCCACCGCGCCGTCCGCCAGCTCGCTCGCCGTGATCGCGTCCTCGGCCAGGGTCGCCGCCGTCAGCGTGTTGGCCGCGACCTTGGCGCCGTCGATCGCGCCCGCGGCGATCTTGGCGCCGGTCACGGCGCCATCCTGGATGGCCGCGGTGTCCACCGCGTCGTCCGCCAGCTCGCTCGCGGTGATCGCGTCCGCCGCGATCTCGGCCGCGGTGAGCGTGTCGGCCGCGACCTTGGCCGCCTTGATCGTCCCGGCCTTGATGTCGATGTTCTTGATCGTCCCGTTCTTGATGTCGGCGCTCGTCACTTCGGCGGCGAACGACGGCGCGTTCAGGACGCATGCCAGCACGGCGGCAGCCGCGCCTCTTTCGAACCACTTGTTCCAGGCGTTCATTCCCAATCCTCACACTGAAGGCGACAACTCTGACTCCGGCGGCCGTCGGTGTTCCCTGCGAACGAGAGCGGCGCCCGCGCTCTCCGGCGCGGGGGCGTCCCTGTTCGTTCGCGGAGGAGCTCCTCCGCAGCGCCACGCGCGTTTCGTGAACCCGGCCTGGTTGCGAGTCTGAGGTGGTGGGTCCTTTCCTGCAGGCCGCCTTCGACCCTTTCCCTGGCGCAGCTTGAGAAGAAAAGCACTTCGTTCTTGGCTCAAGCCGGACGCCGCGCTTGCCGATAAGGAAAGCGCCCGGCGCGGGGCGGCACGGCCCCGCCCTCGGACTGCAATGAGGAGGATGCGATGCTCTCGTTTGCGAACGCGACCCTGGGCTTGATCCTGCTGGCGCAGCAGCCGGCGGCGGAGCCGGCCGCGGCGCCGCCGGCGCGCGGCTACGTTGCTGCCCTGGAGCTGCGCGGCAGCGAGGCGCTGCGCTTCGAAATCCGCTCGCCGCGCATGTCGGCGGAGGAGTACGAGAAGGCCGTGGCCGACGCGGACATCCGCGCCGCGTTGAATCGGCTGCACCTCTCCGACCTCGGAACGCTCACCGCCTCGCGCGCGTGCACCCTCGCCGGACGGCTGATCGAGGAAGGGAGCTACCGGGTCGCGCTCTGGATCGAGGGCGACGGGAGCTGCGCGCTCCTGCTCGAGGGGACGGGGCGCAGCGTGCGCGTGCGGCTCGAGCCCGCGGCCGGCGGCGCGGGCCACGTGCCGCAACTCGCGATCGCCTTCCTGGCGCACGAGGAGATCGACCGCTTCGCCCTCGAGGTGCGTTTCGGCCCTCTCCGCGGCACGGCGCTGCTCGCGTTCTCCGTCGAGGAGCTGGTGTCGGGCATGAACAACCTGGCCTACGAGCTGCTCACCGCCGGCAGCGCCGGCGCAAACGCCAGCTCGCGGGCGCTCCTGCTGGCGACGCGGGCCAACACCCTGACCGAGGGGCGCATCCCGCAGGTCCTCGACACGCTCGCCCTGGCCCAGTTCCAGAACGGCCGGCTGGCCGAGGCCATCGAGACGCAGCGGCGCGCGCTCGAGCTCCTCGGCCCGGAGGTCACCAAGGAGCGGGCGCAGCTCGCGGCGCAGCTCTTGCGCTTCGAGGAGAGCGCCCGTCCCGCCGCGGGCACGGCCGCAGGCAACTAGAGACGGCGCGTCTCAGAACTCGGGAGCCCGCAGCTCGACGCTGCACAGGATCTCTTCCTTGCCGCGGCGCGCCTTCAGCTTGACGACATCGCCGGCTTTGTGCTGTTCGAGGATCTGCTGGAGCTCGTCCAGCGTGCGCACGGTCGCGCCGTCGATCTCCTGGATGAAGTCGCCGGCAATGTAGTCGCCGTTCCGGTCGCGCTCCACCCCGCGCAGCCCAGCGAGAGCAGCGCCCGATTCCTCGGTGACCTGGAAGATCATCAGCCCCTCGATGCCGAGGTAGCGGCCGAACTCCCGGCTGGCGCGCTCGTCCACCTGGATGCCGAGCTGCGGCCGCACGATGCGGCCGTTGGCGATGAGCTGCGGCACCACTTGGTTGACCGTGTCCACCGGCACGGCGAAGCCGATGCCCGCGCTCGAACCGGACGGGCTCTCGATGGCGGTGTTCACGCCGATGAGCCTCCCGGCGCTGTCGAGCAGCGGCCCGCCCGAGTTGCCCGGGTTGATGGCCGCGTCCGTCTGGATGACGTCCTTGATCTCGCGGCCGCTGATGCTCGTGATCATGCGCCCGGTGGCCGAGACCACGCCGGTGGTCAGCGTCTGGTCCCAGCCGAAAGGGTTGCCGATGGCGAACACGCTCTGGCCGACCTGCAGGTCGCGGCTGGTGCCGATCGCCACGGGCCTGAGCTTCTCGCGTGGGGCATCGATGCGCAGGACGGCGAGGTCGTGGTCCGCGGAGGCGCCGATGAACACGGCGTCATAGGTGCTCTTGTCGTACAGGGTGACCTTGGCTCCGGAGGCCCGCTCGCCGTTCGGGAGCACCACGTGGAAGTTGGTCACGATGTGACCGAAATCGTCCCAGATGAAGCCCGAGCCCTCGCCCGCGGCCACGTCCTTGGTCGTGCGAATCCACAGGCCGGTGCTGCGCCGCACCAGGGTTGTGATGTAGACCACCGCGGGCCCGGCCTCGCGGAACAGCTCGATGGTGCTCTGCTCGCTCGCCGCCAGGTCGCCGCGCGGCGTGACCGGCCGCGGCGTGGGGTCGACCGGAGTCCGCCAGACGTTCCATCTCGGCAGCAGGTAGCCGCCGATCAGCAGGCCGAGCAGGATGGCGATGAGAAGCGTGGTGACGCGGTTCACGGCAGAGGCACCTCCCGGAGGCGGGCCCGCGCGGGGCGCGCCCCCGAGCCAGTAGTAGCGATCGCGACGAGGGAGTGCACGCGGCAGGTGCGAATCGCCGGACCGCTGGCCCGGCTACTTGACCAGCTCACAGAAAAGACTCGAGGCGTCCACCACGCGCACCTCGCAGCGCGCGGGCAGGCCGGCCGCGAGAGCGCGGAACTCGGCCTCGCCCACGGTGTACGCGCGGAAGCCGTCGCGGCACGCGATCACGCCGTCGCGCGTTCTCTCCTCGTCGATCGCGCCGATCAGGCCAAGGGCGGACTGCGCGCGGAACCACTCCATGCGCGCCTCCCAGAAGCACGCCGCGTAGCTCGAGAAGAGGACGCGGCCGCCGGCACGCGTCACGCGCAGCGCCTCGGCGAAAAGCCGGCGCCGGTCCCGGCCGAAGGCGGAGATGCCGTTCTGGATGCACACCACGAGGTCGAACGACCCGTCGCGGAAGGCGAGGGCCGCGGCGTCCATGCGGAGCAACCGGCAGTTGTCGAAGGCGCCGAGATGCGCGCGCCCCAGGACGAGGGAGTCGGCCGAAGTGTCCACGCCCGCGGCGAAGCGCGCCGCCTGCGCCAGGGGAGCGAGGGCCCGGCCGTAGCCGCAGCCCAGCTCGAGCACGGCGTGCGCGGGCCGGACGTGCTCCAGCACGTGCGCGATCTCGGCCTCCAGGTAGCGGCGCACGCGCGGCGGCGCGGCTTCGTAGCAGCGGAGCAGCCGCTCTGCCGAGAGGCTG
>DYIW01000021.1 GCA_020723465.1 Phycisphaera mikurensis
GGTCTCGGCGGGCGCGCGGGCACCGCCTACGCCGCGCTCAAGGACTACACCGCCGCCAACACGGTGCGCCTGCGCGTGCTGCTGCATCCGGCCCGCGACGGCGCCGCGCGCATGGCGCGCGCGAGCCCGCGGCCGTCGGCCGCCGGCCCGGTGATGTGCGTGGCGTCGTTGCTCACGGCCCAGCCCGCGAGGCGGACGTCTGCCGGGAGGCCGTGGTCTCTTGCCGCCTCCTCGCTCGCGAGCAGCACGGCCGCGGCGCCGTCGCCGAGGCTGAGGCCGTCGCGCGCCATGTCGAAGGGGCGGCAGGCGCTCGGCGTGAGCGCCTGCAGCACGGAGAAGCCGAGGAAGGCGAAGCGGCTGACGATGTCCGCGGCGCACACGAGCACGCGGTCGCGCTCGCCGCTGGCGATCAGGCCCGCGCCGAGCGCGAGGCCTACGGTGGACGAGGCGCAGGCCGCGGACACCTCCATGCCGTCCTCCGGGTCGAGCCCGAGCGCGGCCGCGAGGCGCGCGCGGTAATGGCGCGCGCGCCACGGCTCCGCGAGCGCTTCCGGCGCGCCGCCCTGCGCCTCGTCGAGCGACTCGGCGTTCCCCTTCAGGCCGGTCCAGATGAGGAACGTGCCCGCGGGGAGCGTCCGGATCTGCCGGGCGGCCGCGCGCGCCAGGGCGAGCGTGCGGTTCTCGCCGGGACGGCGGAGCAGGTCGAGATCGGCGATGCACGCCGCGACGTGGTGGGCCAGGCGCTTGGTGGAGAAGCGCGTGACGGGCGCGACGGCCGAGCGCGAGGCGAGCAGTGCCTCCCAGGTCTCGTCCAGCGAGGCGCCGAGGGCGGTGATCGCCGCGGCGTCGGCCAGGACCACGGCTCGCGCTCTGGTGGTCATCTCGGCTGGCCGGCCTCGGCCGGCGCCGCGCACGGGGAAAGGGGCAGCAGCAGCTCGCCGTTCTCGAGCCTCAGGCCCGAGGTGAGGCGCGCCGCGCCGTCCTCGGCGAGGAACACGGCCTCGACGCCTTCCTGTGTTTCAGCGAAGGCCAGGCCCGGTTCCAGCCCCATGACGAAGAGCGCGGTCGAGAGCGCGTCGGCGTCGATGCCGCTCCTTGCGAACACGGTCACGCCGGCCAGGCCGCGCGCCGGCCAGCCCGTGCGCGGATCGATGATGTGGCTGTAGCGCACGCCGTTCGCCTCGAAGAAGCGCTCGTAGTCGCCCGAGGTCGCCACCGCGCAGTCCGTGGCGCGGCAGGTGGCGAAGGGCGCGGCTTCGCGCGGATGGCGCACCGCGATGTTCCAGGGCCGCGCGCCGCGCGCGCCCGCGAGCACCAGGTTGCCGCCCGCGTCGACGATGAAGTCGCGCCAGCCGCCGGCGCGCAGGAACGCGGCCATGCGGTCCGCGGCGAAGCCCTTGCCGATGGCGCCGAAGCCGAGCTTCATGCCCGGCCGCTCCAGACGCGCGCTGCCGTCCGCGACGTGCAGCTTGTCGCAGCCGGTCAGGTCGCGCCGGGCCTGCACCTCAGCGGCGTCCGGCAGGCGGCCCTGCTCGCGCGCGGCTTCCCACAGCTCGAAGAGCGGGCCGCCGGTGACGTCGAACGCGCCGTCCGTGCGCCGCGCCCAGTCGAGGGAGACGGTGATCAGCTCGAGCAGGTCGGCGCTGAGCGCGAGGGGCGCGCCGCCCGCGCCGCGGTTGAGGGCTGACGTCTCGCTGTCCTCGCGCCACTCGCTGATGCGTTCTTCCAGGCGAGCCGCCAGGTCGAGGGCCGCGCCCGCGGCGCGTTGCGCCTGCGTACGTTCCCGGCCGCCGAAGAAGATCTCCACCGAGAAGAACGTGCCCATGAGCGGCCGCGCGGCGCGCACGACCTCGTCCTCGCCCTGGGCGCCCTCGCCCGCGGCGCGCCAGCGCTCGAGAACGAAGAGCGCGAGCACGAAGAGCAGCACCACGGCGATGCCGAGGAGCGGCGGCTTCCTGCCGCGCGCCGGCGCCACGCTTGCGTCTTCCGGCTCGGACATGCGGGCGTCCAGTCTGCCGTGTTTCGCGCCGTGCCTCCAGGGCCGCGCGCGCCATTCTCGCGCGGCGCGGCGCAACGCCTCTTCCTGCCGCGCGACGGCTCGTTCATGATGGCGGCATGTTGGCGGTGCGTGAGCTGACGCGTCCCGGCCTGGAGCAGGCTTCCTTCGAGCTGCAGGCCGGCGAGTGCGTGGTCGTGGGGGGGCCCTCGGGCGCGGGGAAGACCCTCCTGCTGCGGGCGCTCGCCGACCTCGATCCGAGCACGGGGCAGGTGCTTCTCGACGGCGTGGAGCGCGGCGCCCTCTCCGGGCCGGAGTGGCGCCGCCGGGTGTGCTACGTGCCGGCCGAGTCGGGCTGGTGGACGGACCGGGTCGCCGACCACTTCGGCGGCCAGGCCGCGGCTGCTCCGCCGCTGCTCGAGCGGCTGCTCCTGCCGGCCGCGGCGCTCGCCTGGGAGGTGCCGCGCCTGTCCACGGGCGAGCGCCAGCGCCTGGCCCTGGCGCGCGCCCTGCTGCGTTCTCCACGCGTGTTCCTGCTCGACGAACCGACCTCAGGCCTGGATGAGGCGGCGCGCCTGGCGGCGGAAGAGGTCGTGCGCGAGCGGCTCGCGGCCGGGGCGTGCGCGCTCTGGGTGACGCACGACGCGGAGCAGGCGCGGCGGCTGGCGCGACGGCGCTTCTGGGTCGAGGCCGGCCGGGTGGCGGAGCGCTCGGCGTGAACACGGTGCAGCTCGACTACGCCGACCTGGCGCTCGCCGCGCTCCTGGTGCTCGTGAACGCGGGACTCTCGCTCGCCTTCGCGCTCGGGCTCGAGCGCCGCATGCTCGTGGCCACGGCACGCATGGTGGTGCAGCTCCTCCTGGTCGGCGTGGTGCTGAAGGCGCTGTTCGCCGCGCTCTCGCCGCTCTGGACCGGCGCCGCCGCCCTGGCCATGGTCCTGTTCGCCGGCCGCGAGGTCATGGCGCGCCAGGAGCGGCGCCTGAAAGGCGTCTGGGCCTACGGCCTGGGCACGTCGTGCATGCTGCTCGCGGCCGTGCTCGTCACGGTGTTCGCGCTCTCCACGCAGGTGCGGCCCGATCCGTGGTACGACCCGCGCTACTCGCTGCCCCTGCTCGGCATGATCCTCGGCAACACCATGACCGGCGTGAGCCTCGGCCTGCACGCCCTGAGCAGCGGCCTCACCACGCGGCGCGCGGCGGTGGAGGCGCAGCTCGCGCTCGGCGCCACGCGCTGGCAGGCGACGCGGCCGGTGGCGCGCGCCGCCCTGCAGAGCGCCCTCATGCCGATCGTCAACGCCATGGCCGCGACCGGGCTGGTCTCGCTCCCAGGCATGATGACCGGACAGATCCTGGCCGGCGCCGATCCCACGCAGGCGGTGCGCTACCAGATGCTGATCATGTTCCTCATCGCCGGCGGCACCACGCTCGGCGCCGTGGCCGCGGTGCTCGGCGGCGTGCTGCGCCTCACGGATGCGCGCCACCGCCTGCGCCTGGACCGCCTGCGCGCGCCGCGGCCGGGCTAGAATCCGGCCTTCCGGCGCCCGCGCGAGCGCGCCGGCTGCGGCAAGCGGAGGATCGGTCGTGAAGCGCGCTCTGCTCATTGGATCGAGTCTTGCCGGCTGCCTGCTCGTCCTGGGCATGTTCGGCCTGGAAGGCTACGCCCTGGTCGTGCAGCGGGAGGCGGAGGCGCCGCTGCCGGAACGCTTCGGCAACTTCCCGCGCGTGCGCGCCCTGCTGGAGGGCGCGGCGCCCAAGGAGTCGTTCACCTTCGCGGTGGTGGGCGACACCAAGAGCACCGGCACCTTCGAGAAGATCGCGGGCGAGCTGCGACCGCGCGACCTCGACTTCGCCGTGCTGCTCGGGGACTGCACCTACGACGGCAGCGAGGAGGAGCACGGCTACTTCCGCGCCGAGTGCCAGCACGAGTACGCCCTGCCCTTTCCCGTGTTCTACGTGGTCGGCAACCACGACGTGAGCCCCGACGACTTCCCGCTCGAACGCTTCGAGGAGATGTACGGGCCCACGCTCTTCTCGCTGGAGTACCA
The DNA here is from genome assembly GCA_020723465.1 of Phycisphaera mikurensis. GTDB lineage: Bacteria > Planctomycetota > B15-G4 > B15-G4 > JADJEK01 > JACQZJ01. Next base: position 4,041 of record DYIW01000021.1, read on the forward strand.
GGGGCGCCTGTTCCTCTTCCTGCGCGTCCTGCCCGACCCGTATTCCAACGAGGACACCATGCGCTTCCTGCGGGAGCTGCGGCGCGAGGACCTCTCCCGCCATCGCCACGTGTTCGTGTTCATGCATGTGCCGCCGCCCGTGGCGGAGGCGGTCGGCGGCCACAAGTGCGCGGAGGGCGAGGAGCTGCTGCGCATCCTCGAGGATCTCGAGGTCGACTACGTGTTCGCCGGGGACTACCACGGCTACGGCCGCGTGGACCGGGGAGGCACGCACTACCTCGTGACCGGCGGCGGCGGGGCGCGGCTCGACGAGAAGCGCGGCAGGCAGTTCCACCACGCCCTCGTGCTGGAAGTGGCGGGCGACACCGTCTCGGAGAGCATCGTCTTCGTCGAGCGGGAGCACGACCTGGAGGATGCGTTGGAGAGGTATGCCATCGCGCGCGCGTACCCGTGGATGGCGAGCCACCGGGCCGCGACCCTGGCGGTGAACGCGCTGGCGCTCGCCGTGCTCGCGCTTCTCGTGTTGCTCCTCCGCTCGGCGTGGAGAGAGCGGTCGAGCGCGCGGGCGCGGGCGAGCTGGTCGTAGCCGCCGGGGCGGCCGCGGCGCCGAGTAGAATGGTCTCGGTGTGGGTGGGCCGCCGGGCGGCCGGCGTGCCGGAGGCAGATCCATGGCCGAGATCAAGGTCGAACGTAATCCCCCTCGCGCGCGCCTGGACGAGCTTCGCGTCACGGACTGGGACATCTGGACGTGCGAGGTGTCGCGCTTCCCGTGGACGTACGCCCAGGAGGAGACGTGCTACTTCCTGGACGGCGACGTCGTGGTGTCGGTCGAGGGCAGGGAGCTGCTGCGCATCGGGCGCGGCGACCTGGTGACGTTCCCGAAGGGGTTGAAATGCGCCTGGGACGTGCGGCGGCCGGTGCGCAAGCACTTCCACTTCTGGGAGGAAGAGGAGAGCGGCGCCGCGTGAGCGCTCGGCCCGGCGCGGGCACGTGCAGCGCTACGCCAGCGGGTGCAGCTCCACCGCGACCGGCAGGCCGTCGATCTCCCAGTCCACGGCGCTCGCCGCGAGCGCGGCCCGGTCGGCCACGGTCTCGATGGACAGCGCCAGCACCTCGCCGGCGATGCGCTCGCGCCACGCTGCCACCGCGGCCATGACCTCCGGGGCGCCGGCGCAGCGCAGGCGGATGCGCGTGGTCACCTCGAGCCCCGCCTCCTTGCGCTGGCGCTGCACGCGGTTGATGAACTCGCGGCCGCGGCCCTCGGCGATGAGCTCGGGCGTGAGCGTCGTGTCCAGGGCGGCGAGAAAGCCGCCGCCGGCGGCGACCGCGTAGCCGGGGCGGCCGCTCTTCTCGACCAGCAGGTCTCCCCCCTCCAGCGTCACCTCCTCGCCCGCGATGGAGAGCGCCAGGCGGCCGGTCTGCTCGAAGCGCGCGCGCGCCGCGTCGTCGAGCGCGAGGAGCGCCTGGCGCACGGCGGGGAGCGACTTGCCGAGCCGCGGGCCGAGCACCTTCAGGTTCGGCTTGATCGTCACGCTGCAGTACTCGCCGGCGCGCTCGGCCACGACCAGGTCCTTGACGTTCAGCTCGTCCTTGACCGCCTGCGCCAGCTCCGGATCGAGCAGGCCGGCCAATGCCTCGCGGTCCGGCCCGGCGCAGACCAGGCGCGCCAGGGGCTGGCGCACCTTCAGGTCCGCCTCCTTGCGCGCCGCGCGGCCGAGGCTCACCACCTCGAGGATGGCCGCCATGCGCCGCTCCACGGTCGCGTCGATGAGGCTTGGCACGGCCTGCGGCAGGTCGCCGAGGTGCACCGAGTCGAGCCCGTCCCCGCGCGGGTGGAGCGCCAGGTAGAGGGCATCCGCGCTCATCGGCGCCACGGGCGCGAGCAGGAAGGCGGCGGTCTCGAGCGCCTGCCAGAGCGTGGCGTAGGCGGCCGCCTTGTCGTCCGAGTCCCGCGACCTCCAGAAGCGCGCGCGGTTGCGGCGGATGTACCAGTTGCTGAGCTCGTCGGTGAGGAAGAGGCCGAGCGCGCGCGTGGCGCGCATCGGGTCGTAGGCGTCCATCTGCGCGCGGTACTCGCGAATGAGCGAGTGCGTGCGCGAGAGGAGCCAGCGGTCCATCAGGCAGCGCTCGGCCGCGGGCGGGGCCTTTGTCTCCGGGGTCCAGCCGTCCACCGCCGCGTAGCGGGCGAAGAAGCTGTACGAGGGCCAGAGCGTGCCGAAGATGCGGCGTCCCACCTCGCCAGCGCCGTCCTGATCGAACGACTTGGACAGCCACGGCGGCGAGCCGGCGAGCAGGTACCAGCGCAGGGCGTCCGCGCCGTGCGCGTCGATCACCTGCCACGGGTCCACGGTGTTGCCCAGCGACTTCGACATCTTCTTGCCGTGCCTGTCGTTCACCAGGCCGTTGACGATGACGTTGCGGAAGGAGGTCTGGTCGAAGCAGAGCGTGGCGATGGCCAAGAGCGTGTAGAACCAGCCGCGCGTCTGGTCGAGCCCCTCGCAGATGAAGTCGGCGGGAAAGGAGCGCTGGAACAGCTCGGCGTTCTCGAAGGGGTAGTGGCGCTGGGCGAAGGGCATGGCGCCGGAGTCGTACCAGCAGTCGATGACCTCGGGCACGCGTCGATAGACGCCTGCTTCACCCGGCCTGGTCCAGGTGACCTCGTCGATCCACGGCTTGTGCACGCGCAGGTGCGGCGAGAGCGAAGGGTCGCGCGCGCGCGCTTCGTCGAAGGCGCGAAACGCCTCCGAATTGCGCTCCAGGATCTCGGCGACCGAGCCCACGCAGTCGACCGCGCCGGTCGCGTCGTTGATCCAGAGCGGCAAGGGCGTGCCCCAGAAGCGCTCGCGCGACAGCGCCCAATCCACGTTGTCCTGCAGGAAGTTGCCGAAGCGCCCGTCCCGGATGTGCTCCGGGAACCAGTTGATCGTGGCGTTCAGCGCGAGCATGCGCTGCTTGAGGGCGGTCGTCTTCACGAACCAGGACTCGCGCGCGTACTGGATGAGCGCGTCGCTCGGCTTGCGCCAGCAGAAGGGGTACTCGTGCTTCACGGTCGCGCGGGCGAACAGGAGCCCGCGCTCCTTGAGGTCGCGGATCAGCTCCTTGTCGCAGTCCTTGACCGCGCGGCCGGCGAAGCCCGTGACCTCGGGGGCGAAGGTGCCGTCCGGCAGGACGAGCTGCAGGAAGCCGAGGCCGTGCTCGCGCGCCGCGCGGAAGTCGTCCTCGCCGAAGGCCGGCGCCAGATGGACGATGCCCGTGCCCGTGTCCGTGGCGACGAAATCCGTGGCGACCACCTCGTAGGCGCGCCCGTTCTCCGGGACCTTGAAGCGGTAGAGCGGCTCGTACGGCTTGCCGGCCAAGTCGGCGCCCTTGAACGTGCCGGCGACGCGCGCCTCCTTGCCCTTCAGGACCGCGTCCTTGAGCGCGGCCGCGACGACCACCACTTCCTCGCCGAGGTCGGCCGCCACGTACTCGAGGTCCGCGCCCACGGCCAGCGCCACGTTGCTGGGCAGGGTCCAGGGCGTGGTGGTCCAGGCGAGGAACGAGGTCGGCTTGCCGGCGATCCGCTCGTCGGGCCAGCGGAAGCGCACGGTGATCGAAGGGTCTTCGACCTCGCGGTAGCCGAGGCCCACCTCGCCGGCGGAGAGCGCCGTGCCGCCCTGCGGCCACCACCAGACCACCTTGTGCGAGCGGTAGAGGAGCCCCTTCTGGTAGAGCTGCTGGAGCGACCACCACACCGACTCGACGTACGGTTCGTGGTAGGTGACGTAGGCGTCGTCGAGATCGAGCCAGTAGCCGATGCGCTCGGTGAGCTTCTCCCACTCCTCGACGTACTTGAAGACCGACTCCACGCAGCGGCGCGTGAACGCCTCGACGCCGAAGCGGCGGATCTCCTCCTTGCCGTGGATGCCGAGCGCCTTCTCGACCTCGACCTCCACGGGCAGGCCGTGCGTGTCCCAGCCCGCCTTGCGCTCGACGCTCCTGCCGGCCAGGTCGTGGTAGCGGCAGATCACGTCCTTCAGCGTGCGCGCGAGCACGTGGTGGATGCCCGGCTTGCCGTTCGCCGTGGGCGGCCCTTCATAGAAGGTGAAGCGCGGCGCGCCTTTCCGCCGCTCCTGCGCTCGCCGGAAGATCCCGCGTTCCCGCCAGCGTTTCAGGACGTCCATCTCCAGGTCCTGCTGGCGCTTGTGACCGCTGATCTCCTGATACATGGGCTCGATCCGCCGGGGCTTCCTGCTGGCGCACAAGTGCGCGCCCGCCGGACGTTACGCACGGGAGCCCTTCGGCGCAAGGCGCGAAAGCGGCCATTGCCCGGGCTCCGGGTTCGGGGCATACTCGGCGTGCGGCGACGGCGCGATCTTGGCCGGCTCCGGGGAGTGCACTCGGGCCGGGGAAAGGACGGAAGATGACCCCCATCCAGTTCTGCGCAGGATTCGTTCTCGCAGGTCTGGCGCGCGCGGCGCCGGCGCCGCAGGAGTGGGTCGAGCTCGACGTCCGCCTGCCGGATGGCACGCAGGCGCCCGCCGCGCGCATCGTGATCGAACCGGTCGATGCACCCGAGGGGGCGGCAGGCGTTCTTGTCCGCATGGGACCCGTGACGTGGACACCGGACCAGCCGGGCGTGGACGTGCCCAACGCGCGCGTGTACGTCCAGGCCTTCGCCGGCGCGGACGATGGGGGGCTGGACGGGGAGTACGCTTCCGAGGCGGTCGAGGTCGACGGCCGGGTGGAGCAGAGCGCCGTCCTGCGCCTCGGCCTCCTGCCGCGCGTGGGCGTGCGCGTGAGCCTGACGCTCGCCGGGTGCACGAAGCTCGAGAACGGCAGAGTGCTGGTCGCGGCGCTCGATGCCGTGGAAGAACCGGATCTCGAACTCCTGGTCGCGAACGGGGCGTGCTTCCCGGTCCCATCGAGCGAGCACCTCGTTCTCGACTTGGAGCCGGGCCGTTACGTGGCTGGCGCCGCGTTCGGAGTGGGGCTTCCCGTTGTTGCGCACGAGGTGTTCCACGTGCGGGAGGGGATGACCCGCGTGGACCTCGTGCTCGACCCGGCGCGGGCGGAGCTGTCCTTCCGCGTCGAGCTTCTGCTCGGGAAGGAGCCGTTCCCGAAGTTCTTCACGGTCGAAGTGAGCGCCATCCGGCGCTCGACTCCCCTCAGGTTCGAGTGGCTGCAGGGCCGCGCTGGCGAGGGCAGCGTGCTCCTCGTGCCTGACGCAGCCGGGCTGCGGCTGCTGCAGGCCAAGGAGAACGGCGAGCCCGGCGCGGCTGCGGCCGTCCTTCTGCGGTACTTCGACGGCAAGGACCTCACGGGCGTGGGAGCCCCGTTGGACCGCTCGCGGCCCTCGGTCCGCGTCTCGATCGATAGCCCTGCGTGCGTGTTGGTGACGCTGAGGGGCGAGATCCCGCAGGGGCTGGACCTGATGGTCATGGCCGCGCCTCGTGCGCGTCTCCAGCACTGGCTGGACAAGGACAAGTCCAGTGCCCGCGTTGCAGACGGAGAGGCGGTGATCGGTCCGCTTCCGGCGGCTCCCTACGACCTTGTGCTTCGCAAGGCGAGAGACGGTGTCCCGAGCGCCGTGCTGGCGGTCCAGCCCGTGGAGCTGGTTCCCGGGGACAACCGGATCGCGCTGGACATGCCCGGACTCTTCCGCGTCGAGGTGCGCGTTCACGGGCCCGCGCGTTCGGTGGAGCTCTACTCGCATGAAAGCGGAGGGTTCACGGAGGATGTCGAGTCCGGCACGGCGCTCTTCGACCATGTCCCCGCCGGCGACTACTGGTTGACAGCGCAAGGCGCCGGTCCGTGCAGAGCGGCCCTGCACGTTCCACCAGGCGGTCTCGTCCACTACCGCCCGCCCCGCTTCGACGCACTCGAAGTCCGCGTCATCGATCCAGCGGGTCCGGCCCGCAGCCTGGGATTCGAGGACGGCGACCGGATCCTGGGAATAGACGGGGCCCCCTTCAATCCCGTGAGGAGTTTCTTCGACCCGCTCGAGGCGACGTTCGGGCGCCGCGCGACGTTCCGGGTGCTGCGCAACGACGAGGAGATCGACTTCGACGCTGTCTTGCCCGCTGACGGCCTCCGGGAGACGCGGGATGGACTGGACGTGCGGCCCGGCTCCACCGAGATCGAGGACGCCGTTCGCATCGAGCCTCTGCCCGAGAACCGCTGAGCCGGACGACGCCCTGCGCGCGCGGCGCCGCCGCCAGGGCAGCACGCCACCTCCAGCGCGCACGAGAGGTCCTGCACAGCACGTTTGTCGCGCGGTCCTCGACCGTCGTCAGACAAGCCGCCTCCCTCGTCCCGGCCGATGTTGCAGCACCCTCGGCTCGACGTGCCGTCGCTGCCCTCCAGGCGTTCCTTCGTGCCTGCGGAGAGCCCCAGTAGGACGCCCGGCCTTGCGGCGCGGCCGCGGCGTGGGGCATGATGGTGGGAGTAGCCCCGGTCCCGCTTCACGGAGGATCCCATGCGCACCCTGCCGACGATCTCCGGCGCCCTGCTTGCCGCCCTGGCCTGGGCCGCGCCGCCGCTGCTCGCCCAGCCCGCCCCGCCGCCTCCCTACGCCATGCCCGTGTCCTGCTCGCTCCGCTGCGACACGATCACGAACCTCGTGCCCTACACGCGCTGCGTCGACACGCGCTGGATCCACGTGCGCGGCGCGCCCGCGCTGCGCGTCTTCTTCAAGGAGATCGACGTCGGCCCGGGCTCCGGCCTGCTCGTCAGCTCGCTCCTGGACGGCAACCAGCACTTCATCACCGAGACCGAGGTCGTGAAGTGGGGGAGCAGCTCGGCGTTCATGAACGGCGACACGCTGCTCCTGGAGCTGTTCCTGGCGCCCGGCGCGCGCGGCTCGTACGAGGTCGACCACCTGCTGGTCGGCCTGCCGCACGTCGCCGAGAAGTCGATCTGCGGGCCCACGGACGATCGCGTGCCGTCGACCGACAACCGCTCCCTGCGCATGCTGAACAGCTCGGGCACGGCGGCCTGCTCCGGCTGGCTGGCGAGCAGCGACGACTGCGCCTTCTCGGCCGGGCACTGCTTCCCCACCTACGCCAGCGTGGCTGAGGTCAACGTGCCGCTCTCCAACACGGACGGCTCGCTGAAGCACCCGCCCGTGCAGGACCAGTTCCCCATCGACCCGGCCTCGCTCATCATCGACTACAGCGGCCTGGGGGACGACTGGGCGCTCTGCCGCCTGAACACCAACTCCCTGGGGCAGTCGGCCGCGGCCCTGCACGGCTGGTTCACCCTCGGCTACTTCTACCCGAGCGCGGGCGAGACCACGCGCATCATTGGCTACGGCAGTGACACGGGCGTGTCCAACCAGACCAACCAGACGCACACCGGACCCTACGCCTACACCAGCGGCACCATCCTCAACTACACCGTGGACACCGAGGGGGGCAACTCGGGCTCGGTCGTGATCCACGAGGCTTCGGGCAACGCGGTCGCGGTGCACACCAACGGCGGCTGCTCGGGATCGGGCGGATCGAACGCCGGCACGTCGGTGAACAACACCGGCCTGAAGAACGCCTGGACGCAGAACTGCGCCTCGGGCCCGCCCGCGCCGCCGGTGGCCTCCTTCACCAGCGACGTCACCACGGCCGTGGTGACCCAGACCATTCACTTCACGGACACGTCCAGCGGCGTGCCGACATCCTGGGACTGGGACTTCAACGAGGACGGCGCGACGGACAGCGTCGTCAGGAACCCGACCTACGCCTACAGCCAGGCCGGCTTGTACGACGTGCGCCTGACCGTGACGAACGCGCTCGGCTCGAGCACGCACACGGCGCCGGACTACGTCACGATCAACCCGATCGCGCCGGTCACGCCGCCCTACACGGAGAACTTCACCAACGGCCTGCCGGCGGATGGGCACTGGCTGTTCCAGAGCTCCAACTCGTACGGCTCGATCACGGCCGGCAGCTACGGCACGGGCTCGCCCAAGTCGGGCCATCCGGAGCTCCTGCTCGCGGCGCAGAGCGCCGGCGGCTACGTGACCAACGACGCCATCCTGCTGTTCCAGCTCGATCAGAACGGCGAGGCGCTGGTCCAGTACTCCTTCAAGGACATCGGCGACGAGGACGATGCCGAGGACGGGCTGTTCCTCTCGAACGGGATCACCGAGGTGAAGCTCCTGTCGCACGTCACCAGCGCGACCAACTGGATGTTGAAGACGGCCGACCTGGGCGCCGCGGCCGCGGCGGCGGGCTTCAATCCGCTGGCGCCCTTGCGCCTCATCTTCCGCCAGCGCGACAACTACGACATCCCCACCGACGGGCACGCCATCGACGACGTCGTGCTCTCCTCGCCGGTGACGCTCACCGCCGCGCCGGCCGCGCTCTCGGAGGCCGCCGGCGGCACGGTGACCTTCTCGCTCGATCCCGGGGCGAGCCACGCGGGGGCACTCTACGCCCTGATCGGCACCGGCAACGGCACCGCCCCGGGCTTCGACGCCCTCGGCTACCACTTCTCCGTGAACCCGGACTTCTTCTTCATGCTGGCCCTCACGCAGCCCAATCAGCCGCCTTTCTCCGGCTATCAGGGCGCGCTGGACGGCTCGGGCCACGCGAGCGCCGCGTTCCTGCTGCCGCCGGGCATCCCCGGGCTCGCGGGCCGGAACTTCCACCACCAGTTCGCGGTGGTGACGGGCGGGCAGGTCGACTACGTGAGCAACGTGGTGAAGTTCACGATCACGCCGTGACCGGCCCGCACGAATCCCGGCGCGCCCGGGCGCGCCATCGCTAGTCTGTTCCAGGACCACCGCGCGGACCCTGGACGACGACCATGTCTCACGCCGCCTTTCTCAAGACGGTGCCGGCGTTTCGCTCGCTCAGCGACAGCGCCTGCGCGTATCTCTCCTCGCAGTGCGAGGAGGCGCGCTTCGCCGCCGGCGAGCAGATCATCTGCCGCGGCGACCCGGGCGACGCCATGTTCATCGTCGCCGCGGGCGCAGTCCGGGTGCCGGTGCAGAACCCGGACGGCCGCGAGATGCTCACCGTGCGCCTCGGGCCGTGCGACTTCTTCGGCGAGATGGCGCTCTTGACCGGCGAGCCGCGTAACGCCGACGTCTTCGCCGAGAGCGAGGTGCGCTGCCTGCGCATCCGGCGCGAGCCCCTGCAGCTCCTCCTGAAGGAGCACACCGCGGTCGCCGCCTTCCTCACCAACATCCTCGGCCAGCGCCTGCTCGAGGGAGAGAACATCCGCAGCGTCGGGCGCTACCGCATCGCCGGCGAGCTGGGCGCGGGTGGGCAGGCCTTCGTCTTCGAGGGGCGCCACGAGACGCTCGGCCACACCGTGGCCATCAAGATGCTCTCCCACGAGCTGATCTACGAGCGGGGCTTCGTCGAGCGCTTCAAGGCGGAGTCGCGCATCATGGCGAACCTGCGCCACGAGAACATCGTGCGCGTTTTCGACTACGAGGAGGCGTACGCCACCTTCTTCATCGTCATGGAGAAGGTGGCCGGCACCGACCTGAAGCGCCTGCTGCAGAGCCGCGGCGTGCCGAGCCCGGCGGCGGCGCGCTCGATCATCAGCCAGATCGCCAAGGCGCTGGACCACGCCCACGAGCGCGGCATCGTGCACCGTGACGTCAAGCCGGGCAACGTGCTCATCGAGGAGGGCGGCCGCGTCAAGCTCATGGACTTCGGCATCGCCTCGTCGCACGCCGAGGGCGCGCGCGCCGAGCAGGTGATCCTGGGCACGCCGATCTACATGTCCCCGGAGCAGGCCATGGGGCTCCCCACCGACGGCCGCTCCGACATCTTCTCGCTCGGCGTGCTGGCCTTCGAGCTGCTCACCGGCCAGCGGCCCTACGGCACTGAGGAGGCGCTGGCAGTGCTGCGCGATCCGGGGCTGCCGACCGTGCCGCCGCCGCGCGCCCTCGACCCGCGCCTTCCCCGCGACCTGGACGAGCTGGTGCTGCGCGCCACCGAGCGCGACCCGGCCAACCGCTTCCAGCGCGCGCGCGAGATCGTGGCCTTCCTCGAGCCGCGCCGCGCCGCGCCCGGAGAGGCGGCACGCGCGCGCAGCTTCACTTTCACCCTGACCTGCGACGCGGCCGATCCGCGGCGCGTCGACGCCTTCCTGCGCAAGGTGCAGAAGGAGGCGCAGAAGATCCCGGGCGCGCGCCTGACCATCTCCGGGGGCGCGGAGAATGGCGAGGCGCGCGCGCGGTAGAGGGACGGCGCAGGACGGACGGAACCGCACGGGAGCGAGCCGTGGACTTCTTTGGACATCAGGAGCGCGCGCGCCGGAGGTCGGGACGCCTGGTCGTTCTGTTCCTGCTCGCGGTGCTGTGCATCATCCTCGCCATCCACTTCCTGGTGGTGGCGCTCTTCGCCGGTGCCGCGCACACGGAGTACGGCGCCGCCGCGCCCTTCTCGTGGTGGCAGCTCGACGTCTTCGCGGGCGTGGCCTTCGTCACGTCCCTGGTGGTCGCGGGCGCGGCGCTGTTCAAGGTCGCGGCCCTGCGCGGCGGCGGCCGGCGCATCGCCGAGCAGCTCGGCGGCCGCGAGGTGCAGCCTGCCACGACCGACATCAGGGAGAAGCAGCTCCTGAACGTGGTCGAGGAAGTGGCCATCGCCTCGGGGGTAGCCGTGCCGCCGGTGTACGTGCTGGACGGCGAGGGCTCGATCAACGCCTTCGCCGCCGGCTATGGGCCGACGGACGCGGTGGTGGCGGTGACGCGCGGCACGCTCGAACAGCTCAACCGCGACGAGCTGCAGGGCGTGGTGGCGCACGAGTTCAGCCACATCCTGAACGGCGACATGCGCCTCAACATCCGCTTGATCGGCGTGCTCTTCGGCATCACCTGCATCAGCACCACCGGCTACGTGCTGCTGCGCACCTTCGGCCGCTCGCGTTCCAGCAAGGGCGGCGCCGGCGGCGTCGCCCTGTTCGGCCTGGGACTGCTGGTGATCGGCTGGATCGGCAGCTTCTTCGCCAGCCTGATCCGCGCCGCGGTCTCGCGCCAGCGCGAGTTTCTGGCCGACGCCTCGGCGGTGCAGTTCACGCGCCTGCCGGACGGCATCGGCAACGCCCTGCGCAAGATCGCCGGCTTCCCCACGCACTCCTTGCTGCGGAGCGCGCACGCCGCGGACTGCAGCCACATGTTCTTCGGCAGCGCGCTCAACCGCTCCTTCATGAGCCTGTTCGCCACGCACCCACCGCTCGAGGAGCGCATCCGCGCCATCGACCCGAGCTTCGATCCGCGCCGCGAGCGGCGCGCGGTGGAGGAGCAGGCCGAGATGAAGCCCAGTGCGCGCGCCGCGGCCTTCGCCAGCCTGCGCGGCGGCGCGGCGCTCGCCGTCACGCCCGAGGCCGTGGCCGGCAGCGTCGGCCAGCCCGGCGCGGCGCACCTTTCCTACGCCGCGGAGCTGCTCGCCGGCCTCGACCCGGCGCTCGCCGAACTGGTGCACGACCAGGTGGGGGCGCGCGGCACGGCCTATGCCCTGCTGCTCGACGAGCGCCCGGAGCTGTGCGCGCGCCAGCTCGCGCTCATCGAGCAGGAGGATGCGCCCGCCGCGGCGGCGGCGCGCCGCGCGGCCGCCGCGCTCGCTTCCCTCGATCGCGCCGACCGCCTGCCGCTCCTCGACCTGGCGCTGCCGGCCTTGAAGCGCGGCGGGGCGGAGGCATACCGCACGCTGCGGCGCGTGGTCGCGGCGCTGATCGGCGCCGACCAGCAGGTGACGCTCTTCGAGTACGCGCTCGAGCGCGTGCTCTCGCGGCACCTGCGCGCCGCCTTCGAGGTGCTGCCGCCGCGGCGCGTCAAGCACCGCGACTTGCGCACGCTCTCCGCCGAGTGCCGCACGGTCCTCTCCGCCCTGGCGCACGCGGGCGCGGCCGAGACGGCAGTCATCGAGAACGCCTACGAGCGCGGCTCCGCGCGCATCGAGTGGGCCGGCACGAGGGGAGCTCCGGCGCTCCTGCCGGCCGCCGAGTGCGTGCCGGCCAGGCTCTCGCCCGCGCTCGACGAGATCGACCGCGCCGCGCCCCAGGCCAAGGGCCGCTTCGTGGCCGCGTGCGCCGCCACCGTGTCCGTGGACGGCAAGGTGACGGCGCGCGAGGCGGAGCTGCTGCGCGCCATCGTGGAGAGCATCGACTGTCCCATGCCGCCGCTGCTCGAGGAGAGAGTCGGCGCGTGACGGCCGCTCGCGGCCGCGGAGGTGCGAGATGGAGATCAGGGGCGCGAAGGCGCTGGTGACCGGAGGCAGCGAAGGAATCGGTCGGGCGATCGCCGAGGCGCTCGTCGCCGCGGGCGCGGAGGTCGCGATCATGGCGCGCCGGCGCGACGTGCTGGAGCAGGCGGCCGCGGCCATCGGTGCCTTTCCTCTGCCAGGCGACGTGAGCGTGGAGGCGGACGCGATCGCCTGCGTGCGGGCCTTCGTGGCGCGCTGCGGCCGCATCGACCTCCTGGTGAACAACGCCGGCGTGGGCGATCACGCCCCACTGGTGGACGTCGAGCGGGCGCGTTTCGACGCCCTCCTCGCCGTCAACGTGACCGGGGCGATGCTCATGGCGCGCGAGGCGGCGCGGCACTTCATCCGCCAGCGTTCCGGCCACCTGGTGAACATCTCGTCCACCTCGGGGCTCAAGGGCGACGCCGGTGCCAGCGCCTACGCGGCCTCGAAGTTCGCGCTGCGCGGCATGACCGAGTGCTGGCGCGCCGAGCTCAGGCGCCACGACGTGCGCGTCATGCTCGTCAACCCGAGCGAGGTGCTGACCGGCTTCTCCGCCAAGGCCGGCGGGCGGCAACAGGCGTCGGCGAAGAAGCTCCGCCCCAAGGAGATCGCGGATGCCGTGCTGGGCGCCCTGCGCCTCGACGACCGGGGCTTCATTCCCGAGCTCTCCGTGTTCGCGACCAATCCGTTCTGAGGTCCGGCGGTGGTGAAGTACCAGGACTACTACGAGATCCTCGGCGTGCCGCGCGACGCGGGCGCGGGTGCGATCAAGAAGGCCTACCGCAAGCTGGCCCTGAAGTGGCACCCCGACCGGCACAAGGGAGGGGAGAAGGCGGAGGCGGAGCGCCGCTTCAAGCAGATCAGCGAGGCGCACGAGGTGCTCTCCGACGCGGAGAAGCGCGCCAAGTACGACCGCCTGGGCGAGAACTGGCAGCACGGCCAGGAGTTCCACCCGCCGCCAGGCGGCCGCACCATGACGCCGGAGGAGTTCGCCAACCTGTTCGGCGACGCGGGCGGCTTCTCCGACTTCTTCACCTCGTTCTTCGGCGACCAGTTCCGCGGCTTCGCCGGCCGCGGCGCGCGCCACGCGCGCTTCCGCCACCGCGGCGCGGACGTGCGCGCGGAACTGAACCTGCCGCTCGGGGAGGCGCTGCGCGGCGGCCGCCGGCGCTGCGAGATCCCGGCCACGATGGCCTGCCAGCGCTGCGGCGGCGTCGGCTTCCTCGAACGCCACGTCTGCCCGGCGTGCGGCGGCGTGGGCCAGACGCGCAGCGTGCGCGCCGTGGACGTGACCATTCCACGGCCGGTGCGCGACGGCATGGCGCTGCGCCTGAAGGGCCTGGGCGAGCCGGGCGGCGAAGGGGGCGAGACGGGCGACCTCTACCTCACCATCCGGCTGGAGTCGGACGAGGTGTACCGGCGCCGCGGCGCGGACGTGGAGGCGGACGTGCCGCTCGCGCCCTGGGAGCTGCTCGACGGCTGCAAGGTCGACGTGCGCACGCTCGACGGCGTGCTCGTCGTCACCGTGCCGTCCGGGTCGCGCGAGGGAGGCAGGCTGCGGCTGCGCGGCAAGGGGTTCGATGACGGCCGCGGCGGCCGCGGCGACTTCCTGGTGGTTCTGCGCTGCGCCCTGCCCGAGCCGCTCAGCCCGCGGCAGGAGGAGCTGATCCGCGAACTGGGCGGCAGCGGCCCGGGCCGCGTCGCGGGCGGCGCCCGTGAAGGAGGGACGCCATGACACGCGGGCCCTTCATCATCCGCGGCGAGCGCTATTTGTCGCTCGAGGCCGTGGCCGAATGCTATCAGGTCGAGGCGGCCTGGGTGCGGCAGGTGTACGAGCACGGCCTGCTCGGGCGCGGCGAGGACGTGGGCGGCACGATTGCCGTGGCCGCGGCCATGCTCGAGCGCGTGGCGGTGATCCGGCGTCTCACGCTCCTGGGCGCCGCGGACCTCGCGTTCATCGAGGTGCTGCTCGACGAGATGGGGTGAGCACGCGGTAGTGCCGGTACCAGAAATCACGGCAATCCGCAAGACTTTCGAACGTTTTTTTGCCGCTTCTGCGGCCATTGGGAGAGCCCCGCGCAGCCACATCCGCGGCGCGGGATGGGCTGGCGGAACACACAGGTGGAAAGCTACTTACGACATCTTCGCGCATGTGGTCGCCACCTTCTGAGCCCCGACGAGATGGCCCGCCGCCGGAGGTCCCGCACCGCGCCTTGAGAAGAAAGTCCTGGCGCGCCCGCGATCTCGGGCCATTCTTCGCTCGGCCGGCGCCCGGCGGCCAGGCGGTTCTCAAGGCGGTTCTCAGGTCACGCGGCTCCATCCCGGAGCGAATCGGGGGCACCCATGAAACTCGACACCAAACGCTCTCTCACCACCATCCTGCTGCGCGCGCTGCTCGGCGCGGCCCTCCTGTCCGTGGCCCGCGGGGCCGAAGCGGCCGAGGCCGCGCCCGACGTGCTGGCGCTCAGCGTCCAGGGCCCGACGCAGGCGCTGGTCGGCAGCACGGTCTCGGTCAACACCATCGTCATCAACCTGGGCGGCGCCTTCTCGGGCGACTACACCTTCGACGTGCTGCTCTCGGCGGACACGACGGTCGACGAGGGCGACATCGTCACCGCCAGCGTGAGCAGCGCGGTGCTCGGCTCGCTCACCGTGGCCTGCGCGATTCCCGCGGACTTGACCCCCGGCGTGTACAACTGGGCGATGCGCATCGACCCGCTGGCGAGCGAGGCCGAGACGCACAACAACTCCATCCTCGGCGGGCCGGTCGAGGTGTTCGTCGTCGACCTGCAAGTCAGCGGCGCCGCCGCGGTGAACGCCGCGGCCCTGGTCGGCGGCGACGACCCGGACTCCTTCGCGCTCGAGGTCTCCAACGCCGGCAGCGCGGACGGCATCCTCATCTTCACGGTCACCGAGTACCCGGAAGCCTCCTGGCTGACGGTGAACCCGAGCACGAGCTTCGCGGTCGCGGGCGGCTCGCCGCAGCGCGTCACCCTCTCCTTCGACATCGCCGGCCTGGCGGCGGGCGAGTGGGCCACGCAGCTCATCTTCCTCAACTACCAGGACCCGACCGACTACGTGATCATCCCCGTGACGCTCACCATCGGCGAGGTCACCTTCCTGCCCGGCGACGACCTCCTGGGCGAGATCGACTCCCTGGGCAAGACCAGCGAGGCGCTGTTCACCGCCGTCGAGGGCATGAAGCTCAGGATCAAGGTCTCCTCCGACACGGGCAACCTGAAGCCCGTGGTTTCGATCCTCGACGCGGACGGGACGGTGATTCGCACCTGGGAGTTCCAGCACAGCAGCAAGCAGGTGAAGAAGACGGTGAAGCTGCCCGCGACCGGCGTCTACCGCCTGCGCGTCGCCGGCGCCGAAGACAGCATCGGCACGTACCGCATCGTCACCAAGGCCATCCTCCCGAGCCGCGCCCAGTCCTTCACCGAGAAGGTGAAGCCCGCGGCCGGAACGACCACCGCGACCGTGGCGCTCCTCAGCCTCGCGGGCGGCCTGCTGGACGTCAAAGCCACTCCGGCCAACAAGTTCAGCGCCGAGGTCGACCTGGCCGTGACCGCGCCCGGCGGAGCGCCCGTCGATATGACCGGGCACGAGATCCGGCTGGACAACGGCGGCGTGCAGGCCACCGGCCTCGCTCTGAACGACGCTGGCGAGTACGTCCTGAACATCGCCGGCTTCGGCGGCGACGATGAGAAAGTCAAGGTGAAGGTGGAGCTCGAGCAGGTGCTCGGCGACACCACGGTTCTGCTTCCCTGAAGACCGACACGAGACCGCCTCTCGTGTGACGCCTGAACCGGCGCCGCGGGTCGTCCCCTCCGCGGCGCCGGTTCCCTTTTTTGCCACTCACCGCCGGCCGAGCGCCGCCTGGATGGCCGCGGCCAGGTCGCCCCGCGCCACCTCGCGCTGCTCCGAGCGCAGGAGGTCGCGCAGCGCCGCGGCGCCGCGCGCTTCCTCGTCCTTGCCGACGATCACCGCGAAGCGGATGCCGCGCTGGCTCGCCCTCTTCAGCTCCTTGCCGAGCCCAGCCGCCTCCAGCGGCGTGACCACGCGCAGGCCCGCCGCGCGCAGTGCGGCCGCGATCGCGCGCGCGGCGGAGCGCAGCGCCTCCTCCTGGCAAAGGACCAGCACCTGCGGGGCCACGTCCGGCGCGGGGAGGAGACCGTGGCTCCCGAGGAAGTCGAAGAGCGTCACGTCTCCCATGCCGAAGCCGATCCCCGGGATGCGCTGCTTGCTGAACAGCTCGGTCAGGTTGTCGTAGCGCCCGCCGCCGAAGATCGAGCGCCGGTTCTCCGGCGACACGTCGAAGACCTCGAACACGGTGGAGGTGTAGTAGTCGAGGCCGCGCACGATGAGCGGGTTGAAGGCGAGCGGCGCTTCGAGCAGCCCCTCGCGCAAGATGCGCAGCACGGGCGAGGTGCGCGCCTCCTCGCCCGGAAGCAGCGCGAGGAAGCCGTCCAGGTCGAGGCGCGTCAGGCCCGCCACCTTGTCGATCTGCGCGGCGGCAAGCCCGAGCGCGCCGAGCTGGCCGCGGCTCGTTTCCTCCGGCACCTTCTCCCAGCGGTCGAGCACGCTGAGCACGCCCTTCTGCGCCTCCGGCGGCACGCCGGCGTGGTGCGCGAGCGCGCCCAGCATGAGCACGCGGTCGTTGACGCGCAGCTCGTAGGCCGAGCGCGGCGCGCCGAGCGCCCCGAGCATGGCGTGGATCAGCTCGAAGATCTCGACCTCGGCCTCGACGCTCTCCGAGCCGAAGATGTCCACGTTGATCTGCCAGTGTTCGCGCACGCGGCCGCGCTGCGGCTTCTCGTAGCGGTGGCAGTTCGGGTGCGAGTACCAGCGCACCGGGAAGTGCAGGCGGCCGGCGTTGGCCGCGATCATGCGCGCCACGGACGGGGTCATCTCCGGCCGCAGGGCCAGGCGGCGGCCCGCCTTGTCCGTGAGCTGGTAGAGCTGCTTCTCCGCCAGCTCCACGCCCGACTTCGCCTCGTAGACCTCCACCGGCTCGAGGATGGGGCCGTCGTAGCGCTGGAAGCCGAAGGTCTCGATGACGCGATAGAGCGTCTCGAAGACCTGCAGGCGGACGGACATTTCCTCCGGCAGGAAGTCGCGCGTGCCGCGGTAGGGCGCGGTGTTGAGGAAGTCAGCCATGAGCGGGCTCCGGGCGCAGGATGCACCCGGGCCCGCAGGGTGTCAAGGCCGGCTCAGCAGTTGATCGGCGCGCAGGGCGGCATGAAGGGCGTGATGGTGAAGCAGATGGCGTTGGTCAAGGTGATCGGTCCGACCGGGCCGATGTCCTGGCGCGCGCCCTGCATGTGCACCTCGAGGCCGATGAGCGCGGGGATGAACGGGATGGTGACGTCGATCTTGAGGCAGCCGGCCGCGGGGTTGGGGCCGGCGTAGAGCAGGAGCATCTGCAGCGGGTCGAGCAGGAAGGAGCCCGTCTCCACGTTGATCGGGTAGAAGCCCGGCTTGGTGGACGCGAACAGCCAGTCGTAGCAGAGCCCGCCCGGGCAGAGGACGAAGCGCACCGGGCAGGTGGGGGACGGCATGCCGCACCAAGTGAGCGTGGAGGGCGGATCCTCGACCGCCGACACGTCGATCACGTTGCAGGTGACCGCGGTGTGCGTGCCAATGACCTTGACCAGCTTGCCCTCGAGGGCGGTGAGGTCGATCCCCGAAGTGCTCTTCAGGTAGACCTCGGTGCAGGCGAGGTAGTGGGTCTCGGCGGCCATGCACACGGTCGGGCCGGTGACGGGCAGGACCACGCCGCTGGCGGAGACCTTGGGCGGGACAGTGGACTGGCCGGGGCTCTGCAGCGCCAGCGGCAGAACGAGCAGGAGAGCGAGAGCCAGGCGTCTCATCGAATCCTCCCTGGATGGGCGTGAGGGTGTTCCCTGATGAATGCGCTTGCGCCGGTCCCGGTGCCGCGCCGCCAAGCAGGCGGCCGCCCGGCGCCGGGGATTCGTTCCCGGTACCGGGCGGCCGCAATCGCTGTCCCGATCGCTCTGCTCGAGGCGCGGGTCAGTAGCCGAGGAAGGTCCTCTGGCCGCAGCACCCTACGCGGAATCGGGCGTAGCCCCAGTGGCCGGGGACGCAGACTCTCTGGTACCTGGGCCAGCCGTAGATGTCGTGGCCGATGAGCTGGCGGCGATAGTACGGCCCGATCCAGACGCGTTCGGTCACGATCCGGTAGGTGTGGACGTGGACCGGCGCGACGTAGACCGGGTGCGCGGGCCAGACGGGCGGGCCGTACACGCCGCAGCCGCTGCTCGCGCCGATGTGGACGCCACCGAGGTGGACGCCGGCGCTGATGGACACTCCGCCCTTCGCGGCCGCGCGCTCCGCCCCGGCGAAGCCCACGATCAGGAAGGCGAAAGCGAAGAGGGACAGGGTCTTCATCGAGGTCTTCATGGCTGTCCTCCGTGCATCTCGGCGGGCCCATCGGCCCGCGAACGGAGGAAGGTAGTACACGCGCCGTGCCGGATTCGCGCGTCCGCGAGCGCGGAGGCATAAATCCTTACCGAACAGTGATCTACGCCGAATGCAGCGGACCCATGTCGATTCGCGCCTGGACGTTCCGTCAGCAGTGGATAACGCGGCTTCCGGCCTCTCCTAACTGGACTGCACTCCCAGGCGGGAATGCGTCGATAGGACCTCGGCACGGTCCGGCCCTGCAGTCTGGAGGTCGAAATGAGAGGCGTCGTGCTCAGCCTCGTGCTTCCCGTAGTCCTGGTCGGGGCGGTCAAGATCACCATCGACCAGTGCCTGGTAGACCTGCACGGCGCACAGAGCGAGAGCGTGGCGCCGAGCCCGCGGCCCGCAGCCGCTCCGGCCGATCGCATCCAGCAGAACGAACAAGCAGCGCGCGCGGCGCTCTTGCTGTATCACGCTGCCCAGCAAGCATATCGGGCGAAACACGGCCGCTACGCAGTCGAGCTGACCGACCTGGACTTGCCCGCGGACATCCAGGCCGCGAGGCTCAATGACCTCGGACTCTCCGCGGAAAAAGGGTACTGCGGCTACTACTTCGAGCCCGTCCACAGGGACGGCGTCCGGCGCATGGACTACGAGGTCCACTACGTGCTCTGCGCCATCCCGCTCCTCTACCCCTACACCGGCCGGATCACCTTCGCCATCGGCCCGGACGGAGTCATCCTGGAGAAGGACACGGAAGGGCTGCCCATTCTGGAGACCGCCGAGTTCGATGAGGGGTGGCGCGGGATCTGACGCCCGCGCGCACCCGGCGGCGAAGGCGTGTTTTCCCGCGGCCCGGAAGCCGTCCGATCGTATCCTGGCAGACTTGGACCATCTTCTCCGGGGTGACGACATGGACAGACTCTCGCGGGCCGCGCAGGTCGCGCTCGGCGCGCTGCTTCTCGCCTTTCCCGCGTGCACGACCGACGAGACCGTGGCGCGCACGCCCATTCCCCACGTGACCGTGGAGCAGCCGGCCACCTTCGACTCCGGCTACGAGGTCGGCGAGGCGTACGTGCTGACCGAGGCGGGCGACGTGACCGTGGGCGAGCGCCTCTCCGAGTTCTGCCTGGGCATCGCCGCCCGGGGTGGCCAGGGCGTGAGCGTGGGCTGCCTGCCGGTGGTCACCTACGACCTGCGGCGTGCCGGCCCCTGGGTCTCCGAACTGGGCATGCGGCTCGCCGACGACGTCGCGCAGCGGCTGAAGGACGCCGGCTACGCGGGCGAGGTCCTGAACACGCCCGAGATGGACGCCCGCATCCAGCGGTCGGGCCTGGACAAGGCGCTGTTCGCCAACCTCACGGCGGTCACGCAGCATGGCGCCGGCCTGGGCCTGGGAGTGATCGCCAGCGGCACCTTGAAGCGCGAGAACAGCCTCGGCAGCGAGGGACGCGACGTCATCACGCTCGACCTCACCGCGCTCGACGTGGCCACCGGCAGCGTGCTCTCGCGCGTGAGCTTCGAGGTGGCCAGCGACCGCCCGGGGAACCGCTCGTTCTTCGAGCTGGCGCAGCGTGAGTCCCTGTGGCTCCCGGAAGGCCGGTGAAGTGGAGGAGATGCCATGAAGCCCGCACCCGTCATCCTCGTTGTGTCGTTTCTCTCCCTGCTTTTCACGCTCGCCGCCTGCAGCCCGGCGGCCTGGATCAAGGGCGAGGAGGAGCCCGACCTGGTGGGCGCCGACGGCGGCGACATCCCCGTGTTCGACCAGCTCACGCTGGTGACGAACAAGCTGCTGGCCAACCACAAGGCCGCGACGCGCGCCCAGGGCAAGATGACCGTGGCCTTCGTGGGCGTGGAGAACCGCAGCGCCGAGGAGATCCGCGACATCCGCGAGGCGCTCTACGAGGTCATCGACACCATCCTGGTCAACGATCAGACGTACGTGCCGGTCAACCGGCGCTTCGTCGAGGAGGCCATGCGCGCCACCGGCCAGCGGCCCGAGTCGCTGTTCCTCAGGAGCGGCCGCGAGGAGTTCCTGGCGGCGGTGTCGCGCGAGGGGATCGCGCCGGACTACCTGCTCTTCGCAGTCGTCACCAGCATGACCTCGACCGGCGTGGACGAGGACCAGCGCAACTACCAGCTCACCCTCGAGCTGGTGGACGCGAACAGCGGCGAGACCGTCGCCAAGGAGACGGATCGCGTGCGCAAGGGCTTCAACAAGTAAGGAGGCCCTGGGTGCCCTGCGGGCCGGTGGCGGCGCGCCTCTGCCTGCCGTTCCTCCTGGGCCTGCTGCTCGGGGCTGGCGGCTGCACGTCCTATTCCGAGCGCGTCGCGGCCTTCCGCGAGCAGTACGCAGCCGCTGACTTCGCCGCGGCCGAAGCGACCATCGACGAGCTGCTCGAGGACGAGACCGGCGTGGACGCGGACCTGCTCGCCACGCCGAAGCTGCTGGCGCGCGACAGCGAGGCCGCGGACGGGGACGGCGAGCTCATGCTCATGGAGAAGGCGATGGCGCGTCTCGGCCAGGGGGATGCCGACGGCGCCATCGACCTCCTGCGCCGCGCGCGCGACGAGCTGGACGAGCAGTGGCAAACCTCGGCCACGGACTACGTCCAGTCGGCGCTGCTCGACGACACCTGGATCGACTACGCGGGCGCGGACTACGAGCACGTGCTGGTGCGCGTCATGCTGGCGCTCTCTGACCTCGTGTGCGGCGCGGGCGACGCCACGGCCTACGCCATCCAGGTGAACGACAAGCAGGAGGAGATCCTGCGCTCCGACTTTGGCGCGCGCCAGGGCTACGCGCCGCGGCAGACCTACCAGCGCGTGGCGATCGGCGCCTACCTCGAGGGCGTGCTGGCCGAGGCGAGCCTCGCGCCCGCGGAGGCGGCGCGCGCCTACGAGCGCGCCCTGCGCTACGGCGGCAAGCGCGGGCTGATCGAGCAGGCCGAGGCGCGGGCACGTTCCGGCGACTACACCGCTGCCGGCAGCGGCGTGGTGCATGTCTTCTGCCTCGCCGGCCGCGGGCCGCACCTCGTCGAGGGAGTCCACCCGCCGACGGACCTGGCGAACCGCCTGGCCACGGTCGCCCTCACCCTTTTCACGCGCCGTCCCTCGGCCCTGGTGCAGGCGCCGGTCAAGGTGCCGGTGGTCATGGTCAACGAGGCACGGCCGGAGCGCCTCTGCATCGAGGTGGCGGACGGCGAGCGGGTCTTCGCCGAGCCGCTGCTCGACGTGAACGAGGTGGCCGTCCAGCAGCTCGAGGCCAACATGCCGTGGATCATCGCGCGCGCCCTCATCCGCCGCGCGCTCAAGGCCGGGGCGGCCGTGGTCATCGAGGATCGCGCGCGGCGGCGGCAGCGCGATCCGCTGGCCTTTCTCATCGCCGCCCTCTTCAACCTCACGGCCACGGCCGTGGAGAACGCGGACACGCGCAACTGGGCCTCGCTGCCCGCTGAGATCCAGGCCGCGCGCCTGGAGCTGCCCGCGGGCCGCCACTGCCTGAAGCTCGGCGCGGGCATGAGCGCGGAGGTGCGCGTGTCCCCGGGCCGCGACTCCTACGTGCTGGTCGTGCGCCCGGGCGACTTTGCGCCGGGCGCGGTGCTCGTGGACTCCTCGTCGCGCGTCGCGGAGCCCGAGGCGGCTCCGTGAGGCTCCGGTGCTCGATCCCCTCTAGCGGGTGCTATTGGTTTTCCGATAGAATGCCGCTCGGAATCCCGCGGTCGGAGATGCCGCATGCGTTCGCTCCCTGCCCGGCTGCTGCTCGCGGCGGCCTCGTGCCTGGTCTTCTTCTCGGCGGCCGAGTTCGTCACGACCACCTGTGACGTGGCGCCGCCGCGCGAGAGTCCGCTCATCGTCTGGGATCCGATGCAGGACAAGGTCCTGAAGTCCGACGAGGGCGAGTTCCGCTTCCATCCCCAGTGGCTCTGGGAGCCGCGGCCCGGGATCGTGGTCCATGGCGCGCCGATCAACCAGGGCGCCTACCGCGGCCCCCATTACTCGCACCGCAAGAGCGCGCGGCTGCGCATCGCCACGCTCGGCGATTCCACGACCTACGGCTACAAGCTGCCCGAGGAGTACGCCTGGCCCAGGGTCCTCGAAGGTCTGCTCCGCCAGAACGGCTACGACGTCGAGGTGCTGAACTACGGGGTGATCGGCTTCACCGCGGTCCAGGGCCGGAAGCTCTATGAGGGCAGGGTGCACGAGGGCTCCCCGGACATCGTGATCGCGGCGTTCGGCGCGGTGAACGACATCCAGACCGTGCCGGCCGGCACGACGGACCTGGAGAAGATCGCCATCACCTCGACCCCGGGCCACCGGCTGCACGAGTTCCTGCGGCGCTACGACTTCTACCGCTGGCTCGACGCGCTCTTCGCCGAGAAGCCGGTCGCCGGCGGCCTGGCAGGTTCGACCGCGCCGCGCGTGCCGCTCGACATGTTCCAGGAAACGCTCCGCGGGCTGGCACAGGACGTGGCGCGAGACGGTGGCCGGCTCGTCCTCGTCTGCCCGCCGCGCCGTCACGACGGCGAGCAGCACCTCGGGGACGCGGCCGCGGAGTACACCGCGGCGATCCACGCCGTGGCCGAGCGCGAGGGCATCCCGCTCGCCGACGTGCGGGACGAGTTCCTGGCCATTGACCGCACCAGCCTGGGAGCGGACGCGGAGGACGCCGCGGGCTCGCAGAAGTCCGACCTCTATCTCGATGGGTGGCATCCCACTCCCAAGGGACACCGCGTCTATGCCGTGACCGTGGCCATGACGCTCGACCAGGCCGGCCTGCTCGGTCCGGCGAAGAAGGGGGGGTGAGGCGCGCGGCCTCGAGGCGCGCTCAGGAACGGCGCGAGCGCGCCGGCCTGCACCGCTCGTGGATGTGCTTCCAGCCGTTCCGCTCCGAGAGCGCTTTCCGCAGCATCTCGATCAACTCTTCGAAGTCCGTGCAGTTCTCGAGGAAGCCCGGTTCCGCCGCGAGCTCGTCGAGCAGCGCCTGCCTCTCCTTCCGGTTTCTGCCAAGCTCACACAGGCGCGAGTAGACCTCGCAGGCGTAGGCGAAGGTCTCGCGCTTTCGGAACTCGATGTCGAGCAGCCACTCGCGGGCACGGGTCTCCTTGAGGCCCGCCTGCCCTCGCTTGCAGTTGTGGAAGGCGTGCGCCGCCTCGTGCACCACGAAGTCGGCGAAGCGGTCGCCGGCCTGGAAGTACGCGGCAGAGACGTAGCAGCGTTCCCCCTCGCTCAGGCCGAGGATCCCCGGCGTGTCCCGGCCGAGCGGCTTCGCGCCGGCGCTCGTCAGGTAGATGTTGGCGAGGTTCCAGGCGGTGTGCAGGAAACCCGCGTCGCGGATCACCTGCTCGACGGCGTCCGCCGTGAGAAAAACGAAGGAGCGCTGGAGCAGGTCCAGCACCGCCTCGCGCTCGGTCGCGGGGAACAGGCCGCACACCATGGGCTGCAGACGCGCGCGCACGAGCCGCCGCGCCTCGCTTCCCGCGGGGCCTGGCGGCGCGCGGCGCTCGCCGCAGCGCCGGCGCACCGCGGCGAGCAAGGCATCGAGCAGGTCCTGCCTGGCGCGGGCACAGGACTCGATGATGCTGCCCGGCCAGGGCGGGAAGACGGGCTCGCTGTCACCCGTGCGCAGGAAGCGGCGCACCTCGCGGCGTTGCTCCTGGTTCATGCGCGCAGCCTACCCTGGCCAGGCGCGGCGGCAATCTCGCGCTGCGGTTCGCGGCGCGCTATGGTCACCACCGGGCGGCCGCGCCGGCCGCGAGTCCGATGATCGACCCCATAGTCCAGGAGATCGCGCGCGCCGTGCTGGCAGAGGGCGGCCGCGCTTATGCCGTGGGGGGCTTCGTCCGCGACCGCCTGCTCGGCCTCGAGTCCAAGGACCTGGACATCGAGGTGCACGGCCTTTCGCTCGCTCGCGTCGAAGAGATCCTCGCGCGTTTCGGCGAGGTGATCGCGGTCGGTCGGGCCTTCGGCGTGTTCCGCGTGAAGGAGCTCGACGCCGACTTCTCGCTGCCGCGCACGGACAGCAAGGCCGGGCCGGGCCACCGCGGCTTCGACGTCGAGGTGGCGCCGCACATCGGCCTCGAGGCCGCGTCCAGGCGGCGCGACCTGACCATCAACAGCATGGCGCTCGACCTGGTCACGGGCGCGATCCTCGATCCGCATGGCGGCCGAGCCGACCTCGAGGCGCGGGTGCTGCGCGCCGTGGACGCGCGCGCATTTCCTGAGGATCCGCTGCGCGGCCTGCGCGCGGCCCAGCTCGCGGCGCGCTTCCTCATGCGGCCGGACGCCGAGCTCCTGCGCCTGTGCGCGGCGCTCGACCTGGCGGAGTTGCCGGGCGAGCGGCTGTTCGAGGAGTTCCGCAAGCTCCTCGTCTTGGGCGTGCGCCCCTCGCTCGGCCTCGAGTTCCTGCGCGAGACCGGCCTGCTGCGCTTCTTCCCGGAGCTTCTCGCCCTAGTGGGCGTGCCGCAGGAGCCGGCCTGGCATCCCGAGGGCGACGTGTGGATGCACACCCTGCTGGTCGTCGATCAGGCCGCGCGCCTGCGGGACGGCGGCGCGGACGACGAGGTGCTCATGTTCGCGGCGCTCTGCCACGATCTCGGCAAGCCCGAGACCACGGCGCCGGATCAGGGCCGCCTGCGCTCGCTTGGCCACGACGTGCAGGGCGCGCCGCTGGCCGAGACGTTCCTCGGCCGTCTCGCGGCGTCGCTCGATCTGACGCGGAAGGTGTCCGCCCTCGTGACGCACCACCTCGCGCCCGCGTTCTTCGTGCGGGACGAGGCAACGGCGCGCGCCTACCGGCGCCTGGCGCGCCGGCTCGGCGAGGCCGGCGTCACGCTCGAGCTGCTCGAGCGCGTGGCGCGCGCCGACTGCCTGGGCCGGACCACCACGGACACGGCCGCCCTGCACTTCCCCGAGGGGGACGAGTTCCTGCGGCGCGCGCGCGCCTTCCTGGTGGCGGACGCGGCGCCGCAGGACGCGGTCCTGGGCCGTCACCTCATCGCGCGCGGCCTCGAGCCCGGGCCGGGCTTCGGCCCGATCCTGCGCCGCTGCCGCGAGATCCAGGACGAGACCGGCTGGGACGATCCGGAGCGCATCCTCGATCAGGCGCTCGCGGGCCCGCGCAACCCCGCCGAGCCCGGCGCGTGAGGCCGCGGGGCCGCTGCGGGCCGGGGCCTCGGCCGGTACCGTTGACGGCCTGTACGCGAGCCGGGAGAATCAAGGCGTCGGGCGAGCGATTGTGCAGGCGGGAGGACCGCTCAATGAGGTTGGTCCCGGGGACAGCGGTCCTGAGCTTCCTGTTCGCGTGCGCCGCGCAACAGGATGGCGCCAGCGATGCAGACCTGGCCCGCGCGCCAGGCCCTGCTCTTTCCGTAGGGGTGTCCCGGACGCCAACCGAGGGGACTGCCGCCCTGGCCCGCCGCGCCCTCCTGGTCGGGATCGAGCAGTACCCTGCGGACAATCCCGACATCTCGCCGGTCACGGGTGCCGGCAACGACGTCGAGCGGATGCGGGAGACGCTGATCTCCCTCGGCTTCCGCCAGCGCGACATCCAGGTGCTCCGCGACCGGGACGACACGGCCGCCGCCATCGTGCGCGCGTTTCGCTCCTGGCTGACCGCTGCCGAACGCCGAAAGAGACGTCCTGGCGCTCGCCGGCCGCCTCGAGAGCATGGACTGGGAGCGGTGGAAGGTGACCGTCCTGCCGGGCGAGCGGGCGACGCGCGAGGCCATCCTCAGGGAGTTCGCGCAACTCGAGGCGAAGGCCCAGGCCAATGACTGCGTCTTCATCTACTACGCGGGCCACGGCGAGCGACTGGAGAAGGAGCGGGCGGAGGACATGGCCTGGCTGATCCCGGCCGACGGCGGGCCGTACGTCCGGGGAGAACGGGATTCGTGCTGGATTCCGTTCGACGAGGTGGCGCGCATCTTCGACAGCGTCGATGCCAAGCACATCCTGGTGGCCCTGGACTGCTGCTATGCCGGCCGCCTGATCCGAGGCACGATGCGCAGCGGCGGCTCCGTGCTCTGGTGCTCGCAGAGCACGTAGAGGAGCGCGGCGCTTCCTTCCATGCGGACGGTAAAGAGCAGATCGGTGAACGGCTCGCTGAGTTCCTCGTCCACGAAGCTGTCGGCTACGAGCTGGAGGGTCGAGAAGTCGAGGCGCTGGCTGATGGTGGGCGGCAGGAAGGCGCGCAGCAGGGCCGCGGCCTGGCGCTCCTGCGAGAAGACCGCTTTCACGAGCCGGTCGTGCGGCTGATGGGTCATGGGAGTTCGCCCGTGCGTGGTCGACGCACTGTACGGACGGCGCGCGCGCCGGAGGGTTACACACGCAATCGCCGCGCGCGGCGGCCCAGCGCGGGCGAAGGCGCGCCGCCGGGAACTTCGGGCCGGAAGGCCCGACCATTCCCGGCGGCGCCGTGCTCTTCGGCCGGGCTCGTGCCCGGCGCGGGAGGCGGATCGGGGTCTCTCTTGGCGCGGCGCGGCGGTCCCCGCGGGTTCGCGGGCGGCCGCCGCGATCGGGCGCCGCTCGAAGGCCGGCTCCAGCCGGTCCATGAGCGCGTGGTGCACCACGCGGTCGCGAAACGGCGCGGCGCTGATGATGCGCGGCTTGGGATCGTGGACCTCGAAGGTGTGCGGTTTGCCCGGCCGCCAGGCGCCGCTTTCGAGCTCTCGCTCGAGCAGGAGCGCCTCGGGTTCGAGCCGCTCCATGAAGCGCGCCACGCTGCGCACGTGCCGCTTGCCGCGCGCCGCGCGCTCGGCCGCCTGCGTGAGGGCCGCGAAGGTCGCGATATCCGGCCAGAGCCCTCCGGCGCGCTTCACGCCTGGGCCTCCGCGCCTTCCCCGCCCTTGCCGTCAATGGCCTGGCGCCAGCCGTGGACCATCCTGCCCGCCTCGTCCACGCCGCGCATGGCCGACTCGAAGCCCTTCCCGGGCATCACGGCCGCGGCTTTCGCCAGGCGAAAGAGATGCCGCAGCCGCTCGAGCTTCAGGTTCACCTCGCGGAGCGCCCGGCGCCGCTCGCCGCGCTCATAGCGCGCCACCACCAACAGCTCCGTGATGTCGAGGGCCTGGTTCTGCACGCGCTGCGTGAGCGTGAAGCGCGCCGATTTCGGCCAGCGGTTGGTGTGCTCCAAGAGCCACCCCGTGAACTCCTCCCACTTCTGCAGCACCAGGAGATCCGGTCCGGCCTCGCGCGCCGGCGGCCGGTCGAGCGGCAGGGGGCTCATGCGCCGGCCTCCGCCGCATCGGCTGTCACGGCGAGGAGGCGCAGGATGTCCGGCCCGTACTTCTCCACCTTGCTCTTGCCCAGGCCGTCGATCTGCGCGAGCGCGGTCAAGCTCCGCGGCCGCTTCTGGATCAGCTCCTTGATCTGGCTGTTCCGGAGCACGAGATAGTGGAAGAGCCCGTCACGCCGCGCCACCACGTTCCGCCACTCGCGGAACGAGTTGAAGAGCGTGCGCTCGGCCTCGTCCAGGCCCGCGGTCGGGTCCTCGCGCGGCTCGCGCGGCGCCGTGGCAGAGAACTGCTGCGCGGCGGCCCGCTGCGGCCGCTCCTGCCACGAGACCACGCAGGCGAGGTGCGGCAGTCCCTCAACGCGGAAGAAGTGCTCGCGAAAAGAGAGCACTTCCTTGTCTTTCGCGAAGTCGGAGAGAGGGGACGTGTCGAAGGACCCGAGGGTGCTCGAATACCTGAGCGTTCGGGCACGCAAGATTCATTCGCGGGCGCCTCCGGGCCGGCTTCGCTACGGCCCGGAGCGCCCGCTCGTCGCGCGCCAGAATCGTTGATTTCCCGAGGGGATCCAGCGGTGAAGTCGTGAGAGTCACCAAGAGATGACCCGGACGGCGGGGCGGCACCCGAGGTAGTAGTCGCGGATGCCCGGCGTGATGTCGGTGCGGTACGCCGAGCGTGCGAGCGCCGGGGTGCTGTTGAAGCCGCCGCCGCGGGGCACGCGGAGCGAGGCGCCTTGGACCAAACGCCCTCCATCTCCCTGCACCGCCGCGTTGTCGTACGAGCAGTAGCCGTCCCGGCACCACTCCCACACGTTCCCGATCGTGTCATGCAGGCCGAAGGCATTCGCCCGGTACGAGCCGACGGGTGCGTGGCACGTGCGGCCGTCGTCCAGCTCCATGTCGCACTGCGGCCAGTTGCCTCCGTGCGCCTGGGCGTAGGCGTCGGCCAGGTTCCCCGCCTCGTCCAGATCCAGCTTGTCCCGCCCGGTCCACCACGGAGTGTCCGTGCCCGCGCGGCAGCCGTACTCCCACTGCGCCTCGGTCGGCAAGACCAGGCCCAGCCGGCCCAGCACCTCCTCGCAGTCCTCCCAACTCACGTGCTCCACCGGATGCAACAGGTCTCCTGGCCTGCCATCGCGGCTCCACGTCCTCCCGTAGTTCCCCGGGTGGTGGTAGCTCGGGTTCCACCCCGCGAACCCGTGCCACTACCCCTGCGTCATCTCGTACT
>DYIW01000022.1:0-24814 GCA_020723465.1 Phycisphaera mikurensis
CCTGAAGGGCGGCGATCCCTTCGTCTTCGGCCGCGGCGGCGAGGAGGCCGAGGAGCTGGCCGCGGCCGGCATCCCCTTCGAGATCGTGCCGTGCGTCACGGCCGGCGTCGCGGTCCCGGCCTACGCCGGCATCCCGGTCACGCACCGGCGCGAGGCCGTGCGCCTCACGCTGGTCACCGCGCACGAGGCCGCGAAGTCCGGCGGCCCGCAGGTGCGTTGGGAGCACCTGGCGGCCGATCCGCACGGAACCATCGCGGGCTACATGGGCGTGACGCAGCTCGAGAGTGTGGTGCGGGAGCTGCTCGCCTCGGGCATGGACCCGAACACCCCGGCCGCGGTCGTGGAGCGCGGCACCACCTCGAGCCAGCGCGTGGTGCGGGCCGCGATCGCCGAGCTGCCGCGCGCCGCCCAGCAGGCGAGGGTGCGCCCGCCGGCGCTCTTCATCATCGGGCCGACCGTGCGCCACGCCGAGCAGCTCGAGTGGTTCAGCCGCCGGCCGCTCTTCGGCGAGCGCTTGCTCGTGCCCGCGCCCGCCGGTCCCCTGGGGGAAGCCCTGGAGCTCGCCGGCGCCGAGGTGGTGGAGTCGCCGCTGCCCGTCACGCCCGCGGCGCGCGCGGTGCTCGCGGCCCTGCCCCTCAGCGGTTGCGTGCTGCGGAGCGCCGACGAGGTCGAGTCGCTCGACGAGGAGCGGGACGGCCCGCGCTGGGACGCGGGCGTGGCGGCGTGGTGTCTGGGCGCGGGAGCCGCCCAGGCGGCGCGCCGCCGCGGCTGGCGCTTGGTCGAGGAACTGCCGGCTCAGGCGAGCGCGGCCGAGGTCGCGGGAGCGATCCGCAGGAAGCACCCCTGAGACGATGGGCTAGTCTCCGATCAGCTCCTTGACCTTGCGGATGAACAGGTCCGGGTCGATCGGCTTGTCGAGGAACATGTCCGGCTTGATCAGCCCTTCCTCGCGCATCTGGCGCACGGTGTTCCTCAGCGCCTCGCGCAGGCTGTCGAAGGGGCGCTGCGTGGTGTCCTCTTCGCTTTCCCGGTCGAACTCCTCGAGCACTCCCGCCACGCCGGTGAGCATGAGCACCGGCAGGTGCTTGAACTCCTCCTCGCGGCGCAACTGCTTGAACAGAGTGAAGCCGGAGCGCTTCGGCATCATCACGTCCAGCACGACCAAGTCGGGCTTCACTTCCTGCAGCTTGCGGTAGCCCTCCTTGCCGTCGTAGGCGCAGTCCCACTCGTAGCCGTGCTCCTCGAGGACGACCGAGAGGAACTTGATCGCGTTCTGGTCGTCGTCGATGAGGAGGATCTTCTTGGCCATCGCAGGCTCCTTGGCACGCCGCCGGCGCTACGTTAGCCGCGCGCGCCCGGTCGTTCAACTTCGCGCTGGAAGGTCACCCCCGAGCCGGCGCGGATCACTCGCCGTAGACGTGCACCCAGCGCTCTGTCCACACGCCGAGGATGCGCAGCGTCTCGACATCGGCATAGTGCACGCGCGTGATGCCGTTCTGGCGCGCGATGTCGCCGATGGCGTTCGTGCTCCACTGGACGTCGGCCCAGGCGTAGGACACGCGTTTGACGCTGCCGCCTTCATGCTGCGCCGCCGCGGGTGTGCGGGCGAAGTTGACGTCGAGCGGCTCGGTGACGTGCAGGTAGACGCAACCCGTGGCCGCGGGCAAGAGCGCCAGACAGAGAACGGCGAACCAGCGCGCGCGCACGCCTCAGTCCCCGTAGACGATGGTCGTGCGCCGGAAGTAGAGGCCGAACAGCACGCTCAGGATCTCCTCGTCCGCGTGGCGGATCACGCTGATGCCGCCGTCCGCCGCGGCCGCCTGGACGCCGCCGTCGCCCAAGGCCACCGCCCAGAGGATGCCCTGCCAGCTCGAGCGGCCCGTCTTCGTGCCGAGTTCGGTGGCGTCCAGGTCACAGTCGAGGGGCGTCTTGAAGCGGGCGTAGAGGCAGCCCGGCAGGGCCGCCAGGAGCAGGGCGAGCGCGGTCGAGCGGAGCAGGCGATGGCGCATGCGGATCCTCCGAAGCGGTGCACGGTGCGAGGCCGCATGATAGCGCGCCCGGCGGCCGCGCGGCGTCGCTACGCCAGCGCCTTGCTGACGATGACCTGCGCCTCCTCCTGGATCCGGGCCAGGTGCTCCCGGCCGAGGAAGCTCTCGGCGTAGATCTTGTAGATGTCCTCGGTGCCAGACGGCCGCGCCGCGAACCAGCCGTTCTCGGTCACGACCTTGAGCCCGCCGAAGGCGGCGTCGTTGCCCGGCGCGCGCGTCAGGCGCGCGAGGATCCGCTCGCCGGCCAGCTCGGTGGCGCTCACCTGCTGCGGGGAGAGCCGCCCGAGGCGGGCCTTCTCCTCGGGCGTGGCCGGCGCGTCGATACGCTCGTAGACCGGTTCGCCGAACTCCCTGGTGAGGTCCGCGTAGTGCTCTCCCGGGTCGCGGCCGGTCCTGGCCGTGATCTCGGCCGCGAGCAGGTCGAGGATGATGCCGTCCTTGTCCGTGGTCCAGACCGTGCCGTCCATGCGCAGGAAGGACGCGCCCGCGCTCTCCTCGCCGCCAAAACCGCAGGAGCCGTCGAGCAGGCCGCTCACGAACCACTTGAAGCCGACCGGCACCTCGTGCAGGCGCCGGCCGAGGCCGGCGGCCACGCGGTCGATCATGCTGGAGCTGACCAGAGTCTTGCCCACGGCCGCCTCCCCGCTCCAGCCCGGCCGATTGCGGAAGAGGTAGGAGATCGCCACCGCCAGATAGTGGTTGGGATTCATGAGCCCGGCGCCGCGCGTCACGATGCCGTGCCGGTCGTAGTCGGTGTCGTTGCCGCAGGCGATGTCGAAGCGGTCCTTCAGCTCGACCAGGCCGGCCATGGCCCAGGGGGAGCTGCAGTCCATGCGGATCCTGCCGTCGCGGTCCATGCGCATGAAGGAGAAGGTGGGATCGACGGCGTCGTTCACCACCTCGATGTCCAGGCCGTGCTCCTTCGCGATCGGGCCCCAGTAGGCGATGCCCGAGCCGCCCATGGGATCCACGCCGATCTTCACGCCCGCGGCCGCGATCGCCGGCGTGTCGATGACCGCGGCCAGGTCGCGCGCGTAAGCGCCGGTGTAGTCGTGGCGATGGGTGGTGTCCGCCCGCAGCGCCCGCTCGTAGGGCAGGCGGCGCACCGCGCGCAGGCTCTGTGCCAAGAGTTCGTTGGCCCGCTGCTCGATCCAGGCCGTGACCTCCGTGTCCGCCGGGCCGCCGTGCGGCGGGTTGTACTTGAAGCCGCCGTCCTCGGGCGGATTGTGCGAGGGCGTGATGACGATGCCGTCCGCCAGGCGCTCCTTCCGGCCCCGGTTGTGGCAGAGGATGGCGTGCGAGATCGCGGGCGTGGGCGTGTAGCCCTCGTCCTGGTCCACGAGCACGTCCACGCCGTTTCCGGCCAGCACCTCCAGCGCCGTGCGCAGCGCCGGCTCGGAGAGGGCGTGCGTGTCCATGCCGAGGAAGAGGGGCCCGCCAGCGCCGCGCGCGCGGCGCAAGTCGCAGATGGCCTGCGTCGTGGCCAGGATGTGCGGCTCGTTGAAGCTCGCCTTGAGGGACGAGCCGCGGTGTCCCGAGGTGCCGAAGGCCACGCGCTGAGCGCGCTCCTGCGGGTCCGGCTCGATCGTGTAGTAGGCGGCGATCAACCGCGGGACGTTGACCAGTTGGTCGCGGCCGGCGGGCTTGCCCGCGCGCGCATGGGGTTTCATGGGCCTACTTGCTCTCGCTTTCCTCTTGCGGCGCCGCGGCCGCGCGCTCCCGCTCGTGGATGCCCTCCACCGGCCGCGCGCGTCCCAGGTAGCCGAGCTGGCGCATGAGCTCCGCGTCCCCCGCGCGCGGCGCGCCGGGCGCCTCGCTCGGGAAGGGCATGGACTTGTCGTGCGCGCGCAGGATCGCCGTCATCTCCGCCAGCTTCTCCGGGTAGCGCGCGGACTGGTCGCGGCGCTCGAGCGGATCGGCGGCCAGGTGGTAGAGGCGCGGCGGATCGTGCGGATCGCCGAAGCGGTTCATGATCAGCTTCCAGTCGCGCGTCTGCACCGAAACGTAGAAGTTGTTCTCGCAGTAGGCGGCGTCGTCCTCCTTGGGGCGCTGGCCGTCGATCCACGGCAGGAGCGACTCGCCATCGATGTCCTCCGGGACAGGCAATCCGGCCAGCTCGAGCAGCGTCGGCAGGACGTCGATCAGCTCCACTGGCACGGGCACGCGCTGCCTGGCGCCGCGGCGCTCGGGCAGCCGGAGCACCAGGGGCACGAGCTGGTTGCTGTTGTACATCCAGTCGTGCTCGTAGAGACCGCGCTCGCCCAGCTCCTCGCCATGGTCGGCGGTGACGACGAGCGCGGTCTCTTCCAGCACGCCCAGGCGGGACAGCTCGTCGACCACGCGGCCGATCATGTCGTCGGCGAAGCGCACGCCCGCGTCGTACAGGTCGGCGACGCGCTGCCGGTCCTCGTCCCCGAGGCTCGCCTTGCCCTGCTCGAGCAGGGCCGCCATCTCGGTGGTGAAGCGCTCGATCGGCCCGTCGTAGCCCGGCGAGAACACGTCGTAGCGGCGCGGCGGGTCGTAGGGCGTGTGCGTCGAGTAGAGGTGGATCACGGCCAGGAAGCGCCCGTCCGCGTTCTGCTCGAGCCAGTCGACAGCCGTGCCCGGCACCAGCGTGGGGTCGAACGCCTGGCGCACCTTGTTCCACAGGGCGTGGATGACCAGCTCCGAGCGGAAGAAGGTCCAGAGCGACGCGCGGCGCACCGGGTCGCGGCCTACCATGGCCTCGAAGTAGGTCTGGAAGCCGTCGAGCAGGCCGCTGGCGTTCGAGATCATGCCGGTCATGAAGGCGCCGGTGCGGTAGCCCGCCTGGTCGAGGATGCGCTGCAGCGTCACGTTGCGCTTTGGGTTGAAGCGCTGCGTCGGGTCCATCTTCAAGAGGCCGTGGCGGCGCGGGTACTTGCCGGTGTAGAGGGAGCCGAAGGACGTCCAGGTGTAGGGCGCCTGGGCCACGGCGCGCTCGAAGAGCACGCCCTCGCGCGCGAGAGCGTCGATGCGCGGCGTCGTCTCTCGCGCGTAGCCGTAGCAGCCCACGTTGAACGCGCGCAGGGCGTCGACCACGATGAGCACGACGTTGCAGCGGCCGCAGGCGTCCTCCTTGGCCGGCAGGTCGCGGGCGATGAGCGCCTCGCGGCCGAGCGCGAGCAGGGCGAGGACCAGGACGGCGGCGAGGAAGCCGTTCTGCACGCGCGCCAGGGCGCGGCGGCCGCCTCCCTGGCGCGCCACGAGCGCGTACGCGACGAGGAGGGAGCAGGCGGCGAGGAGCGCCGCAAGCAGGAGCCGCTTCGGCGAGGTGAACGGCTCGCTGTAGGCGAACTTCATGAAGTCCAGGCCGAGCCTGCGGTAGGCGAAGCGGCTCCACCAGAAGCTGCTGAGGAAGAGCGCGGCACACAGCACGGCGAAGCGCGGCGCCACGGCCACGCGCCAGGCCGTGGAGCGCCGCGGGAAGAGCAGGCCGAGGAGCGGCGCGAGCACGAGGAGCGCGAGCAGGCCCAACCCCAAGCCGAGGAGCGCGTGCTCCAGGCCGGAGAGCGCGGTCGCGGCCGCGGCGTCGAGGCTGCTGAAGGCCGGCACGTCCAGCTCGCCTTCGATCAGGCCGGAGCGGTAGTAGAGGACGCGCAGCGAGGTTTCGAGCACGCCCCAGGCCGCGCCGATCGCCGCCGCCGCGAGCAGCGCGGCCAGGCGCCGCGGCCTCTCAGCCGGCGCCTGTGCTTCCGCGGGCGGCGAGACGGTGCTGTCCATCGCGTTCCTGTTCTGGTGGCGGCGTGAGACGAAGATCGACTGCGGAATCGTAGCGCGGGCGCGCGCGATGTGCAGCGCGCGTCCTCGGGGCGGCTATTCGTCGAAGCGCCACAGGCCGGCCGCGCGGGCGGCGGCGTAGGCCGCGGCGACTTCTTCCCGCGCCGGGCGCCGGTCGATCTCGGGGTACGCGCGCCGTCCGCCGGGGCTGGCGCGGCCGACGCGATGCTGGGGCTGATACTGGCCCATCACGTTCACCCAACTGTCCGACGAGATCTCCTCGGCCAGCCAGCGGAAGATCGCGGCCGCTTCGGCCAGGCCTCCCGGCATGACCAGGTGCCGGACGAGCACGCCGCGCCGCGCCAGGCCGGACGCGTCGAGGACGAGAGGCCCGACCTGACGGTGCATCTCGCTGAGCGCCTGGCGCGCGCGCTCCGGGTAGTCCTCGGCCTTCAGGTAGCGCGCGGCGCTCTCTGCCTCCCAGAACTTGAAGTCGGGCATGTAGATGTCGATCAGCCCGTCGAGGAGCGCGAGCGAGGGGAGCGCGTCGTAGGCGCTGGTGTTGTAGACGATGGGCAGGCGCAGGCCGCCTTCCGCCGCGAGCGCGATCGCCTCGATGGTCTGGGGAACGACGTGCTCGGGCGTCACGAAGTTGACGTTGTGGCAGCCGAGGGCCTGCAGCTCCAGCATGGCGCCGGCGATCTCGCCGGCCGAGCAGGCGCGCGCGGCGCGGCCCTGCGAGATGTCGGCGTTCTGGCAGAACACGCACTTCAGGTTGCAGCCCGAGAAGAAGATGGTGCCCGAGCCGCGCGGGCCGCGGAGGCATTTCTCCTCGCCGTGGTGCGGGAAGGCCGAGGACATGCCCGCGTGCCTGCCGGTGCGGCAGGCGCCGAGCTCGCCGGCCGTGCGGTCCACGCCGCAGTCGCGCGGGCAGGCGCGGCAGTGTCGCAGCTCTCTCTGGGCTGCCTCGACCCGCGCCGCGAGGGCGCCTTCCCGCAAGAGGCGCAGGTAGGCGGGCTCGAAGTCGGTCACGAGGAAGCGCGCGCCGTCGCGCTCCTTCTCGCCGCCGCCCAGGTCCGTCGCGTCTTCGCGCCGCCGCATTCCCAGCCTCCTGCGCCAGGTTCTGCCATCGAGAATACGCCCTGATCCGGACGCGCCGCGCGGTGATTCGATGAACCGAGCGCCCTGCCCCGGAACGAGTTGCGCCGCAGAGAAGGGGCCGGGGCTGCGGCGCCGGTTGACGGCTTCCCGGATTCGCGGGACAATGACTCGTGGTTCTGCACCCCGCTGTTTCTGCGACCTCGATGGGAGGAGAAACATGAAGCGTTTCGTCACGACCTTCTGCGCCGCGTGTCTCTTGACGTGCTCCGCCCTGGCGACGGACTACTACGTCGACGCCATCTTCGGCGACGACTACGCCGGCCTGGGCACGGCGGCCGCGCCGTGGAAGACCATCACCACGGGGCTCGCCTTCACTCTGTCCGGGGACACGCTGCACGTGAATCCCGGCATCTACGACCTGCTGAACGGCGAGGTCTTCCCGATCAACGTGCCCGACGGCGTGGCGCTGATCGGCAGCGGCGCGCACCTGTCCGTGATCGACGGAACGGGCGTGTCCTGGTCCACGCAAACGGGCATGGTCGAGTTGGCCGGCAGCGGCGAGGTCTCCAGGTTCCTGTTCCGCAACGGCCCGACCTCGGACTGGTGGGACGCGGCCGTGGTGGGCTGGTACGAGGGGGACGTCTTCATCCGCGACAACATCTTCGTGGGTCCCAACCTCAACCGGGCGCTGATCCTCTTCGATCTCTACGCCACCCCCGCCTCGACCGGCACTGCGACCGTGACGAGCAACATCGCGTACGACGTGGGCCCGGCGGACGGGTTCCTGGTCTTCGACTATCCCACCGTGAGCGTGGCCCACAACACGGCCGCGGGTGCGGCGCGGGCCGGGTTCGCCATCAGCCAGATCAACGTCACGGTGAACGGCGCGTTCATGAACAACATCGCCTACAAGAACGGCTGGGTCGGCCTGGAGGGCACCGCGCCGCTTCTGCGCCTGGTCAAGAACGACTTCTTCCAGAACGCGGGAGGAGCGCTTTCGGGCTCCTTCGGCACCATGTCCGAGACGCGCTACGTGGATTCGCTGTTCGTGTCGGTACCCGATCACGACTACCACTTGACGACGACCAGCACCTTGATCAACGCGGCCCAGACCATGTCCGTGTACACCGACGTGGACGGCGAGCCGCGCGGCTTCGGCGGCAAGAGCGACGTGGGCGCGGACGAAGTGATCCAACCCGGCACGTACATCCGCTCGCCGGTCCAGCAGGGGCAGATCTCGGCCATCGTGACTGTGGGCCAGCCGGGCGCCACCTACTTCCAGGTCCTCGGCATCGTGCCCGCCGCCATCCCGACGGGCTACGGCATCCTCTACATGGACCCCAACTACATGCTGATCCTGGCGGTCGGCACGCTGCCGCCTTCCGGCGTCGCGGCCACGCTGATCGGCGTGTCTTCCGCGCCCACCTTCGTGGGCCTGCCCATCATCACCCAGTCGCTCGTGGGCTACACGCTGAGCGGCCCGACGATCTTCACCTTGCTGTAGCGGCCCTCTCGCGGCAGAACGGCCGCGCCGGCTCCGTGTGATTTCCCGAGGTTTCGGCGAAGCGCGCGGCGCCGGATCGCGCTTGTGCAGGGGAGAATCCATCTTGGAGGCCGTCCCATGCCGCAGCTCGCTTCTCTCGCCGTGCCCCTGCTCGCCTCCCTGCTCCTGTCGCCGGGCTCCGGAACCATCCACGTCGAGACCGAGACCGGCGGGCAGATCGACTCGCCCACGGTCGCCGGCGTGAACCAGGACGGCGCGTTCTTCTGGAACAACGGCTGGGGCGCGAACGACACATACGGCCACATGTTCTTCGAGGACCTCGATACCGGCGAGAAGCTGAAGGACTTCATCACCGTGGCCATCGACCCGAGCCCCGCCACGCTTGGCGAGATGGCCGTGGTCCCCGGGCCCGCCGGCCTGGTCTACACCGTGACCAAGAGCGTCTACCACTACGCCGTGCCGCACGTGGCCGGGGCCGGCACCTGGCTGTACGAGGCCGTGCTCTACGTCGTCGAGATGCGGGACGCGATCACCCTCGAACCGGCCGGGCCGCGGGCCGTGGCCCGCTCGCGCGGCGCGGGCCTGGGAACGGGGAGCGCGTATCTCGAGGTCTTCATCGAGAACGAGAACGACACGACCACATCGTTGCGCGGCGACCCGCTGCTCTTCGAGCACTCCGAAGGGCTCGACGACGCGATGATGTTCTCCCCGACCGCCGAGGAGATGAACTGGAGCCTGGTCACGCCTGCCGACCAGTACTGGCTGGACATCGACGGCGGCTCGGAGATGGGCGGCAAGACGTTCAAGGTCAAGACCTCGGCCCTGCTGCCGGGCGCAGCGGCCACCGAGAACCTGGGTACGCCGTTCATCTCGGAGTTCGCGGTGCAGTACTCGGACGCGGCCCTGGACCTGTACCAGATCGTCATGGTCCCCGCGCTCGCCAGCGAGACCTTCGTTCCGGCCGAGAAGGCCTACGTCCTGCCGAAGAAGGTCAAGGTGAAGCCGAACGCCGCCAAGCCGGAGAAGAGCCTGGTCACGGCCACGGGGTTCCTTGACATCGGCCCGGGCAACCCGAACATGATGGGGCCGTTCCTGGCCACGGTCGGCACGGCGCAGTTCCCCATGCCGGGCCTGATCTACCAGAACGGCAAGTTCTCGGTCGAGGACGGCGGCCTGAGCCTGACCATCACGCCGGCGAAAAGCGGCAGCTCCAAGGCGAAGTTCAAGCTGAAGGTCAAGGGTGCGGCCGTGGCGGGCCTCGACCCGAACGTCGCCACGGAGATCGGCTTCCTCACCGCGGGCGCGGACGGCAGCGGCACGGTGCTGCTGAAGAAGGGCGCCTTCAAGCTGGGCAAGGTGAAGGGCACGCTGATCGAGCCGAACCTGTTCCTCTACAGCGCCAAGGCGAAGCTCAAGGGCGCGGGCAAGGACTCGCTGAAGCTGAAGCTCGGCCTGGCCACGCTCGGCGGCATGCCGGCCGCGGCGCCCGAGCTGTCCTTGAACTTCGGCGAGAACCTGTCCGTCACGGTTCCCTCGGCGTCGTTCAAGAAGAAGGGGAAGAGCATCTGGCAGGCCAAGGGGCCGAAGGGCAGCCTGACCTCGGTGAAGCTCGACTACGCCCGGGAGACCTTGACCATCAGCGGCTCCAACCTGAGCCTCGGCGACTTCGCGGTTGGAGCGCAGGACCTGACCGTGGCCGTGGCCCTCGGCGCCAGCGCGCGCTCGGTGGCCGTGCGCATGGTCAAGAAGGGCTCGTCGCTGAAGTACTGACGCGGCGCGGGAGGGGCCGCGCGTTCGTCCCGGCCGTAGCCATGCGCGCGGCCGGGGAGTATGCTGGCGCGGGTCTTCGGGATTCCGAGCGGAGGTGGTTCAGGTGTTGATCGCGCCGGCGTGCTCCTCGTTGCTGCTGCTCGTCGCGTGCCACGTGCTCCATCCGGCGGCCTGCGCCGCGGGATCGTCGGTCCGCGTGGAGGGAGTGGTCCGGGAAGGTGGCCAGCCGCTCGAGGGAGCATGGCTCTTATTCATGCCCGAGAGGATGTCCCTCTCCACGCCGAGTGACCCGCCGCATGCGATCTCGGATTGCGACGGCTGCTACGTCGTGCGCGACCTGGAGCCGGGCACGTGGCGCGTCACGATCATCCCGCGCCTCGCTCAGGGCCGCGTTCCGGTGCTGATGGGCCCGGGCCAGGCGTCCGACGTCTCACTCTGGCGGCACTTCGATCTCACCATCCCCGATGTCGCCGAGTACCAGCAGGACTTCGAGTGGCCGATCGCGGACCTG
Organism: Phycisphaera mikurensis; assembly: GCA_020723465.1. Taxonomy (GTDB): domain Bacteria; phylum Planctomycetota; class B15-G4; order B15-G4; family JADJEK01; genus JACQZJ01. Next base: position 10,673 of record DYIW01000022.1, read on the forward strand.
TCGGGACGGGTCAGCGGGGCGGATTCCGAGCAGGCCTTGGCGCAGGTTCCGATCGTCCTCGATCCGGAGGGAGCATGGAAGGAGGGCGCCCGCCTGCCGATCTTCGTTCGCATCGTGACGGACGCGAAGGGGTGCTTCCGCGTGCGCGGCCTCCTGCCGGGCCGCTACACGGTCCAGGCCGCCGGACCCGGGGACGTGGGTGCCGCCGTGACGCCGCGGCGCGCCGCGGTGCAAACCGTGGAGATCGTGGAGGGTCAGGTCGCGGAGGTGGCGCTCACCTTGACCGAGGCGAGCGAGCGCCTCTCCGGGCAAGTGCTCGACCCACACGGTGCGCCCAAGCGGAAGGCGGCGGTGCATGTCTTCGGCGACGGCGGCGTCGAGGTCACGCGCTTCACCAGCATCGTCACGGATCGGAATGGCTCGTTCGCGATCGCCGGCTTGGACCCGGGCTCCTACACCGTGCTCGTCGATCAGCGGGGGGAGACGCGCGGGTCGGACGATCCGGGTCCCACGCTGCTCGAAGGAGTGGTCGTGCGCGCCGGGGAGGAGGCCAGGGTCGAGCTGCGCACCCGCGAGAGCGTGCAGATCAATGTCCACGTGCGCTGCATGGCGCAGAACGGCGACCCCGGCGGCCCTTCGGTCTCGATCTTCTCCGCTTCCGGCATCGACCTCAGCCCATTCCAGCACTCGCACGGCATCCTGGCGTCCTTCTCGGAGGTGGAGTTGGATGAAGAAGGGAATGTGATCCCGCCCAAGGAGCCTCCGGCGCCCGCCCCTCCCGAGCCCAGGAGTGCTCGCTCGACCATCCCGCTCGAGCCGGGCCGCTACACGATCGTGGCCCGCCTTGGGGATCGGGAGGAGCGGCGGGATGTTGAGGTCACTGAGGACGGCGTGTCGATGGTCATCGAACTGCGCGGCTGAGAGTCCCCGCGGGGCATGGGCTGGGGGAGAGTCCCCTGCGCGTCTCACTCCCGGCAGTGCGGATCCACCCGGGAATCCGTCAGGAAAGCCACTTGTTCTGCGGAGCAGCGGGCCGCAACCTGCGCTCTTGCAGGGGATCACGTAGATGGAGGCAGTTCCATGGCACTCGTTGCGTCTCAGGTCCTTCCCCTGCTCGCCTCCCTGCTCCTGTCGCCGTGCTCCGGGACCATCCACCTCGAGACCGAGACCGGCGGCCAGGTCGATTCCCCCACGGTCGCCGGCGTGAACCAGAACGGCGCGCTGTTCTGGAACAACGGCTGGTGCTGCAACGGCACGTGCGGCCACAAGTACTTCGTGGATCTCGACACGGGCGAGAAGTTGAAGGACTTCATCACGCTCGTCGTGGACGCGAACCCGGCCACGCTGGGCCAGGTGGCCGTGGTCCCCGGGCCCGCCGGCCTGGTCTACACCGTGACCAAGAGCCTCTACCACTACGGAGTGCCGGACGCGGGCGGGACCGGCACCTGGGTGTACGAGGCCGTGCTCTACGACGTCGAGGTGCGGGACGCGATCACCCTCGCGCCGGCCGGGCCGCGGGCCGTGGCCCGCTCGCGCGGCGCCGGACTGGGCACGGCGACCGCGTACCTCGAGGTCTTCATCGAGAACGAGGACGGCACGACCACCAGCCTGCGCGGCGATCCGCTGCTCTTCAACCACGACCTCGATCCCAGCGACGCCATGATGGTCTCCGTGGTCGCCGGCGAGATGAACTGGAGCCTGGTCACGCCCGCGGACCAGTACTGGCTGGACATCGAAGGCGGCTCGGAGATGGGCGGCAAGACGTTCAAGGTCAAGACCTCGGCCCTGCTCCCGGGCGCGACGGCCACCGAGAACCTCGGCACGACGTTCATCTCGGAGTTCGCCGTGCAGTACACGGACGCGGCCGGGCTCTTGCGCGAGATCGTCATGCTCCCGACGCTCGCGAGCGAGACGTTCGTTCCGGCCGAGGAGGCCTACGTCCTGCCGAAGAAGGTCAAGGTCAAGCCGAACGCGAGCAAGCCGGAGAAGAGCCTGGTCACGGCCACGGGCGTCCTCGACATCGGCCCGGGCAACCCGAACATGATGGGGCCGTTCCTGGCCACGGTCGGGACAGCGCAGTTCCCCATGCCGGGCCTGGTCTACCAGAACGGCAAGTTCTCGATCGAGGACAGCGGCGTGAGCCTGACCATTACGCCGGCGAAGAGCGGCAGCTCCAAGGCGACGTTCAAGCTGAAGGTCAAGGGCGCGGCCGTGGCGGGCCTCGACCCGAACGTGGCCACGGAGATTGGCTTCCTCACCGCGGGCGCGGACGGGAGCGGCACGGTGCTGTTGAAGAAGGGCGCCTTCAAGCTGGGCAAGGTCAAGGGCACGCTGATCGAGCCGAACCTGTTCCTGTACAGCGCCAAGGCGAAGATCAAGGGCGCGGGCAAGGACTCGCTGAAGCTCAAAGTCGGCCTGGCCACGCTGGGCGGCATGCCGGCTGCGGCGCCGGAGCTGTCCCTCACGTTCGGCGAAAACCTGTGCGTGACCGTTCCCTCGGCGTCCTTCAAGAAGAAGGGGAAGAACACGTGGCAGGCCAAGGGGCCGAAGGGCAGCCTGACCTCGGTGAAGCTCGACTACGCCCGCGAGACCCTGACCATCAGCGGTGCGAACCTGAGCCTCGGCAATCTCGCCGACGGAGCGCAGGACCTGACCGTGACAATCGGCCTTGGCACCGTCGCGCGCTGCGTGGCCGTGCGCATGGTCAAGAAGGGGTCGTCGCTGAAGTACTGAGGCGACTCGCGCGCGGCCGCGGAGTAGGCTGGCTCGGGCATACGGGATTCCGAGCGGAGGTGGCTCCACATGGCGATCGCGCCCGCGTGCTCCTCGTTGCTGCTCGTCGTCGCATGCCACCTGCTCCATCCGGCGGCCAGCGCCGCGGGATCCTCGGTCTTCCTGGAGGGCACGGTCCGGGAAGGAGGCCAGCCGCTCGAGGGAGCATGGCTCTTCTTCCTTCCCGAGGGCGCCTCCCTTTTCGCGTGGAGCAACGATGCGCTCTTCGCGACATCTGACTGCGACGGCTGCTACGCCGTGCGCGACCTCGCGCCGGGCAGGTGGCGCGTGCTCACCATCATGCCCGGAGCCGACAGGGACGCCAGCCTTTGGATGCTGATGGGGCCGATGGGGTCGATGCCAGCGTCCGACGTGTCGCTCTGGAAGCAGGTTCTTCTCACCATTCCCGATGTCCCGGAGTTCAAACACGACCTCGACTGGCCAATCTCGGACCTGACGGGCCGGGTCAGCGGGGAGGATCCCGAGGGAGTCCTGGCGCAGGTTCCCATCTCGTTTGACCCGGAGGGCGGGTGGAAGGAGGGCACCCTCCTGCCACAGCAGAGAATCCGCCTCGTGACGGACGCGGAGGGGCGCTTCCGGGTGCGCGGCCTGCCACCGGGTCGCTACCTCGTCCGGGCCGGCGGACCGGGCGAGGAGGGCGTGGCCCCGAACATGCGGCGCTCCGAGCCCAAGACCGTGGACGTCGCGGAAGGGTCGGTCGCGGAAGTTGTGTTTGCGCTGACCGAGGCTGGCGAGCGCCTTTCCGGCCAGGTGCTCGACGCGCGGGGACTGCCAAAGGGGAGGGCGGCGGTCCACGTCTTTGGCGATGGCGGCGTCGAGGTCACGAGGGTCGCTGCGGATCATAACGGCGCGTTCGCGGTCGTCGGTCTCGATGCGGGGACGTACACGGTGGTCGTGGATTACTGCGGGCAGAGGAGCAACTCTGGTCATCCCGGCCCCACCTTCATCGAGGGCGTGATCGTCTGCGGCGGTGAGACCAGACCCGACCTCCGCAGCCGTGATAACGTGCGGCTCGAGGTGGTCGTCCAGTGGACAGCGGAGTGCAGCGTTGCCAGCGGCAACTCGGTGTCGATCCTCTCACCCGCGGGCGTTGACCTGAGCCCATTCGTGTCTTCCGAGGTCGGGGGCGTCATTGCTTCCTATTCCGAGGTGGAGCTGGACGAAGAGGGAAACGCCATCCAGCCGACCGAGCCGCCCGCGCCCGTGTTCCCGAAGCCCGAGCGCGTCTCCCGGACCTATCGGGTCGAGCCCGATCGCTACACGATCGTCGCGCGCGTGGGAGACCGGGAGGAGCGACGGTCGGTCCTGGTCACAGACGACGGCGCCGAGGTCAAGTTCGATTTCCGCGACTGAACACCGCCGCGGCGCTCCGGGTTGGTTACACGCGGTTTACGCGCGTTCGCCCATGGATCGGGCACACTGGTGGCAGCTCCGCGCCGGCGTGGGACTTTCGACTACGGAGGAGATCATGAGGCAAAGGCGGATCGGTCTGCTGGCGGTCCTCGGCATCCTGTCGGCATCCGCCCTGCAGGCCGGCGAGAAGAAGGTGGAGGACCTCTTCTTGCCGGCCTTCGAGTACCAGAGCCGGACCTCCGCGGAGTGGCTGGACGCGTTCGTGCGGAGCGGCGGGGAGGACAGCGACGCGCTGTTCTGCGTCTTCTACTGGGACGACCGGTCGGAGCCGGTGTTGGCTGCGCTGCGAAGCTGTCTCCTGGCCCCGGGTACGTCCGCCGGGGCGCGGCGGAACATCGAGACGGTCCTGAGCCACTGGCAGGTCGAGTACGAGCTTCCTCCCGCGCTTCCTCCTCCGCCCCAGCCGGCGCCTCGTGACGGAATGTACTACCCTTCGAGACGGCCCTTCGTGCCACCGCTTCCCCTTCTGGAAGGCGACGACCCCTCGCTTCTCGCTCTGCTGCGCCAGGCCGAAGACCCGCTGCGGCGGGCCAGAGCCGCCATCACGCTGGTGTGCCGCCAGCGACACGTGGAGGAGGTGATCCCCCTGCTGGTCCGAGCAGTGTTCGACCAGACCAAGGGAACGTGGCGCGGCCAGGTGTTCTCACGCAGCAACGGCGAGGTGCCCGAGACCGAGGCCCTCGGCCACGCCCTGATCTTCTGCATGGACTTCGCCGGCAGCGCCGCGGACCAGGCGCTGGCCGGGCTGCTCGGCGACGAGCAGAGCGAGGAAGCGCTTGTGTTGTTCGTGCTGCGCCAGGTGGGATCCTCATCGGTCGCTCTCCCTGAGGTGTACCTGCCGGTGCTTCCCGACCTTGCGGCCCGCACGGGGAAGACTGGCAGGTGGGCGCTTCGACGGGCGCTCCTGCTGGGCCTGGGGCAGAGGTGGAGCCGCTACTTCGCAGACCTCACCGACCAGGCCAATCGGTGGGCAGTCGGTTCGAGGAGCCAGGACGATCCTCCCACTCCGGAGGCCGGAATGCTCATGGCGCGGGTCACGGCTGCCTTCCTCTCCGCGGCGCTCCAGGGCAGCGTGCAGTTCGATCCACGCGACGCCTGGTTGTTCCTCGAGCCAGGCCTGCGCGACGAGACCGTGCGCGGCGAGGTGATCGCCGGGCTGCTGCCTTTCCTGGACCGGGACGGAGACGACGTGTTTCGCGTGCTCTGTCATCTCGGAGCGGATGCACCCGAGATGAAGGAACGCTACCTCCAGGTTCTCGAGGCCTGGAGCGATCTCTCCGGCGAGGGACTGGAGCGGCTCCCCTGTCTTCACCAGCACGACCAGGAGACCCTCTCGGCGCTCACGGCGCTGTTCGAGCGGGCCGAGGAGAAACGCCCCTTCCTGTGGCCGCTCGCCGCGGCGGGGCTCCTCGACGACGAGATGTCGGACCTGGGACGCCGAACGCTCGCGGCAATGGACGCGCATCATCCCCATGGCTGGTGGGACGTCCACCGGTTGGGGTGTCGGTGCGCCCCCGAGGTTCACCCAACGGATGACCCGGCGGTTCAGGTCAACAAGCTGGCTCTCGCTATCCGCACGCTCCGGGATCGAGGCCAAGATGCGACAGCACAGGCAAGCCGGCTGATGGCGCTTCTTTCCGAGAATGAGGAGCCGCAGGGCGACTTCGGGTACAGCGATCCATTCGTGCTCGGCGCAGCTCGGATCGCTGAGCTGGGAATCGCCACGTCGGAGTTCCTCGACTGGGCCGTGGAGTATCTCCTCCATCAGAATACGTACCACTTCGCCGAGGTCGCCGACATGGTGGCTTGCTTCCCGTTGAACCGACGCCAGCAGGCCATCCTCTGCCATGCCACCGAGGACGACCCTTTCGGTGAGCAGTCCCGTGTGGGGCTTCTGGCGGTCCAGGGCGTGGTCTCCATCGAGTGTGCTGACTGGATCCGTGAGCACTTGGAGCGGTCGTTCAACCTCGAGATTATCGATCTGCTGCTCGACATCACCCGGCCCACCGCTGCGGAGCGGGATCTCCTGGCCCGCGCCATCACGGGAGGGATCGCGGGGGACCGCGCCCGGGCCCTGCACATCGTGGAGAAGCACGGCGTCGACGCGGCGGAGATCGTAGCCGCGGTGACTCATGCGCAAGCCGACTGCGACGCATGCGTGCGCCGCGCCGCCGGAAAAGCCCTTCGCGCCCTCGGCCGCTGATCGTCACTCGACGTCGTCGAGGGTCATGGCGCAGCGCGTTTCCTCGCCGGGCTTCACCTCGACGGTCTTCTTGCAGGGCAGCACGTCGCCGCTCACGCTGACCTCCAGGCGACCCGTGGGGACGAGGCCCAGCTCATAGCGCCGGCCGCACCGGGTCATGTCGACCCAGCCGCCCCGGAGATTCTCCCGGCAGATCGCGTCCTGCGGGCAGGGCCTCACGGTGAAGTAGACGTGTGCACCGTCCGGGACCAAGCTCCCCTCCGGCAGCTCGACGATCAGCGTGCCTGCCTCGACGCTGATCATCACGTCACCCAGTTGATCGGGTTCGAGCGTGCGGCTGGCCAGGCGCAGCCCTGCCGCGCTTCTGATGTCAACAGAACAGGCCCTTGACTCGCCGGGGACCTCGAGCTGCGCCCTTCCTGCGGCGTCTGTCTCTCTGCTAACGCACCAGTCGCCAGGAACCTCGCTGCCTCTCGCCAGGACCTGTAGTCCGGCGACGGCAAGGCCGTTCACCTCGACGCGCACGATCAACGGACACGTAACGGCGGCTCGCGGCAGGCGGTTGCTCACGTCGAGCGCCACGTGCGTCGCTTCTCCCTCCACCAGGTCAACCGGGAACGGCTCTCCGTCCACGACGACCCCGTCCTTCTCCTCCACGGTGAGGAGATGCCGGCCGCCCGGGAGGTCCGCGAAGCCAAAGCGGCCCACTTCGTCGGTGACGCAGAACACGTCGTCGAACGGCCTACCCAGGTAGACCATGAGCCCCGCGGGCGAGAGTCCATCCGCGACGCGCACGACGCCGTCGATGGCAGCGGCCGGCAGGACCTCCAGGATGCCGACATCCGTGGTTTCCGCGATCCGGACGCGAATACCGCGCTGGTTCAGCGGGGCGACGCCGCCGCCCGAGACCAGCACGTCGTAGAGACCGGCGGCGAGGTCCGTGAACTCGAAGCATCCGTTGTCGTCCGTCAGGGTCGTGCGCCGCCGCCCAACGAAGTCGTCGAGGCCGGTGTCTCGCACGCGGTCGAGGTGCACGGTGAGCCCGCTCTGCGGCACGCCGGCCGCAGTGACGCCGCCGATCGCCCGGGATCCCCTGACCAGGCGAATCATCTGGCGCGGCCGATCGGGCGCGTCGTGGACGACGGGCCCGCGTTGCGGCGCGTAGTCGATCGCTTGCACCAGGTAGTCGTGCAGACCCGGCTTCGCCCACCACTCGACCGTTCCGCCTGGGAAATGGTAGATCTGCAGATCGGGGTGGTTGCTGTTCGTCGCTTCAACGTGGCCCGGCTGCTCGGCCACTTCGAACTGCAGCCCGAAATCTTCAATCGGAGTTCCCGACTCGGCGTCGACCACGGTGAAGGTCGTGACCGGCAGGGCCTTCAGCACGATGCAGATGTCCGTGCTCCCGGGCGGGTGGCCGGCGGACCAGTGACCCTCGTTGAAGTCCTCGTATCCTTGCAGGGACACCTCGAGGGTGTAGGGATCTTCCTGAGGGAGCAGGACGAGGAACCTGCCGTCCTTTCCGGTGTTCGCTCCCGCGCCCTGCCCCGAGGCCGTGGGCCAGCCCCACACCCTCGCGTTCTCGACAGGGTGCCCTTCCTCGTCCACCACGATGCCTGCGAGGATCGGCGCGTCCTTCATGTGGAACTCCACGCCCTCCGTGACGCGGCCGTTCTCGACGACGATGTTCTCGATGCTGTCGGTGAGGTAGGCATCGTGCAGGGACTCGACCGCGTGGGTGCCGGCTGGAACGTGGCCGAGGCGGAACGTGCCGTCGACGCCGCTCGTGGTGCCGACGCCGTAGCCGCCGGGAGAGGAGTCCTTCAGCCTGACCTCTGCGCCCGCGATGCTGTTTCCTTCCTCATCGAGCACGCGGCCGGAAATGGCTCCGGTGTCCGGCAACCGAAACTCGCCCAGGTCGTTCAGCCCGGGTCTGATCGGGTCCTTGTTGCGGCCGCCGGCGACGCCGAAGTCGCGGCCGGTGAGGCCGTAGAAGTCCCCCGGCCGCAGGTAGAGCGAGATCCAGCTCGACGTCGGGCAAGGCACGTCGAAGGCGAAGCGTCCGTCCGCGTCCGTGACCGTGTCGTAGCCGCCTTCCGGCACATCAAGCCCCTCGGCCCCCGGCCCCGAGACCCACGGCTCGCTCACGGTGTGCAGGCTGACCGCGACGCCTGCGATGGGCGCGCCCCTGATGTCCACGACCCGGCCGCGGACCTGGGAAGTCGGGTGATCCGCCGCGGCGGCGAGCGGGAGGAAGAAGGCGAAGACAATCGCGAGGATGCGCGACATGTTCCGGTCCCCCGGCTTCGACCCGGCCGTCGGGCCGATGGCACGGCTGATTCTATCCGGCGCCCGGCACCGCCGCGTAAACGAGCGGTAACGAGGCGGTCACGCGGAGGCGCGCGCTGCAGCACGGTGCGAGGCCAGCCGAAACCCGAGCAGGGCTGTGGCGCCCGGGCCCCCCGTGCCGATATGAGATGGCGCGGACGCTGCGCGCCGCGCTCATTCCCTGGCCCTCGCGGAGGAGCACCGGCATGCTGGAGACGCGCGCGCTTGCCGCCGCGGTGGTCCTGGCTCTCGTTCCCGGCGCGGCCGCGGGTGAGGGAGAGGGCCCGGCCGTGCCCGAGCCGCTCGCGCAGGCGATCCGCCGCGCGCGGGACGAGGTCTTCCCCAAGCTGGTCTTCATCCGGCCGGTCTTCGACCTGTCGCGCGAGGGACAGAAGATCGAGACCTCCGCAACCGGCAGCGGCGTGATCATCTCGGCCGGCGGGCTGGTCGTGACCAACTTCCACGTGGCGGGCACGGCCAAGCGCCTGGTGTGCACCCTCGCCGACCGGCGGCGCGTCACGGCCGAGCTGGTCGGCGCCGACGCGGCCACGGACCTCGCGCTCCTGCGGCTGCGCCTGGACGAACTGGGACTGGCGGACATCCCCTTCGCCCGTTTCGGCTCGGAGAACAACCTCGAGGCCGGCGACTTCGTCATGGCGCTCGGCTCGCCGCTCGGCCTGACCCGCTCCCTCTCGCTCGGCGTGGTCTCCTGCCGCGACCGCTTTCTGCCGCCCATGGTCGTGAGCGGCCACGTTCCCACCGGGCTGTTCAACACCTGGATCCAGACCGACGCGGCCATCAACCCCGGGAACAGCGGCGGCCCGCTCGTGGACCTCTGCGGTCGCATCGTCGGCATCAACGCGCGCGGCTACCGCGGCGCGGAGAACCTCGGCTTCGCTATTCCGGCGAGCGTGGTCGCGGAAGTGGTGGAGAGCCTACTCGCGCACGGGCGCGTGCTCCGCTCGCGCATCGGCCTGGCCATCCAGCCGCTCAAGGAAATGTCCGGCCGCCTCGCCGGCGACGCCGGCGGCGTGCTCGTCTCGTCGGTCGACGCGGGCTCGCCCGCGGCCGAGGCGGACATCGAGGCCGGCGACGTCCTGCTCTCCTACGACGGCCAGCCGGTCTCGGCCCTGTTCGAAGAGGACGTGCCGCCGGTCGCACGCCTCATGGCCGCAGTGCCCGCCGGGAAGAGCATCGAGGTCGTGGTGCGGCGCGGCGATGAGGTCCGCGCCTGCCACGTGACCACGATCGAGTGGCAGCCGCCCGCGGAGCAGGATCAGGAACTGGGGGAGTGGGGCTTGACACTCCGCGGCCTGACGGACCGCGAGCGCCGGGAGCGGCGCCTGGACGAGCGCGGCGGCCTGCTCGTGACTGGCGTACGCGCCGGCGGCCGGGCGTTTCTCGCCAGCCCGAAGCTCGTGGCGGGCGACGTGCTGCTCGAGGCCGGCGGCGCGCCGGCCGCGACGGCGGACGACGTGCGGGAGTCCCTGGTGCGCGCGGCAGAGAGCGGCGCCGCGGCCGCGCTCCTCAAGGTGAAGCGCGGGCATGCCGAGCTCTTGATCGCGCTGCCGCTTCTTCGGAACCCGCCCTCAGCCGAGGTAGAGCCATGAACCGGATGCCCGCGTTCCTCCTGGCGGCCGCGTGCTGCGCGCCGAGCGCCCTCGCCCGTGACTTCGAGCAGGACTCGGCCGCGCTCCGCGCCATCCACGAGAAGCTCTCCCATTCGGTCGTGCACGTGGAAGCGGTGGTGCGGGACGACCTCGCCACGGGCGTGACTCTCGACACGGAGAAGAGCGCCACCGGGCTGGTGGTCGCGCCGGGCGGCCTGGTCATGGTCCCGGCGAGCATCCAGGAGGGCGCCCTGGCCGTGAACACGCGCGTCGAGGCGGTCAGCGTGTACGTCGCCGGCGGCCGCCGCTTCGCCGGCGCGTTCCTGGCGTGCGACGAGGAGGCGCAGGTCGCCTTCGTGCGCGTGGCGGATCCGGAGTTCCCGGGCGTGCCGGTGGAATTCGCCGCCGAGGACACCCTCCGCGTCGGGGAGTGCGTGGCGTCGCTCCGGCTCGCCGGCCCGAACTTCGGGCGCGTGCCTTACCTCGACGCGTTCCTCGTGTCAGGCGAGCTGCCGGAGCCGGCGCGCTGCTACCTGACCACGTTCGCCGTGTCGGACTACCTCGGCGGGCCGTCGTGGCCATGGACGGCCGCGTCACGGGCGTGGTCGGCTGGATGCGCCTCGGCGGGCCGGAGCCCGGCGCGGGCGAGCCGCCCGCGCTCGAGGCAACGATCTTCGCCGACGTGGCTGGCTCGAACGCGGGCGGACGCGAGGTCGTGCTCGTGCCCGCTTCCCGCGTCCGCGCAAGCATCGCCGCGGCCGCCACGGGAGCGCCGCGCGCGCCGCAGGCCCGGCCCCCGTGGCTCGGCGTCGAGACCCAGCCGCTCCTGCCCGAGCTGGCCGCGGCCCTCGGCGTGCCCGGGCTCGGCGGCGTGCTCGTCACGCGCGTCCTGCCCGATTCGCCCGCGGCAGGCGCCGGCCTCCGGGTTTCCGACCTGATCCACGCCGCCGGCGGCGAGGCCCTGCCCGTTCCCGCGGCCGCAAACGACGAGCAGGCGCTTCCGCGGCGCCTCGCCTCCTGCCGCGCGGGCGACGAGGTCGTCCTGTCGATCTGGCGCGCGGGCGAAGCGCTCGAGGTGCGGCTCGGTCTGGCCGAGCGGCCGCTCTCAGCTTCCGAGGCGGAAGCCGTGGACTGCCCTGACTTCGGCCTCGCCGCGCGCGACCTCGTCTACTGGGATCGCGCCGACCTCTGCCTTCCCACGGACAGCATGGGCGCGCTCGTCACCCAGGCGCGGCCCACGGGCTTTGCCGGACAGGGAGGTCTGCGCGCGGGCGACATCATCGGCCGCGTCAACGGCGAGCCCGTGCGCGGAGCACGCGAGCTTCACGAGCGGCTGAAACGGGCGGCCGCGAACCGGGAGGGAGAGCTGGTGCTCTTCGTCCTGCGCGGGCTGGACACGCTCTTCGTCCATGTCCAGCCCGACTGGGACGCGCCAGCCGCGGGCCCTTGACCCGGCGGTTAGTGGTCCGCCGAGGGATTGAACAGGTTGAGGGTGACGACGCCGGCCATCCAGTCGTACATCTCATAGATGTCGAGCGCGAACGCCGCGCCCGCGCCCAGGCCGAAGGTCATGGCGAGACGGTAGTCACCGGCCGATCGATCGAACTTGTAGAAGTTCCCCTCCTGGGTGAGGACGTGCTTGAGCCCGAACAGCTCCAGGTCCGCCAGCTCGAACATGCCCACGCGGAACGCCTTCGTGAACTGCATGTGCATGCCGAACTTGTAGTCGCACTTGCCCATGCCGAAGTTCATGCTGAAGACGTCGTACAGGTCGAGGAACAGGTTGCTCGGCCAGTGGAGCAGCTTCGTGGTGATGGTCGTTTCGGCCGCTTCGTCCCCGGCCGGAGGCGGCGCGGTCTCTTCGACCGGCGCAGCAGCGCAGCCGCAGAACAGGACGGACGCGAGCAGCAGGCAGGATCCTTTCCGCATCATTCGACTCTCCGAAAAATGGTGCGATGAGTGAAGGCCCGTAGTTACCCGGCAAGTTAGAAACACCGGCCGTGCGATTCAAAACAAAACAGGCAATGGCTTTATCAGCTCTTGTCGCGCTCCTGGCCCTGGCCGGCTGCCAGAGCGCGGACATTGTGATCGGCCGCGATCTGGACGCCGCAGGCGGGGCCGTGGTCTCGGTCGAACCCCTGGCGTCCGCCACAGGGGCGCGGGCGCTGGCGCGGGGAGGCAACGCCGTGGACGCGGCGATCGCGACTGCCTTCGCCCTGGCTGTCACCTGGCCCGAGGCCGGCAACGTGGGGGGCGGCGGCTTCATGCTGATCCGCGCGCCCGGGGGCCGCGCGCTCTTCATCGACTATCGCGAGAAGGCGCCGCGCGCGGCGGAAGCCAGCATGTTCCTCGGCCCGGACGGCAAGGTCGACAAGAACGCGACGCGCCTGGGGTACCGCTGCGCGGGCGTGCCCGGCACGGTCGCCGGGCTGTGGCTCGCGCACCAGCTCTACGGCGATCTGGACTGGGCGGAGCTGGTCCTGCCCGCGGCCGACCTGGCCGAGGGCGGCTTCGAGGTGAGCGCGGAACTGGCCGCGTCCAGCGCGCGCCACGCTCGCGAGCTGGCTCTCTGCGAGGAGACGCGGCGCATCTTCCTCGCGCCGGACGGGCTGCCCCTGCGCGCCGGGGACTGGCTTTGCCAGCCGGACCTGGCCAGATCGCTGCGCCTCATCGCTCTCGATGGCCGGCGCACGTTCTACGAGGGGGAGCTGGCGCGGCAGATCGTGGCCGGCGCCCGCACCCAGGGCGGCATCCTGACGCTCGAGGACTTTCGTCGCTACGAGGCCGTGGTGCGCAGGCCCCTGACGGGGAGCTACCGCGGCTGCCGCGTCCTGGCCGGGCCTCCGCCCACCAGCGGCGGCCAGGTCCTGATCGAATGCCTGAACCAGCTCGATGGCTTCGATCTGGCCGCGCTTCCCGCCGGCGATGCCGCGGAGCTGCACCTGCTCGCCGAGGTCCTGCAGCGCGCGTTCCTTGATCGCGCGCTGCACCTCGGCGATCCAGACTTCGTCTCGGACCCGCTCGGCGCGATCCTGGACCAGGAGTACGGCCGCCGGCTTGGCGCGGGCATCGATCCGGAGCGGGCCACGCCCTCGGACCGCCTGGCCGGTGACCTCGGGGGCACGCTTCTTCCCGCCGAGGGCGAGAGCACCACGCACATCTCGGTCGTTGACCGTCACGGTTGCGCGGTCGCCAATACCTACACCCTCGAGGAGTCGTGGGGCGCCAAGGTCGTGGCCGCGGGCACCGGGATCCTGCTCAACAACGAGATGGCCGACTTCAACCCGCAGCCCGGACGCAGCGACCGCGACGGGCAGATCGGCACGCGGCCGAACGTGATCGAACCGGAGAAGCGCATGCTCTCCTCGATGTGCCCGGTGATCGTGGAGCGGGACGGCGAGCTGCTCCTGGTGGCGGGCAGCCCGGGCGGGCGCACCATCCCCGCCAGCGTGCTGCGCGTGGTCACGGGGATCGTCGACCGCGGTCTCTCGCCGGCCGAGGCTGTGGCTCTGATCCGGGTGCACCACGGCCTGTATCCGGATCGATTGAGGATCGAGAAGGCCGCGCCTGCCGAGGTGAAGCAGCGGCTGGCAGGAATGGGCCACGCTCTCGAGGAGCGGGAGTTTCTCGGAGACTGCCACGTGATCGGCCGCGACCCGTCCAGCGGCCGGCTGCGCGCGGTCGCGGATCACCGCCGCCTCGGCGCCGCGGCGGCGGTGGTCGCGGCTGGTCCACTGGGATCGGAAGAGGGCTGGTGAGCGGAGCGATCGCGGCCGCTTCCCCGGCCTCCGGGGC
>DYIW01000022.1:24824-33086 GCA_020723465.1 Phycisphaera mikurensis
CGCGACTCCCGGTGCATCGAGCGCGCGACGAACGTCAAGCGCCTCTTCGAGGCGTCCGCACCCCGCGGGTGAGCCGCGGCCGCTTCGGCCGTCGGATCCTGCCGCTGAAGATGGTACGGCGCGAAGCGTCCGCGCCATCTGATTTATAAAATACAAAAGCTGTTGTCGCGACCTCTACCGGTTGTGGTCTAATCCAATCGACTACTACGGATGCCGCAACAGGGAGCGAGTCCAGTCGGGAGCGGATCGGGTCGCCCGCTCCCCCTTGCCACGGAACGACTGGCTGGCGGCGACCCAGGGCCTGCAGCAGACGAGTTGCCTTGGCAACGATCCCCCGCAAGCGCTTCCGCATCGGCGAGGTGATGCAGCATACGGGGCTGTCCCGGCAGACGATCCACAACTACACGATGCTCGGCCTCGTTCCGGTCAGGGAGCGCACACCGTCCGGCCACCGCCTCTACGGCGAGGAGGTCTTCGAGCTGATCGAGCGCATCAAGGCGCTGCGCACGAAGCACACTCTGCTGGAGATCCGGTCGATCCTCGCGCTCGAGGCAGCGGGCGGTTCCGGCGCCGCGCCGGAGGGTGATCGTGCCTAGAGGGCAACCTGCGCCGCGGGTGGAGAGCCTCATGGCCGAGGCACCCGGCCAGGTCGCGGATCGTACGCAGGAGCTGTGGCGGCGCTTCCTGCGCGGCCGCACGCCGGAGGCGCGCAACCGTCTGGTCGAGGAATACCTGCCGCTGGTACGCGCCGTGGCCGCGCGCGTGTCCCTCAGGCTGCCGCGCCACGTCGATCCGGACGACCTGCGCAGCGCCGGCGTCTTCGGGCTGGTCAACGCCATCGAGCACTTCGACCCGCGGCGCGGCGTCAAGTTCGAGACGTTCTGCCGCAAGCGGGTCGGGGGCGCGATGCTCGATGAGCTGCGGCGCCAGGACTGGATTCCACGCGACGCGCGCGAACGCGCCGAGCAACTGCGCCGGGCGGTGGCGGCGCTGCGGGAGGACCTGGGCCGGGAGCCCGGGAACCGCGAGGTGGCGCAGGCGCTGGGCCTGTCGATGGAGGAGTTCCAGGAGGCGCTGCTGGACGTGGCCTTCGCCTCGCGCATCCCGCTCGAACTGGAGGGCGCATACGGCCGCGGCGGCGAGGAGCGGCGCGACCACATCGAGCCGGTGGACGGCTTCCCCGAGCCGCCGGACGTGGTCTTCCGGCGTGAGCTGATCGGCCTGGTGGAGCGCTACCTGTCGAAGCGGGAACGTTCCATCGTGCACAGCTACTATCACGACGAGCAGACGATGAAGCGCATCGGCAAGGGGCTGCGCCTCTCGGAGTCACGCGTCTGCCAGATGCACATGCGCATGCTGCACCGCCTCAAGGCGCGGCTGCGCCAGGAGGTCGCGCCGTGAGCGCTGCGCCGCGCGCGGGCTCCTGAGAACGGATGCATGGCGGGGCCGTGGACCGATGGACCACGGCTGCCGGGGAGGGACGCCGCCGGCGCTTGCCGGCGGCGTCGCTCTTGCACCACGAGACCTTGGTCAGACGATCGCCCGCTCTATGGGAAAATCGTCATCTGCATGCCTTTGGTCGAGGTCATGCCCTCGGGAGTGCCGGGGTCGCCACAGAACGCCTGCATGGTGAACGATCCGGGAGGAGCCGTGAGCGGCAGCGGGGCCGACAGGGTGATGGCGCCGTTGCCGTTGCCGGAGCCGAGGAGCGGCAGGAGGATCTGCGGCCCGATGACCGGGGTGACGTTCAGGAAGCAGTTGTTGATGCCGAAGGGGATGGCACCCGGGAAGAGGCCGAAGAGCAGCAGCGCCAACTGGCCGCCCACGCCCTGCTCGATGCGCATGGTGACCGTGCTGCCCGCCGTCGGGTAGCCGTCCATGTGCAGGAGCGGCTTGAACCCGCCGCTGCCCGTGCACGCCTGGCCGTACGACACGTAGCCGCTCGGCGCGTTCGAGCCGATGTAGAGCAGGACGCGGTATTCCTCGTCCATGCTGGGGGTCGTGCCGCAGTCGTCGTCGAAGACGCCGTTCTTGTCCGCGTCGTACAGGATCCTGGCCTGCAGCACCAGGCCGCCGAGCGAACGCGGATCCGCCGGCGCGAAGTGGGTCGGGCTGTAGCCCAGGAACGCGGAGTCAGTGGCGTTGCCCGACCAGCAGGTGGCCGAGTCAACCGAGTTCGAGTCGGCGATGCGCAGGTCGGTGAGCACCCAGTTCAACTGGGAGTTCGGCGCGTAGAACTGGTCGCCGAGGGTGAGGATCAGCTCCAGCTCGTACTTGAACGTGAACGGGTCGTAGACGGCGCGCAGCAGGCCGATAGTGAAGTCGTTGGTGCCGAACAGCTCGATGGACGACAGGAACCAGACGTTGCCGGCGGAGTCGATCATGGGCGCCGAGACCGAGGGGCCGACAATCGTGCTGCCGAGCATGGGGAAGGGAACCATCTGGCCGATGGGGACGCCGCCGGACCCGGACGGCCCGTTCAGGATCGGCTTGCCGGCGGAGAAGTTGTCGTTGTAGCCCGCCATGGTCCAGGACACGCCCGAGGCGCTGACGCGCGCCACGGCGATGTAGTTGCCGGAGTGCGTCGGGCCGGTGTCGGTCGGATGGTCGACCTCGGCCGCCAGCAGGATGTTGCCGAGCGCGTCCACACCCAGGGCGACGTTGCCGCTTCCTCCCTGGAAGGCAACCTGGCTGTGGTAGTGGTCGAACTTGTTCGGGCCCGGGCCGAGGTTGATGAAGCCGGTGGCGTTGTCCACGACGGTCGCTGGCAGGGTGAGGGCCATCTTGCCGGACACGACGCCGCTCGCG
Organism: Phycisphaera mikurensis; assembly: GCA_020723465.1. GTDB lineage: Bacteria > Planctomycetota > B15-G4 > B15-G4 > JADJEK01 > JACQZJ01. The sequence goes on from DYIW01000022.1 coordinate 27,633, forward strand.
CCCATGCCGAACAGCACGATGGTGTCGGCGTTGCCGGTGGGACCGTAGGCGAGGCTCGCGCCCATTCCGTACGTGGAGCTGAGCAGGGCGGAGTTGCGGGACGAGTAGCTCATGTTGCCGCGCGTCTGGGTGATGCCCGTCGGCAGGTGCGTCGTGTCGATGATCAGGGTCGCGGCGCTCGTGCCGCGCACGAACTGGTTGGAGAAGTCGCCGCCCATGTACATGGGCAGGCCGCCGTTCACGGTGGCCGGCATGAGCGTGGGGCAGGCGTGCGTCGTGGCGCTCAGCGCCACGAGCCACTTCGTGATCGGGTCGAGCAGGTTGCCCGTGCCGGAGAGCACGTTCCGCATGGCGAAGTTGCGGTTGGTCGCGTCCACGATGTAGACGTTGTTGCCGCTGATGATCGTGTCCCCGCAGCCGCCGGTGGTGATGTTGTTGTTGTCCGCCCGGAGGACCGTGTTCCCCTCCGCGTCCACCGCGCCCATGCCCATCGAGGCCAGCTCCGTGTAGGGGTCGCAGCTTCCGAGCGCGGTCTGGATGCGGTGCACGTACAGGCGCGAGGTGTTGGAGGGATCGAGGTTCACGATCGCCGTCACCACGCCGTTGTGGTCGGTTCCGCCGTCGGTCGTGCCCATCTCGCGGAACGCCGCGGCGAACTGCGTGCCGCGCAGGTTCGTGGCGTCGAGGGCCGTGCCCGGCATGTTGAGCGACGGGTCGTTGTTGACGCCGTAGCCCTGGCCCTGCCAGACGTAGTACGTCGTGGCGTCGAACTTGCGCATCGAGAGCACGTGGCGGCTGACGCCGTGCGCGCCCATCAGGCTGTTGAAGAAGCCGAGGCTGCTCTTGCCTGTCTTGGCGATGGGCGCGAGGCCGAAGTCATACCCCCAGGAGGAGAGGATCGGCGTCATGTCCACGACGTACGTGTTGCTCTGCTCGCTGCCGAACATCGCGGAAGCGTCATCCCAGGGCGACACCGCGTCTCCCGGGTAGCAGCCCACGATCGAGACGCTGTCCTGAGCGAGGCTCGCTCCGCCCGAAAGGAGGAGCGCGCCGGCGAGCGCTGTCGAAATCAACGAGATCCGTTTCATGAGATGAGTTCTCCGTCCAATCCTGGCCGCGAATCCACGCAACAAGAGATCCGCGCGGACTCCCGCGCGGTCTCAGTGCTACGTCGTCGGGTGAACTTCAGGCTCCACGAACAACAATCGAGTGTACTCGAAGACAGGCCGCGAGGACACCCGCTCCGTGTTCAGGTTCGAAGAAGGGCGCGGGAAGCAAGCAAGAAGATGCACGGCCGGCGCGTAATCCTCTGCCAGACAAAGTCTTGCCAGCGCTCAGGCGAGGCGGGCACCCGTCTGGCCGCCCTGCGGGCGCGCGCCCGGGCGGCGAGCCGCGGCGGACGGCTCGAATCCCGGCACGCCGCGCGTGGCGGCGGTTAGACTGGATGTCCTCTGTCTTGACCCTCGAGCAGATCGCGGAGGATCCACCGTGCTACCCCTTTCCAAGCGCACCGCAGCACTCGGCACCGAGAACGCGTTCGTCGTCCTGGCCGAGGTGAACAAGCTCATCGCGTCGGGCCGCGACGTCAAGTCGTTCTGCATCGGCCAGCCCGACTTCGTGCCGCCGGACCACGCCCGCGTGGCGGCGATCGAGGCCATCTGCCTGGGCAAGACCGGATACACGCCGTCGGCCGGAATTCCCGACCTCAGGGCCGCGGTGGCGCGGGACTTCTCGAGCTCGCGCGGCATCGAGGTCGCGCCGGACGACGTGGTCGTCGGCTGCGGCGCCAAGCCGTTCATCGGCCACACCATCCACACGGTGACCGACTACGGCGAGGGGCACGAGGTCCTCTACCCCAACCCCGGCTTCCCCATCTACGAGTCCATGATCCGCGCCCTGGGCGCCGTGCCGGTGCCGCTCGAGCTGCACGAGCAGGACGACTTCGCCTTCAACCTCGATGACCTGGCGAGCAAGATCAACGCGCGCACCCGGCTCCTGATCCTCAACTCGCCGCACAACCCCACCGGCGGGGTGCTGCCGAAGGCGACCATCAAGGCAATCGCCGCGATCCTGAGGAAGCACGATCACGTGTGGGTGTTCAGCGACGAGCCCTACTCGAAGCTGGTCTTCGACGCGCCGCTGGCGACGATCGAGGCCGAGCCCGGCATGCAGGAGCGCACCATCATCGCCGACTGCGCGTCCAAGACCTATGCGATGCCGGGCTGGCGTCTGGGCTACGCGGCCAACCGCACGCTCGCGCCGCACTTCACCCGCTGGAACACGAACACCGATTCCTGCCCGCCCGCGCCGAGCCAGTACGCCGCGCTGGCGGCGCTGACCGCCTCGCAGCAGTGCGTGGACTTCATGCGCCAGTCGTTCCTCGAGCGCCGCGACCTGATCGTCCAGCTCCTGAACGACATGCCGGGCGTGACGTGCCGGAAGCCGGGCGGCGCCTTCTACGTCTGGCCGAACGTGACCGAGGCGTGCCAGCGCGCCGGCGCGGCCGACTCCGAGGAGCTGCGCCGCATGCTGCTGCACGAGGTGGGAGTCGCCGTGCTCGCCGACATCCACTTCGGCCCGCGCATCGCCGGCGAGGGCCAGCACGTGCGCTTCTCCTATGCCGCGAGCCGCGCCGACATAATCGAGGGATGCGGCCGCATGGCCGAGTTCCTGCAGAAGCGCGAGGGCAAGAAGGCGCGCGTGTGCAAGACGCGGAAGCCCGCGGCCACCTGAGCGATTGTCGCGCCGTGCCTCGAGCCTCAGCCCGCGGCGGCGGGCTGGATCTGGCGGTGCAGGACAGCCACTAACGCCTCGACGGCGAACGGCTTGGCGACGAAGTCGTCCATGCCGGCTGCCAGGCAGTGTTCGCGCTCCACGGCCGTGGCGCTGGCCGACAGCGCGATGATCGGGACGTGCTGGCCGGAAGTCTCCTCCGCGCGGATGGCGCGCGTCGCGTCGAGACCGCTCATCTCGGGCATGTGGCAGTCCATGAGGATGGCGTCGTAGCTGGCGCGGCGGGCCATCTCGACCGCTTCGCGGCCGTTCTCGGCGAAGTCGAGGAGGAAGCCGCGCGAGGCGAGGAGCCTGCTGGCCACCTCCCGGCTCACGGGATCGTCCTCGGCGACCAGCAGGCACGGCGCAATCTCCGCGCGCCGCGGCGCGGCCTCGCCCCCTGGATCCACTTCGGCGGCGCCGGTGTCGCTCTCGCCCGCGGTCCCGGTCTCGGCATGCTCCTCCAGCGGCGCGGCGTTCGCCGCCTGGATCGTGAACCAGAAGGTCGAGCCCTTCCCCGCCGTGCTGTCCACGCCGATCTCGCCTCCCAGCGCCTCGGCCAGGGCCTTGCAGATGGCCAGCCCAAGTCCCGTGCCGCCGTACTTCCTGGTCGTCGACGAGTCGACCTGCGAGAACGACCGGAACAGCCGATCGCGGCGATCCTCCGGGATGCCGATGCCGGTGTCGCGCACCGAGAAGTGCAGCCGCGTTGCGTCTTCTCTCGCCTCCTGCACGCGCACGCGCACCGCCACTTCTCCCTGGGCGGTGAACTTGACCGCATTGGCGATCAGGTTGCCGAGGATCTGCCGCAGGCGGCCCGGGTCGGAGCGCACGGCGACCGGCACGGCCGGATCGACCGTGGAGCTGAGCACGAGTCCCTTGTCCCGAGCGGCGAGGGCGTGCACCTCCACGACCTCGTCGATCAGGTCGCGCAGCTCGAAGTCGATCGGTTCGATCTCGAGCCTGCCGGCCTCGATCTTGGAGAAGTCCAGGATGTCGTTGAGCACGCCCAGCAGGGCGTGCGCGGATCTCTGAATGGTCTCGGCGAAGTCGCGCTGCTCGGGATCGAGGTTGGTTTCCAGCAGGATCGCCGTCATGCCGATGACGCCGTTCAACGGCGTGCGGATCTCGTGCGAGGTGTTGGCCAGGAACTGGCTCTTGGCCTGGTTCGCGGCCGCGGCCTCGGTGGCCATCTGCCGGGCCTGGTTCACCGCGCGGCGCAGGTTGCGGTTGGCCCGATCCGTCTCGCCCTTGGCGCGCGCCAGCGCGGCCGCGGCCTCGTTGCGGCGCTGGCGGTCTTCGGCCAGCCGTTCGCACATGCCGTCGAACTCGCGCGCCAGAACGCCGATCTCGTCGGCGCGGGCGAGCGCCAGGCGGGCGCTCAGGTCCTCGCTGGCGTTGATCTCGGCGACGTGGTGCGTGAGCCGCGCCAGGGGCCGGGTCACCACCAGGAAGACGAAGCCCATGGCGATGAGCAGCGCCAGGGAGCCGGCCGCCAGCATGGCGAGAAACGCGAAGCGCGAGGCGTCGTCGCCGCGCGCCGTGATGTCGCGGGACAGGCGCGCGTGCACCAGCAGGGCGTCCGCGCCGAACGCGTCCTGGAGCACCGCGAAGCCGTGCATGCTCTGCCTGCCGGCCTCCACGATGAGAGGGGCGCTCGCGGACAGGGCGCCGGGGTCCGCCAGCGGCAGGTCCGCGGGAAGCCTGTCGGCGAGCGGCAGAACCTCGAAGTCGACGCGTACCTGCGCGATGAGCGCCTCGATCGCCTCGGCGTCCAGGCGTCGGCCCATGACCAGCGTGCCGCGCACCGGTCCCTCGCCCTCGCTCGTGAGGATCGGCCGGGACGCCGTGAGCACGGGGCCGAGCTCGGTGATCAGGATTCCGGCGCTGGCCTCGTCCTCGCTGTCGTGCCGCAGCAGCGGGCTGTCCCCGGAGATCGGCTCCTGGAAGGGCGCGGGCAGCGGCTGGTCCTGTTCCTGCTCCAGGTCGAGGAAGCGCGCCCAGACCACCCGATCCGCCGCGTCGAGGAAGACCAGCAGGGAGAGGGAGTTCTGCTTGAGGGTGTTGAACGGCAGATTTGCTTCCTGGAAGGCCTCGTTCCGATCCTCGATGAACTGGTAGGTGTCGTCCCAGGACGCCCAGTCGACGACCAGCAGGTCGAGGTGGTGCAGCTCCCGCTTGATCGCCTCGACGCAGCGCTCCACGTTCTTTTGTGCGCGGTCCAGCTCGATCTCTCTGAAGCCCGAGTAGACCACGGATCGTTCGATCCAGCGGGCCAGCAGGGCCGACAGGGTCGTCGCCACCAGAAGGACGATGAGGAGCTTGGTGTGCAGCTTCACGCCGGGCGCGGCATCCGGGGCTGTGGGGCGGAACCGGACCGGCGCTCTTATCGACAGCCGCGCGGGCCGACCTTGCGTCGAAGTTCGTCTGGCGCGGACGGCCTCCCGGCCGCCGCGCCAGACGCCGCGGCTGGAGCCGACGGGCGCAACGCCCGCGGCTCAGCCGCGGCCCCGCGTGTCTCGGCACGGTGCGTTCATTTCGGGGCGGGAGCGGGCTCCGGCCTGAGGAGGCGCCGACCGACGTCTGGCGCGGACGCTGCGCGCCGCGCCAGATGCCGCGGCAGGCTCCGACGGGCGCGGCGCCCGCGGCTCAGCCGCGGCCCCGCGTGTCTCGGCACGGTGC
>DYIW01000023.1:0-15517 GCA_020723465.1 Phycisphaera mikurensis
GCTCGAACCGGCCAGCGCGCCGGCTCACGGCGCCGGTGAAGGCGCCCTTCTCGTGGCCGAAGAGCTCGCTCTCCAGCAGCGATTCCACCAGCGCGGCGCAGTTGACCCGCACGAACGGCTTGCCGCGGCGCGGGCTCTCCGCGTGGATGAGGCGCGCGAACAGCTCCTTGCCGGTGCCGCTTTCGCCGGTGAGCAGCACCGTGGCGCGCGAACGCGCCACGCGAATCGCCGTGTCGATGAGGGCGCGCATCGTCTGACTGCGGCCGATGAGCTCGACCTCCGTCGCCTCCGCGGCGCAGTCCAGCTCGGCGGGCGCGGCCGCGCCGGCCGCGGCCGCGAGGCGCGTGTTCACCCGCTGCAGCACGTCCTCGATCTGCTCGGGCGAAAGGGGCTTGGTCAGGAAGTCGTAGGCCCCCTCCTTGAGCGCTCGCACCGCGGTCTCGACCGAGCCGTAGGCCGTGATCACCACCACCGGCACCTCGCGCCCGGAGGTCCTGATGCGGCGCAGCAGGGTCAAGCCGTCGTCCCCGGGCATGCGCAGGTCGGTGATCACCAGGTCGGCGTCCTGCTCGGCCAGCAGGCGGAACGCCTCGGCGGCGCCGGCGGCGGCGCGGACCTCGATTCCGCTCGTCTGCAGGAACTCCACCAGGAAGTCCCGCGCCAGGGGATCATCGTCCGCGATGAGCACTCGTCGGATCATGAACAGCAAGCCTCCGCCGGCCCTGCCTCGGCCGGCACCGCCAGGATGAACGCCGCGCCCGAGCCGATCCCGGGCCGCATCTCGACCGACCCGCCGTGCAGCTCGGCGATCCTGCGCACCAGCGCCAGCCCCAGGCCGGCGCCCTCGGTCTTGGTGGTGTAGAAGGGCTCGTAGAGGCGCGCCTGAGCCTCCGCCGCCACGCCCGGGCCCGAGTCGCGCACCACGAGCTCGACCAGGCGGGCGCGTTGCCGCGCCGCCAGCTCCAGACGGCCCGCGCCGCCGAGCGCCTCCAAGGCGTTCTGGATCAGGTTGGTCAACGCCTGGCGCAGGCGCGTCTCGTCTCCGGGCACGCGCAGCCCGGGCGGCTCGACGCTGATGGACACGTGGACGCCGCGCGCCAGCGCGGGAGCGGCCTGGGCGACGCATTCGAAGACGTCGCACAGAAAGCGTTCGGCGTCGATCGAGACGCGCGCCAGCGGCCGCGGCCGGGCCAGGAACAGCACGGAGTCGATGATCGCGTCGGTGCGCTCCACGCCCTCGCAGATGCGCCGCGCCCAGCGGCGCGGCGTCTCCGCGTTGGGCGCGTCCCGCAGGTGGCGCTCCAACATGCCGGCGAAGCCACGGATGCCGGACAGGGGGTTGCGCAGCTCGTGCGCGATGATGGCCGCGACGCGGCCGAGCTCCGCCAGGCGGTCGAGGCGCTGGACCTCCAGCTCCAGGGCCTTGACCTCGGAGCGGTCGTCGAGCACCTCCACCAGCCCCAGGTGGTTGCCGGCCGCGTCGCTCACCGGCACCACGCGGTCGGCGAGGACGCGCGCCCCGCTCGCGGTGCGGAGGACGCGCTCCTGCACTTCGCCCGGCCCGTTCCCCAGCAGGAGCAACGGCTGGCCCGCGGCGTCCCTGAGCGCCGCCGCGGCGCTGCCGATGAGATCGGCTCCCTTGCGCTCCAGGATGTCCTCCGCCGCCGGGTTGGCCATGAGGATGGTGCCGTCGCAGCCGGCCACGACCACGCCGCAGGGGATGGCGCGCAGCACCGCCGCGAGGGACCCCGACAGGTTCTCCAGCTCCTCCACCTGCGACTTGAGGCGCGCGTTGGCGTCGGCCAGGTCGCGGTCGAGGTTCGCCGCGGTGCGCTGCAGGCCCTCGTAGGCGACGCGCAGCTTCTCCGCCACGTGCGCGAAGGCACCGAAGGCCTCCTTGAGCTCGACGGCGTGGTCGGGCCTGGCCTCGATCATCATTGCGCCGCCTCCCGCGCCTGCGGGCGCGCACCCACCGCGCCGCTCTGCAGGCGGTCCATGCGTTCGATCTGGCGGCGCGCGCTCTCGCTCAACGCGCGCCGTTCGCCGGTCTCCTGCACGCGCAGCAGAGACAGGCGCGCGCCGGCGAAGTCGCGTTTTTCGATGAGGGCGCAACCGAGCACGTACAGCGCCTCGGGCGCGAGATCGTGCGGCTCGCGGCCGGCGAGGATGCGGATGACGCCGTCCAGGTCGCCCTGCTTGAAGGCCAGCAGCGCCTCGCGCGACGGATCGCACGGCTGGCCGGGCGCCGGCGGCGCGGCCGGCGCGCCAGCCGCGCTGGCCGCCGCGGCGCCGGGTGCGGGCTCCGCATCGGGTGGAGGTTCGGCCTCCGCGCTCGCGCTTGCCACGACCTCGGCGATGTCGCGCAGGCCCTCGTTCGGATCGTTGAGCGACGGCGCGCGCAGCTCCAGCAGGCGCAGCTTGGCGCGCAGCGCGCTCACTTCGTCGGCCAGCACCTCGATCTGCGCCGCGCGCCGGTCGCTCACGCCGATGTCCTGCAGGCTGACGTCGCCCGCCGGCGCCGCATCGAGCAATCGCGCCGCGCCGCCCTCCTCGGCCGAGACCAGCCCCTCGAGCGTCTGGTAGAGCGCCGCCACTTCCGCCTCGAGCGCGACGATGGCCGGCAGGTGGGCCTCGGGGTGGTCGAGCAGGCCCTCGAGCGCCAGCGCCGGCGCGCTTTCCGGAGCCGCGGGCGCCTCCGGGGCCGTCTCTGCCACGGGCGCGCCCCGGGGCGCGGCCCGCTGCGCCAGCACGCCCTCTTGCACCAGCAGCGCCAGCAGCAGGGCGCAGCAGCAGGCGCTCACGGCTGTTCCTCCCCGGCGTTCAACACGCCGCGTTCGCCGTTCAGCAGGCGGCGCGCGCTGGCGTAGTCGCCCAGCGCTTCGAGGCAGTCCACGCCCAGCAGGGCGAGCTGCTTCTCTGCGCCCTCCGGCACGCCCTCCTCGGCCAGGTGCGCCAGCACCAGACGCGCGCGCTGCGGCTCGCCCGCGGCCAGCAGGGCGCGCGCGATCCCGAGCTGCGCCTGGTGGCGGATGCCCTCGTGCTGCAGCGACTCCTGGAAAAGCAGGCGCGCCCGCTCCGGCTCGCCGTCTTCCAGCGCCATCTCGGCGGAGCGCAAGGCGAGCCGCGCGGCGTCCTCCGGGGAGCTGAGCAGCTCCGCCTCGTAATAGTGGTGGCGCGCGCGCAGCGTCAGGCCGAGGTCGTGGAAGATTCCCCCCAGCGCCAGGTGGGCGCGCAGCCGCACGGCCGGCCCGGCGTCCGCGGCGGCGAGCGCGGCGCTGGCCAGCACGATGGCGGCGGCGGTGCGGCCGGCGCGGCGCTCCAGCTCGGCGTAGGCCATGAGCGCCGTGGCCGCCGGTGGCGTCGCCTGGTCGGCGAACAGGCCCGCCGCGGACCTGAGGATGCCCGCAGCGGCCAGGGGATCGGGCCGCGCCTGCAGCACGAGAGCCAGCGCCAGCACCGGGGCGAGCACGGCGTGCGCCTGCGGATCGCGCAGCCAGACGTCGTGCAGCAGCGCCACGGCCGCCTCGGCCCGTCCGGCCTCGATCAGCAGCGACGCCGCGCCGGCGAGCCGCTCCAGGGTCTCGGGCGAGATGGCCTCGAGCTGGCGGAACGCCTCGCGCAGATCCTCGATCTCGCGCAGGCTCGACTGCTCCATGAGCAGGCCCAGGAGCTGCCGCAGGGCGCGGTCGCGCACGCCGTTGTCGGTGCACTGGTCCAGGAAGGCGCGCAGGAGCTGGGCGGCGCGCACCCGGTCTCCCACCGCCATGTAGCAGTCGGCGAGCAGCAGCTCGCAGCCGCGCGCTGCCTCCGAGGAGGGAAAACGCGCCAGCAGGGTCTCGTAGCTGGCGAAGGCCGACTTGAAGTCCCCGCTGGTCCGCTGCAGCTCCGCGAGGCCGCGGATGGCCAGGGCCGTGACCGCCGCGTTGCGCTGGCGCAGGAGCGCCATGTTGTAGAACTTCTCCGCGGACCAGCGCAGGCCGGTGCGCACGCGCGGCGCGCCCGGGCGCGGCGGTCCCATCAGGCGGTAGACGTCGAGGTCCCGCTCCACGTCCACGCCGGCCGCGGCGGCGATCAGCTCGATGACGTACTCGGCGCGCCGCTCGTGCAGGTCGAGCGTGACGATCGTCGTCTTCAGCGGAACCTCGGCCAGCGGGTCGACGATCACCGCCGCCTGGCCCGTGCCCACGAGCAACGCCAGGAACTCGGCGGCCGGGCAGTCCCGGCCGCGCATGGAGAAGAGCGTCTCGCCGTCGACCTGCGGCGCCGCGTGCACCTCGGCCCGGGCCGGGAGCAGCCGCTCCTGGTCCTGTGCCCAGGCCGGCGGCGCCAGCACCGCACCGGCGAGAACCAGCCCGCAGGCGCCCTTCATGGTGCCTCCGCGGCGGCGAGCGACTGCTCGTACTCGCGGCGCAGCACGTCCCCGAGCAGCGCATAGGCGTCCGGCGCGCGCTGGTTGTCCGCGTGGCCCAGGCCGTCGAGCCGCAGCAGGAAGGCCGCCGCGACGCGCCGCGCCCCCTCGCTGTCGCCGAGGGCGAAGCGTTCGCGCGCGAGATCCAGCTCGTGCGGGGGCCCGGACGGCCGCTGCGGTTCCTTCTGTTCCTGCGGGGGCTCCTGCGCCGGCGCGGCGGGCAGGGCCGAGGAAACGTTTTCCGCCGGTTCCGGCGCGGGAGCGCTCAAGCGCTCGTCGCCGCCGCCGAAGAACCAGGTGACTCCCACGCCCTGGCCGAAGCCGGCGGCAACGAGGAAGAGCGCGAGCAGCGCTACTCGCGGCCATGGATGGCCGAGCCGCGCCGTGGTTGCGCTCGTGGCAGCCTGCGGGGCCTCCTCGGGCTCGGGCACGGCGGCGAAGGGAGGCGCGACAGGAGGATCTGCGGCTGCGGTCATGACGCTTCCGCCGCGCGCCCGGGCAGGGACCATTCCGTGCTCGCGGGCATACGCGACTGCGTCCCGATTCGTCACTCCGCGTGCAGGACTTGAGGGCTTTGTGGAAAAGGCGACCTGTGCCCTAGAAAAAGTTTCCCTCAAGCGCCCGCCCCCTCGCCGCGAGCAGATTTCACGCAAGGTGCGCGACCGTGCCGGCCGAAATGCACGCGACACGAGGCACGCCTGAGGCGGCGGACGGCATGACCGGCATCTCGCTCTGCGCCATCGCCCGCGACGAGGAGGAGCGGCTCCCGCGCATGCTCGACTCGGTGCGCGGACTGGTCGCCGAGACCATCCTGGTGGACACGGGCTCGCGCGACGCCACCATGGCGGTCGCGCGCGCTCACGGCGCGCGCGTCCTCCAGCAGCCCTTTCGCGACGACTTCTCCGAGGTGCGCAACGTCTCGCTCGCCGCGGCCAGACAGCCCTGGATCCTCGTGCTCGACGCCGACGAGCAGCTTGACGCGCAGGCCGCGCCGCTGATCCGCGCCGCCGTGCGGGAGCGCGGGCGCGCCGGCTGGCACCTGCGCTTCGTCAACGACCTGGGCGGCGGCCGGCAGCACGTGCATGGCCTGGTGCGCCTGTTCCGCAATGACCCCTCCATCCGCTTCCGCTACGTCATCCACGAGCAGATCCTGCCCGACCTGCTGGACTACTGCCGCCGGCGCGGCGCCACCATCGGCCTGCTGGAGCAGGCGGTCGTGCACCATGACGGCTACCTGCCGGAGCGGGCGCGCGCGCGCGGCAAGGACCAGCGCAACGAACGCCTGTTCCGCCGGCAGGTGGAGCGCTTCCCCGACCATCCGTACTCCTGGTACAAGTTCGGCGACTTCCTGCGGCGCTTCCCCGAGCGCCGGGGCGAGGCCGGCGCCGCGCTCCTGCGCGCCGCCGCGCTCTTGCGCGCCATGGAGCCGGGCGCGGCGCGCGATCTGTCCTTCTCCGCCGAGGTGTTCGCCCTGCTCGCCGTGGACACGGACCGGGCCGGCGATCCGGAACGTGCCCTGCGCTACGCCTGCGAGGGACGCGAGCGCTTCCCGGAGACTCCCAACCTGCTGTACGCCTGCGGGCACCTGCTGGCGAAGTTCGGCCGCCACCGCGAGGCTCTCGGCGCCTACGCGCGCCTGCGCGCGCTGCACGGCCGCCTCACGGCCGTCCCGCCCGAACCGGAGATCACCGGAGCCGCGGCCTTCCTCGGCATGGGACGCGCCCTGGTCAACCTCGGGCACGTGAGCGCCGGACGCCGCTGCCTGGAGCTGAGCGTGGCCGAGCAGCCGCGCGCGGCCGACGCCTATGTCCTGCTCGCCCGGCTCTACCTCGAGCAGAACCGGCTGGCGGCAGCGCACGATCTCTACCGCGAGGCGCTGCGGCGCGAACCCGGCGACGCCTCCCTGCGCCTGCGCCTCGGCGCCCTGCTGCTGCACCTGCGCCAGCCGCGCGCCGCCCTGGCCGAATTTCGCGCCGCCCGGGAGGCGGGCGCCGCCGCGGCCCTCGTCGAGCCGCGCATCGGCCTGGCGCTGCTCGAGCTCGGCGACCTGGACGGGGCGCGAGCGGCCTGCGCCGCGGCGGACGACACGCCCGAGGCGCGTGCCGGCGGCCGGCTGCTCGAGCTGCTGTTGGCGGGAGAGGACCCGGCGTACGCGCCGGAGCTGGCGGCGCCGGCGGCGCGCGCCTGGCTGCGGGCCCTCGGCCGCTCGCCCGTGCGGTGCGTCCCGGCTGCGCCCGCGCCTCAGGGAGACAGGTAGAACTCGAAGACCGAGCGGCTCTTCTCCCCCTGCGAGGTTTCGAGCTCCTCTACCTCGCGCAACTCGCCGAAGGTCTCGATGCGCGCCTGCCAGTCGCGTGAGGCGCGACGGATGGCGCGCACCAGGGCCGACTGCCGGCGCAGCGCCAGGTCGTACTCGGTCCAGGCGTCCTCCCCAGTTCGGACGTCCACAAAGACCGCCACGCGGAAGCTCACGTTGAAGCGCTCCACCGCCTCACCGAACTCGCGGAAGAAGCCGCTGCGGTCCGGGCGCAGCATGGCGCTGCTCGAGGAGAACAGCCGCTCCGCCGGAACGCGCACCACCACGCCCCGGTCCTCGACCACGCGCTGCACGTCGTCGCGCTCCAGGCGCTGGAACCATTTCAGGATGGAGCTGTCGAGGAACTGCACGATCGCGGTGAGCGACTCGAAGGGGCCGGGATCCGAGGTGCGCCGGCCCTTGGGGAAGGCGTTGCCGATGATCTGCGGCTTGACGGTGCTGGCGGACTTGCCCTTGGTGTTCGTCCCGCCCGTGCCGACGTGGTGGAAGGCGAACTGCACCGAGTTGGAGAACTTCTTGAGCTTGTTCTTATCCACCTCGGAGACGGCGTACATGATCACGAAGAAGGCGAAGAGCAGAGTGATGAAGTCGGCGTAGGAGACCAGCCAGCGCTCGTGGTTGGCGTGTTCCTCGTGCTTCTTGTGTCTGGCCACGCCGCGCGCGCCCCTCAAGCCGCCTTGGCGGCCTCCGCGCCGCGCCCCGCCTGCTGCTCCTGGTGGCCCAACAGGATCTGCAGCGTCTGCTCGAGGGCCGAGGTCGGCTGCCCGTCCGCCATGCCCACAACTCCCTCGACGATGACTTCAGCTCGGGCCGTCTCCGCCCGCGCTCGCGACTTGAGCTTGCCCGCCAGCGGCAGGCAGAGCAGGTTCGCCAGGCCGACGCCGTAGATGGTGGCGACGAAGGCCGTGGCGATGCCGCTGCCCAGCTTGGAGGGATCGTCCAGGTTGCCCATGACGTGGATCAGTCCCAGCACGGCGCCGAGGATGCCGATGGTCGGAGAGTAGCCGCCGGCGCCCTCGAAGACGCGCGCGGCGTCGGCGTACTTCTCCTCGCCCTTGGCCATGGCCGTCTCCAGGCGGGAGCGCAGCTCGGCGGCGGCGACACCGTCGATCAAGAGGCCGAGCGCCTGCACCAGGAACGGATTCTTGATGTCCGGCAGTTTGGTCTCGAGCGCGAGCATGCCGTCGCGCCGGGCGATCTTGGACAGCTCCAGGATCTCCTTGACCAGGCTCGCGGCGTGCGCCTGCGTGGGCTTGAACACGCGCGGCAGCATGGCTTTCACCGCCTTCAGCTCGTCACCGCTCGACTGCAGGCAGACCGCGCCGATGGTGCCGCCGAAGACGATGATGGCCGCGGTCGGAACCAGGATGGCGGTGAGGTGGATGCCCTCGAGGATGGCGCCGCCGAACACGGCGAGCACTCCGAGGATCACACCGATGAGGGAGAAGATGTCCACGCGCGACCGTCCCGTGCGACCAGCAGGCTGGCGCCGGCGCGTTCCGGCCACGAGCCCGGGCCGCGCGACGCCATTCTGTTATCGGTGCGGCCGCGCGCGGCGCTGAAGGCAATCCGCGCGAATCAGGTCGCGGCCCCGCGGCCAGCCGCCCGGCGCCCGCGCCGCCCCGCCCGGCGCCCCGAAATTCGGCGGGAACCGCTCCTCAAGTGCTCCCAAACTCCGACGAACAACAGGGCTGAGGCGAGGGCAGGAATGCCAGCAGCCGCCTCCGGGTTGGCAGCGCCGCAGCGGCTGCCGCGGATAGGTGGATCAAGCAATGGCTCTGAGAATCAACAACAACGTTGCGTCGCTGACCGCGCAGAAGAACCTGGCGGTCGTGACGAGCCGCCTGCAGGGCAACTTCAAGCGCCTGTCGTCCGGCTTGCGGATCGCCACCGCGGCTGACGACGCTGCGGGTCTGGCCATTTCCGAGCGCTTGCGCGCGCAGATCAGGGGCATGGAGCAGGCCTCGCGCAACGCCAACGACGGCGTGTCGCTCACGCAGACGGCGGAAGGCGGCCTGAACGAGGTCTCCAACATCCTCATCCGCCTGAAGGAGCTGGCGGTCCAGGCCAACACCGGCACCGTGTCCGATTCGGACAAGGACACGCTGCAGGCCGAGCTCACCGAGCTGGTGTCAGAGATCGACCGCATGGCCCAGCAGGTCGACTTCAACGGCATCAGCGTGCTGGACGGCAGCTCCTCCACGGTCGAGTTCGCCGTCGGCATCGGCGACACGAGCGGCGTCGACACCATCTCGGTGTCGCTCGACTCGATGCGCACCAGCGCGCTCGGCGGCTCGACGGCCCTCTCCTCGATCGACATCGGCTCGAGCGGAGACATCAGCGCCGCGCTGGTCTCCATCGACTCGGCGATCGACACGGTGTCGAGCTTCCGCGGCCGCCTCGGCGCGACGGAGAACCGCCTGAACTCCGCCATCGCCGGCCTGGCCACCCAGGTCGAGAACCTCACGGCCGCGGAATCGCGCATCCGCGACGTGGACGTGGCCAGGGAATCGGGAGACCTGACCAGGAACTCGATCATCCAGCAGGCCTCGCTGTCCATTCTGGCGCAGGCCAACCTGCAGCCGCAGGCGGCCCTGGCCCTGCTCTCCGGCTGATTGCGCAGCACGGGCTCGTGCGCGGCCCGGGCCGGGCGGAAAGGCCCGGGCCGCGCGCCCTCTCCTCGCCCCGCCGCCCGTCCCCTGAGCCCAGGAGTGCAGCATGGCTGAACCGGTCATTTCCTTTGGCGGCATCGTCACGGGCCTCGACACGCAGTCGATCATCGCGGCGCTGGTCGGCGTCAGGAAGCAGCCGATCACCCTGCTCGAGGCGCGCAAGGCCGAGTACGGCCAGTTGCGCACGCGCTACCAGCAGCTCCAGGACAAGCTCGAAGAACTGCAGTCCAGAGCGGAGGACCTGAAGCAGGCCTCCGACTTCCTCTCCTTCTCCGCGGTCTCTTCCGACACCACGGTGGTGGACGTGTCCGCCACGGGCAGCGCGTCCGAGACCTCCTTCGCCGTGGTGGTGAGCGCGCTCGCCGCCGCCGAGTCGGAAGCCTCCATCGGCTTCGCCGACTACGACACGACGCATCTCGGTACGGGCACGCTCAAGATCACCCTGGCCGGCACGCAGCACGACGTCGCCATCGCCAGCGGCGAGGACACGCTGGAGGGGATCCGCGACGCGATCAACGACGCGGACCTCGGCGTGACGGCCACGATCGTCAACGAGGGGACCGGCGCCACCCCCTACCGGCTCGTGGTCACCGCGGACGCCACCGGCGCGGCGAACACCATCAGCTTCTCGGACGATCAGGGCGGGAGCGGACTGGCCGCGGCCCTGAGCTTCAGCAACGTCCAGCCGGCGGCCGACGCGGTAGTGCAGATCAACGGGCTCACCGTGCACCGCGCTACGAACGTGGTCGACGACGTCGTGCCCGGGGTCACCTTCACCCTGCTCAAGGCGGGCAGCTCCACCGTGACCCTGAACCCCGATCTCGCCTCGATCAAGCAGAAGGTGCAGGACTACGTCGACGCGCACACCGACCTGATCAACTTCATCAACAACGAGATCAAGGTCTCCGACGTCACCAAGAAGGGCGGCTCCTTCAACGGCGAGTCGACGGTGCGCGGCATCAAGAACCGCATCCTCGCGCAGTACACGCTCTCCAGCTATCCGGGCGGGGCGTTGAACACGCTCGCCGAGGTGGGCATCACGCTGCAGAGCGACGGCACCCTGGTCTTCGACCAGTCCGACTTCGACGAGGCCGCCCAGGAGAGCCTGGAGGACGTCACCAGCCTGTTCACCACCAGCGGCGACGCCATCGACGGCGCCGGCTTCTCGCTCTACCAGGTGCCGGACGCGCTGGCGGCGGGCGAGTACGCCGTGAACGTCACCCAGGCCGCGACCAAGGCGGCCACCCAGGCGTCGCAGGCCTTCCCGGCCGGCGGCCTGAGCGCGGCCGAGAAGCTCACCATCACGCTCGGCGCCGACACGGTCGAAGTGCAGCTCGCCGCCGGCGACTCGCTGGCGCAGGTGGTGACCAAGGTCAACGACGCGCTCGACGACGCCGGCGTCGGCGTCACCGCCTCGAACCAGTCGGGCGTCCTGGCCTTCACGGCCGACGCCTACGGCTCGGCCAGCAGCTTCACCGTGGTCTCGGATACCGCCGTTGGGCCGGGCTCCACCGGCGTGGGCCTGAGTCCGCTCGCGGCCACGGGCCTCGATGTGCAGGGGACGATCGGCGGCCAGGCGGCGACCGGCGCGGGCCAGTACCTCACCGGCAGCGGCGATTTCGCGGGCGTGGAGGTGCGCTACACCGGAACGGCTCCGGCCGCGGCCACGCTCACCGTCGGTCCGGACGGCTTCTTCGTCAAGATGGACGACCTGCTGGACGACGTGCTCCTGCCGCTCACCGGCCCGGTCGACGCCCGCCTGGACGCGCTCGCGGACACCATCGACGACATCGACGAGCGCGTGGAGTCGCTCGACCAGCGCGCCGAGCAGTACCGCGAGATGCTCGTGCGGCAGTTCGCCGCCCTCGAGGCGCTCATCGGCAGGCTGCAGGCGCAGCAGAGCTACCTCGCGACCTTCGCCATGAACTGGAGCAGCTCGTGACCAGGCCCGCGAGTCCCGCAGCCACGTACCAGCGCGACGAGGTGCTGACCGACTCGCCGCTGCGCCTGGTGATCCGCGTCTTCGCCGCGGCCATCCGCGCGCTGCAGCGCGCGCGCCAGCACGCCGAGGGCGGCGACCTGGTGCGCTGCCGCGCCCAGACCAGCCGCGCCCGCGGACTCGTGGCGGAGCTGCTCGGCGCGCTCGACAAGGACCAGGGCGGCGAGATCGCCGCTCGGCTCGAGCCCCTGTACGTGTTCATCCTCACCCAGCTCCTCGGCAGGAAGGCGTGCCATGACCCGCGCGCCCTCGCCGGCGCCGAGGAAATCCTCACCACCTTGAAGGAGGGGTTCGATGCGATCCTCCAGAGCGGCAGCGAACACGGGGACGCCTGAGGCGGTGAGAGCGGCCCTGGAGACCCTCCTCGGCCGCCTCGACCGCGCCGAGGCGCGCGACCCGCGCTCGGTGCAGCCGGTGCTCGAGGCGCTGGCGTGCCTCAACCTGGCCCTGGCGGAGAACCCCGTCCCCGCCGCGAGCTTCCCCGAGACGCGCGCCGCGGTCGACCGGGCCATGAGCGAGATCAGCGCCCTGCTGGGGCGCCTGGTGGAGGCGCGCGACGGCCTGTGCGAGGCGCTCGCGGCGCTGAACAGCAGGGTCCGTCCCCCGCCACCGGCCGGGGCGGGCGGCCGCGGCGGCCGGCTGGACGTGAGGACCTGACCGGAAAACATTTCCCGTTCCGCTCAAGGACGGGTGCCATTCCTGCCGACCACTGATCCCGTGGCCGACCCCGGGACGCCGCGCGCGCCCTGAGGGGGCCACGGAGCGTGGTCGATGAACAAACTCCGCCTCCCAGCGCTCGGCGCGGCCCTCGCGCGGGCGCGACCCTCGCGGCGCCTCGGCGCCGCGCTGGGCCTGTGCTGCGTCCTCGGCGTCGCCGCCGGTCTGGCCGCGGCGCCGCGCGGTGACGCAAGCGCCCGCGCCGCCGCCGACATGGTCTTGCCGCAGGAGGACGCGGCGGCCGCCGCGCTCAAGGACCTGGCCCCGTCCCTGACCGGCGTCTGGGTCACGCTGGGGCTCTTCGTCCTGCTGGGCGGCGGGCTGGTCCTGCTGCTGCGCGGCGGCCGGCGTTTCGCCGCCGCGAACGGCGTCCTGCACGTCGTGGACACGCTGCCGCTCGGCGGGCGCAGGATGATCCACCTCATCCGCTGCGACGGCCGCAAGTACCTGATCGGCAACTCCGAGCGCGGGATTCACTACCTCGCCTCCCTGCCGCAGGACGCGGCCGAAAGGGAGGTGGACGACCTTGCCGCCGACGAGCGCAGCGAACCCTCCTTCCCCAGCTTCCTCGACGGCGGGCGCCGGCGATGAAGCTGCGCGCCGCCCTCGCGCTCGCCCTCGCTGGCCTGCTGCTCGCGCCCCCGTCCTGGGCGCAGCAGGCCGGGGAGAGGCAGGCGGCGGCGCCGATCGTCGCGCCCGCGCACGTTCCCGACCCAGGCACCGCGGCCCCCCCGCCCGGGTCCACGCCCCTGGACCAGGCCCTGCGCGACCTGGCCGCGCCCGTCCGCGTGCTGCTGCTGCTCTCGCTGCTGGTCTTCCTGCCGGCGCTGCTGCTCACCATCACCTCCTACACGCGCATCATCATCGTGCTGGCGTTCGTGCGCCGCGCCATCGGCGCCCCGGAGCTGCCGCCCAACCTCATTCTCATCGGCCTGTCGCTCTTCATGACCGCGGCCGTCATGGCCCCGACCCTTGGGCGCGCCCACGAACGCGCCATCCAGCCGTTCCTCGAGGAGCGGATCCCCCTGCCCGAGGCCGTCTCCGGCTGCGCCGCCGAGTTCCGGACGTTCATGCTGCGCCACACGCGCGAGGAGGACCTGCTGCTGTCCCTGCGCCTTTCCGGCCAGGAGCGCCCGCAGAACGCCGCCGCCCTGCCCTTCACCGTGGCCGTGCCGGCGTTCGTGCTCTCCGAGCTGCGCACCGCCTTCCGCATGGGCTTCATCCTCTTTCTGCCGTTCGTCCTCATCGACCTGGTGGTCGCCAGCATCCTCCTGTCGCTCGGCATGTTCATGCTCCCGCCGACGATGATCGCCATGCCCTTGAAGATCCTCCTGTTCGTGCTCGTGGACGGCTGGTCGCTGGTCGTCCAGTCCCTGACCATGTCGTTTGCCACTACCTGAGACGCGCCCCATGCCGCCGGAAGCCGCCGTCGAGCTCGCCCGCGAGATGCTGCTGCTCGCCCTCACGGTCGCCGCGCCGCTCTTGGCCACCGTGCTCGGCGTCGCCCTGCTGCTCGCCATCCTGCAGACCGTGCTCAACCTGCAGGAGCAGACGCTGACCGTGGTCCCCAAGATCATCATCACCGTGATCATGACCATCGTGCTGGCGCCCTGGATGCTGCGCACCCTGGTCGACTTCACCGTGTCCCTGATGCGCGACGTGCTGGCGCAGAGGATGTAGCGCGCGTGGACGGCCTGACGCTGCAACAGCTTCCGCTTCTGCCGTTGGTGCGCGTGCTGGGGGTGGCGACCGCCTTCCCCATCCTGGCCGGGCCGGGCGCGCCGCGCCTGGTGCGCCTGGCGGTCGCCCTGGCCCTGGCCTGCGTCCTCGTGCCCTTCCCCCTGAGCCGCGCTCAGCTCGCGCTCTCGCCCCTGGCCACGGCCTGCGCCGTTCCCTTCGAGATCCTCATCGGCATGGCCATCGGCTTCGCCTTCTCCTTGCTCTTCCACGCCCTCGCCGTGGCCGGGGACTTCCTGGGACAGGAAATGGGCCTGAACGTCGCCTCGCAGATCGACCCGGACAGCGGCCTGCCGGTGCCGCTGCTGGCGCGCCTGTTCGAGCTGATCGGCCTCATCCTGTTCGTCGAGCTCGGCGGCCTCGGCTTGATGCTGCGCACCGTGCGCGGCTCGTTCACCCTCATCCCGGCCGGCGCCGCCGTCCGTCCCGTGCAGCTCCTGCAGCCTCTCGGCGAGGGCTGCGGCGCCGCCATCGCCTGGGGCGTGGGCATCGCCCTGCCCGCGGGCCTGGTGCTCATGGTCTTCACCGTGTTCACCACCATCGCCGCGCGCGTGCTGCCGAAGCTGCACATCTTCTACTTCGCCTACGCCCTGCGCCTGCTGCTGGCCATCTTCCTGGCGGCGCTGGTGCTGCCCAGGCTCGTGCCGTTCATCGCGCGCTTCACCGAGCAGATCTGCGCCTGGGTGCAGTGCGGCCTGGCGCCGCGCTAGGAAGTCATGGTCGAACAGGACAAGGAACAGCGGACCGAGGACCCGACCGAGAAGCGGCGCCAGAAGGGGCGCGAGGAGGGCCGTGTTGCCCGCTCGCCGGACCTCGCCTTCGCCGTGCTCACGGTCATCGCGGCCCTGCTGGCGCTGCTCTGGGGCGGCAGGATCAGCGCCGGCTTCCACCAGTGCCTGGGCGGCTGCCTCGGCGCGCTGCCGGCCGCGGGAGACCAGGACGCCGTGCTCCTGGGACTGGGCGCGCTGCGCGGCGCACTCCTGGCCATGCTCCCCTTCCTGCTGGTGTTCGTGCCGGTCGCCGCGGTCGTCTCCCTGGCGCAGAGCGGGCTGCACTTCATCCCGGAGCGGCTGCGCCCGCGCCCGGAGAAGCTCGCTCCGCAGCTCTCGCCGGCGCGCTTCGTCAACGCCCGCAGCCTGATCGAGACCGCCACCTCCATGCTGAAGCTCGTCTTCCTGGTGGCGGCCTTCTACCTGGCCGTCTGGGCAGAGGTCCCGGAGCTGCTCGCCACCGAATCCCTGCACGCCCTGGCGCGCCACGCCGGCGCGCTGGTGGTGCGCGTGCTCCTGTACGTCGGCCTCACCCTGGTCGCGATCAGTCTGCTGGACTACCTGCTGCGGCGCCGGCAGCACGAGCAGGACCTGCGCATGACCCGGGAAGAAGTCAAGCAGGAGGCCAAGGACACGCTCGGCGATCCCGAGGTCAAGGGCCGCATCCGCCGGCGGCAAAGGGAGATCGCCTTCCGCCGCATGATGGAGGCGGTGCCGCGCGCGTCCGTGGTCATCACCAACCCGACGCACTACGCGGTCGCCTTGAAGTACGAGCGCGACATGCCGGCGCCGCTGGTGCTGGCCAAGGGGCGCGACTTCGTGGCGCAGCGCATCCGCGAGCTGGCCGAGGCGGCCGGCGTCCCCATCGTGGAGAACCCGCCGCTGGCGCGCGCCCTG
>DYIW01000023.1:15527-32755 GCA_020723465.1 Phycisphaera mikurensis
TCGATCCCAAGCTGGGCTGGATCAGCATGGATTCGCCGCTGGCGCGCGCCCTGCACGACACGGTCGACCCGGGCGACGAGATCCCGCCGCACCTCTACCAGGCCGTGGCCGAGGTGCTCGCGGCCATCATGAAGACCCGTAAGCGTGTCGGGAGGAGCGCGTGACCGGACAGGCGACAGCGCGCGCGGGCGCCGCCCGGGGCGAGGTGGTCCTCGTCCTGGCCGTCGGCCTGATGCTGGCGCTGCTCATCCTGCCGGTGCCGGCACGTTTCCTCGACGTCCTCCTCGCCGGCAACATCACCCTCTCGCTGCTGGTGCTCTTCACCGTGCTGGCGACCGCGGCGCCGCGCGAGTTCACCTCCTTCCCCTCGCTGCTGCTCTTCCTCACGCTCTTCCGCCTGGGCCTGAACGTCGCCTCGACGCGGCTCATCCTGCTCAAGGGCAACGCCGGCCAGGTGATCGACGCCTTCGGCAACTTCGTCGTCGGCGGCAACCTGGTCGTCGGCATCATCGTCTTCAGCATCCTGCTCATCGTGCAGTTCGTGGTCATCACCAAGGGCGCCGGCCGCATCTCCGAGGTGGCGGCGCGCTTCACCCTGGACGGCCTGCCCGGCAAGCAGATGGCGATCGACGCCGACCTGAGCGCCGGCGTCATCGACGGCGAGCAGGCGCGCGCGCGCCGCGCCGAGCTCATGCGCGAGAGCGAGTTCTACGGCGCCATGGACGGCGCCTCCAAGTTCGTGCGCGGCGACGCCGTGGCCGGCCTGGTCATCACCGTCGTCAACCTCCTGGGCGGCGGCATCATTGGCCTCATGCGCGGGCTCTCCCTGGCCGAGGCGGCGCACACCTACTCGATCCTGAGCGTCGGCGACGGCCTCGTGGCCCAGGTGCCGGCGCTGGTTGTCTCCATCTCCGGCGCGCTGCTCGTGACGAAATCGTCGGCCGACGCCTCGCTGCCGGCGGAGTTCGGCCGCCAGCTCTTCTCGCGCGCGCGCACCTTCCTCCTGGTCGCCGCCGCCGCGCTCGTCCTGGGGCTCATGCCCGGCCTGCCGCCCCTGCCCTTCCTGCTGCTGGCCTTCTCCATCTTCGTGCTCGGCCGCCTGGCGCGCCGCCGCGAGGCCGAGGCGAGCAAGGCCCCGCCGCCTCCTCCTCCGGCCAGGAAGTCCGAGGCCGACGAGATCGCCGACATCCTGCAGGTCGACCGCCTGCTCGTGGAGGTCGGCTACCGCCTGGTCGGCCTGGTGCAGGGCGGGCCGGGCGGAGGCCTGCTCGAGCGCATCGCCGCGCTGCGCCGCCGCTTCGCCGCCGAGCTGGGCCTGGTCCTGCCGCCCATCCGCGTGCGCGACTCGGCCAGCCTCGACGCGCGCGGCTACCGCATCCTCATCGGCGCCGAGCAGGTGGCCGACGGCACGCTCTCGCCCGGCTGCGTGCTGGCCATGCCGCCGGCGGAGCACGCCGAGGCCATCCAGGGGGTGCTCACGCGCGACCCCACCTTCGGCCTGCCGGCCTACTGGGTGCGCGAGGAGCTGCGCGCCGAGGCGGAGGCCAAGGGCTACACCGTGGTGGAAGCCTCGGCCGTGCTGGCCACCCACCTCAGCGAGACGCTGCGCCAGCACGCCCACGAGATCCTCTCGCGCGACGACACCCAGGGACGCATCGACCAGCTCAAGAAGAGCGCGCCGGCGCTGGTGGAGGAGGTGCTCGGCGGCCAGCTCCATCTCGGCGACGTGCACCGCGTGCTCAAGAACCTGCTGCGCGAGAACCTGGCCATCCGCAATCTCGGTGTAGTCTTCGAGGCGTTGGCCGATCACGCGCCGCGCGTCAAGGACCCGGACGTGCTCACCGAGTTCGTGCGCGAACGCCTGGCGCGCACCATCTCCGCGGCCGCGGTGGACAGCCGCGGCACGCTCGTCGCCGTGACCCTGGACCCGGCCCTCGAACAGCACCTCGCCGACCTGGCCGCCGACCCGCATCAGCTCGGGCACACCCTGCGGCGCGTGGCCGAGCTGGTGCGCCAGGCGGCCCGCCAGGTGCTGGCGCAGGGCCGCAGCCCGGTGGTCGTGGTGCGGCCGTCGCTGCGGCGCGTCCTGGCGCTGCCGCTGCTCGAGGACCGGCCGCGCATCCCGGTGCTCTCCTACAACGAGATCGCCGGCGTCAGAAACATCGAACCCGTCTCCGTCGTCAGGCTGCCCGAGATGGCAGAAGAGGTGATCGCATGAGGCTGAGGACGATCCACGGGCGCTCCGTCGCGGACGCGCTGCGGCGCGTGCAGCAGGAGCTCGGACCCAACGCCCTGGTCCTGGAGACGCACGACGGCGCTGGCGGCGCCGAGGTGGTCGCGGCCGACGTGGAGCGCGAAGAGCCCGCCGAGGGCCTGATGCGGCTGCGCGCCGAGCTCGCCTTGCTGCGCCGCGAGATGCGCCAGGCAGCGCCCGCGCCGGCCGAGGCGGGCGCTGGCCCGCTCCCCGCCGTGCTGCCGCGTCTGGCCAAGGTGGCCGAGCGCCTGCTCGACCAGGACCTCGCCGCCGAGCTGCTGGAGCGCGTGCTCAAGGTGCTCCGGGCCGCGCCCGAGCAGGAGGGCGATCCCATTGATCCCGCGAAGAGCGACCTGTGCCGCACTGCGCTGGCCGGACTCATTCCCGGAACCGGACCGAGCGCCGCCAGGAAGGCGCGCTGTCACGCGTTCGTCGGCCCGCCCGGCGCCGGCAAGTCGACCACCATCGCCAAGCTGGCGGAGCAGAGCCGGCGCGCGGGCGACTCCTCCTTCGGCGTCATCACGCTCGACGCCGACCGTCCGGGCTCCGGCGAGATCCTGGCGAGCTGCGCCGAGCGCCTGGCGATCCCCTATCGGGCCGTGCGCGGGCCCGAGGACCTGTTGCACGCGGTCGACTCCCTGGGGAAGCTCACTACCCTGCTGGTGGACACGGCCGGGCTCGGCTTCCGCGAGAACGCCTCGCTCGCCGCCCTGCGCGAGCGCCTCAACCTCCCGCACCAGCTCGTGGCCTACCTGGTCCTGCCAGCCAGCATGGAAGCGCGCGCTCTCCGCGCCAGCGTGCGCGCCTTCCTGCCCTTCGCCCCGGCCGGCCTGGTCTTCACCAAGGTGGACGAGGCGGAGCGCCTTGGCTGCCTGGTCAACCTGCCGGCCGAGCTTGGCCTGCCGGTGGCCGCCCTCGGACACGGGCGCCTGCTCAGCGGCGACCTGGCGCGCTCCAGCCGCAACCTCATCGCGGACCTGGTCCTGGGCAGGAGGTCGAGCAGCATGGAGCCGGCCGCGCGATGAGCAGCCAGCTTCAGGCCGCGGTGCGGGTCGCCGCCGCCGGCTTCGCGCTGGCGCTGGCGCTCGCCCTGCTCTGGCGCGCGCGCGCCGAGGTGGCGCTGGGCCGCGCCCTGCTCGCCGCCCTGCTGGTCGGCGCCGTCAGCTTGATCGCGGCGGCACTCAACCGCCGCGTCGATCGAGCCGATGAGGAGAAGAACCCTCCTCCGGTCACCCCGGATTGAACAGGTCATGGGTATTCCGGTCATCGACGACATCCTCGACCAGGCCGCTCGCGACGCGCTGGCGCTGCGGCACCTCGACCTCGTCGGCCGGGTGGTCGGCAGGCTGCCGATCCGCATCCCACCGGAGATCGACCGGGACGACCTGATCAGCGTGGGCACGCTCGGCCTGCTCAAGGCCGCGCGCACCTACGAGCCGGCGCGCGGGGCCTCCTTCCGCACCTTCGCCTTCCTCGCCATCCGCGCGGCCGTGCTCGACGAGCTGCGCCGCTGCGATCCGCTGCCGCGCGGCGCGCGCGCGCGCCTCAAGGAGCTGCTCGACCTAGAGCGCGAGTTCCGGGCCACGCGCGGCCGCCTGCCCACGCCGGACGAGATCGCGCTGGCGCTGAACATCGGCGCGACCCAGGTCGCTGCCTTGCTGGCCCAGTCCGAGGAAGACCGCCTGCTGCGCTCTAGCGTGACTCTCGACGTCGCGCACGCTTGCGCGGAACCCATCGACACCGCCGCCGTCGAGCCCTCGGAGCGGGCGGCGCGCAATGAAGAGCTGGAGCTGGTGCAGCAGGCGATCGCGGGCCTGGCGCAGCGCGAGCGCCAGGTGTTCGTGCTCTACTTCTCGGAAGGGCTCTACCTCAAGGAGATCGGGGACGTGCTCGGCGTGACCGAGTCGCGCGTGTGCCAGATCCTCGCCTGCGCCCAGCGCAAGGTGCGCGCGCGTCTCGCCAGCCGGCGAAAGGACGGACATGCCTGATCAGAAGACCGACGACGCCGCCCGCGGGATCAAGCCGGGCGCCATCCTGCGCGCCATGAAGGAGAGCCGCGCCGCGGAGCTGCCGGCGCTCGGCGCCGGAGATCCCGGCGGCGAACCCGAACTGACCGTGCACCGCGTGGACGGCCGCGTGCGGCGCATCACCGCGGTGTGCACCTGCGGGCGCAAGATCGAGATCCACTGCGACTATTGAGGAGGCCGCGGAGCGCCTCCTCGGCACGAAGGAGATGAGACCATGACGATGCGTATCCTGGCCCTCCTGGCCCTGCTCGGCTGCGCGGCCTGCCAGCTGCCTCGGGAGCCCTTCTCGACGCGAACGGCCGCCGATCCGAATGGTTCGATGGTGCTGTCGGATCAGACGCCGGCTGCCGCCAAGGACGCGTCGGCCGTGCAGCAGACCGCGCGCACCACGCTGCTCGAGGACAACGAGCACCTGCGCGATCTCCTGACCAAGGCGCTCACCGAGAGGCGCGACCTGGAGAGCCGGTTGGCCGCGGCGAACGAGGCGCTGGCCAGCCTGAAGAGCCAGGTGCAGAGCCAGGAAGACGCCATCGCGACGCTTTCCGAGCAGCAGAACGCCCTGCGCCAGACGGTCGAGGAGCTGACGCGCGAGCGCGAGCGCCTGGAGAGCGAGAGGAAGACCCTGGCCGAGATGTTCGCCGTGGAGAAACGCCAGCGCCTCGCCTTCGAGAAGGAGCTCCTGGAGCGCGAGATCGCGGCGCGCACCGTGTCGCGGGGAGGCGGCTGATGCGACACGCACGCGCTCTCCTGTTCGCCGCCGCGCTGCTGCCGCTTTGCGGCTGCCAGCTCGACCGGCTGTGGCGCCCGTTCGAGGGCGCGCCGCTCCCTCCACCCTGCGCCTTCCGCGACGGCAGCATCGACGACGGGCTGGTGCGCCGCATCCTGGCGCTGCCCCTGGCGGACGAATCGGGCCAGGGTCCGGGGACGCTCGTGGTGTCCGACGCACTGCGCGACGAGATCCTCAAGCTCGGCCGCTTCAGCGTGGTCCAGCCCAACGCCAGCGACGCGATGCTCCGGCCGGCCGAAGGCCCGCAGCGCACCGGCCGTATCCCGGTGAGATGCATCATCGAGCTGGGCCGGCGCTACGGCGTCGAGGCCGTGCTCTTCGGCTCGGTCACGCTCTACCGGCCCTACGCTCCCCAGGCGCTGGCGATCACGGCGCAGCTCGTCGACGTGCAGACCGGCAAGATCGTCTGGTCGGTCTCGGACTTCGTGGACGGCAGCGACGCCCAGGCCGTGCGCTCGATGGAGTGGTACTTCGCCGATCAGGCGGCCACCGGCGAGACCGTGTTCGGTCCCGAGATCATGAACACCTCGCCGCGCTGGTTCGCCCGCTTCGCCGCCGCGCGCATCGCCGCCACCCTGACGGCATCCGCCAGCCGAACCTGAGCCGCGCGCGCATCGACCAGCGCCCCTTGCCCGGCGGGGCGGGTAGCATGCGCGCGTGAACCGCATCTCGCGCCAGGTCATCCTCTATGAGGCCGCGGGCTTCGCGGCGGTGATCGCGGTCCTCTGGCTGGACGAGCTCCTCGATGCCCCGAGCCGGCTGCTGGGAGGTCCGCGCACTCCCGTCAACTGGCAGGAGGCGGCGCTCGAGACGGCCCTGGTGCTCGCGCTCGGCCTCGCCGTCATCCGGCTCACGAACTCCTTCCTGCGTCGCGTCAAGCACCTCGAGGGCTTCCTGCCCATCTGCTCCCACTGCCGGCGGATTCGCGCCGGCGACCAGTGGGTTTCACTGGAAACGCACCTGCACGACCACTCGGACGCGCGCCTCAGCCACGGGCTGTGCCCCGACTGCCTGCGCGAACACTATCCGGAGTTCCCGTCCCACTGAGCCGTCCCTCGCCCCGCGAGCCTCGACGGGCGCGCGGGCCTGCAAGGAAGCGCCCGGCTGGCGGGCCATCCCCCTGGCGCGCCGGCCGGGCATCCGGTCCGCTGCTTCGCACTCAAGCGTCCGCGCCCTGCTCCCGCCCCTCCTGCGCCAGGAACTCCCGCGCCGCGCTCCGCACCGCCTCCGGATCGTCTGCCAGCGCGAGCAGCTCCTCGCGCCGCAGAGCCACTTCCCGCGCGTGCTCCTCCATGACGCGGCGCGCTTCCGCGATCGAACGATCGATGACCTCGGACGCGCTGGTATCGAGACGGTCCTGCTCAATGTGGCCGTCCGGCCCGGTCGCGCCGGCGCCCCGCGCCTCAGCCGGGCGCTCCGCCTTCCACGAGTCGCCCGCCCGATCGACGTCCTTCCAGTGCGTGTTGTCGGGACCGCGAATCTCCATGGCTGCTGCTCCTTGGCTCGTGCATATCGTTCTTCGACAAAATGGCCGCGGACTTTAGAGGGTATTCCGCGGGATCGAGCTGGAGCGGCGCGCGCGTGCCTCCGGCAAGAGTCGCGCGGCGCCACAGCGGCGAAGGGACCAGGCCGCGAGCCAGCGCCCGCCGCGCCCGCAGCTTCTTCTTGCCAGGGCCGGAGCCGGCGGAAACCTTTTCCCGGAACGGCCGCCGCCAGGGGCGCGCCGCTGGCGCGTCCCGGCCGCCGCAACTCCCGGCGGAACAGGGCTCCTCCAGCCGCCGCCAGGCGCGGCACCGCATTGGGCACGCTCCTTGCCTTGCCCGAAGCGACGCACTGGAGGAACCTACGTCGTGATCGACCCGATCAGCGATCTCATGCCGGCCGGCGCGCACGCGCCGGCGGCGGCCGCGCCAGCAGGCTGGGACGGCGCTGCTGCCGCGGGAGAGACCTTCCTGGAGGCTCTGGCGCACGCCGAGCGGCCCGAGACGGGCAGCGAGGCACGCGGCAGCGATCCGACCCAGGACGCGAGCGGCCGGCGGCAGCAGGAAGCGGAGCCGGTCCACGACGCAGGAGAGGCGGACGCCGCGGCCAGCCCCGCCGAGGCCGAGGCGTCAACCACCCCGCCCGCGGCGCCGGCGGACTCCACCGGGACGGCCGCGCCCGCCGCGGCCCAGCACCAGCCGGCGGCGGGTCCGCGCGGCGGTTCCCCGCCCGCGCCCGCGGCCCTGCCGCTGGTGACGACGGGGGATCCGGCCGCCGCTTCGACTCCTCCCGCCGGACCTTCCGCGCGCGCGGCGGTCGAACCGTGTCCGGGCGGCGCGGCCCAGCCTCTCCCTCAGCCGCAGCCTGCCCCCGCCGGCGCGCCGGTCGCTTCCGCGGCCAGCGGCCCGGCGCCCGACCCCGCCCGAACCGATGCGGCGGCAGCGGGCGACTCCGCCCCGCCCACTCCCTCCGCGCCGGCGCTGGTCGAACGGCCGTCCCCGCCGCCCCAGGCTGCCGGCCTGCCGCGCGGCGGCGCGGAGGGGTCGACCGAGAAGCCCGCCGGGGGCGGACTGCCCGCGGAAGGCACCCCGCCCGCGGAGCCGGATCGCCTGCCGGCCGAGGCGGCCCGCTTCCTGGCTGAGCACGGGCACTCCGCGCCGCCGCGCCTGCGCCCGGGCCGACAGCACGCCACCGGGCGCGAGGCGCCGGGCTGCCGCGGCGCCTTCGGCGGAGACGAGGCCGCGAGCGGTTCCGGGAAGGACGCCAGCCCCGATCCGGTGGTCTCCGCGGCCGGGAGCGGCGCGCCGCAGGGAGAGTCCACGACCCAGTTCGGCCAGCAGGCCGGGTTGCGCTCCGGCACGCGCGCGCCCGCGGCAGAGCCCGGCTGCGCACCGGCAGCCGCCGCGGCGGCACCCGGCGCCAAGCCGGCCGCGAGCGCATCCGCCCTGGCGGCGGCGCCGGCCGACGCTCCGGCCCTGCGTCCCTTCGGCGGGGCGAGCGCCTCGGCGCCGGCTCCAGCCGCGCCCGTGCCCGTGCAGTCGATCCTGTCGCAGGTGCGCCTGCAGGCGCGGCCGGGCGTGCGCGAGCTGCAGATCCGTCTGGAGCCGCCGGAGCTCGGCACCCTCAAGCTCACCTTCCAGCTGCGCGGGGACGCGCTGCGCGTCTCGGTCCTGGCCACGCGCCAGGACGTCGTCAGCGCGCTGCGCAACGATCTCTCGTCCTTCGCCGAGACTCTTAGGGAGGCAGGCATCGACCTGGACGCCCTGGACATCGACCTGGACACGGGCGCGGACGCGCGCCAGGCCGACGCGCGCTCGCTCCCGGAGCAGCTCGAGGCGGCGGAACGCGGCGCGGAGCCCGCGGGCGACCAGGAACCTCAGCCGGCGGCGGCCCCGGGCCGCCACTCCGGCCTGGTCGACATCACGGTGTGAAAGGAGACAGTCATGACCATCAGCTCGATCAGTTCCGGATCGCCCATCCTCGACAAGTACGGCTACCTGCCGGGCGCCGGCTCGCGGAACACGGAGGACATGTTCCTCAACTTGCTGGTCGCGCAGCTTTCCAACCAGAACCCGCTCGAACCGCTGGAGAACGACTCGCTCATCCAGCAGATGTCCGCCTTCGCCACGGTCGAGCAGATCGAGCAGCTCAGCTCCAAGATGACCAACCTCATCGCCATCGAGGAGATCGTTGCCGGTCAGAACGCCTTCACCCAATCAGCCAGCCTGGTCGGCAAGGTCGTGGAGTACACCGACGAGGAGACCGGCGAGACGCGCACCGGTCTGGTGCGCTCGGTGCACCTCAACGGCGACGGGCTGCTGCTAGACGTGGATGGCGCGCAGGTCCCGATGAACCTGGTGACCGGGATCATCGGGGACGCGGGCCAGGGTGACGGCGCCGCGGACGACGGATCGGATGAGGACAATCAAGACGAGTGACCGCGCCGCGCGTCCCGGGCAAGACGGGCCGCGCGCCGCGCTGGATACGGGAGTTGACCCAGCATGAGTACCGCTCTCTTCACCGGGCTTTCCGGGTTGCGCTCCTTCGAGACCTATCTCGACGTGATCGGCAACAACATCTCCAACGCCAACACCACCGGGTTCCGCGGCAGCCGGGTCACCTTCGGCGACCTGCTGTCCTTGACCATCGCCCCGGGAGCCGCGCCGACCACCACCCTCGGCGGCAAGAACCCGGCGCAGATCGGCCTGGGCGTGGGCGTCAAGTCGATCGATCAGAACACCAACTCCGGGTCCCTGCTGGCCACCGACCGCAACCTCGACCTCACCATCTTCGGCCCCGGCTTCTTCGTGGTGAACGACGGCGCGCGCAACTACTACACGCGCGCCGGCACCTTCGGCTTCGACGCCAGCGGTCAGCTCGTCGAGATCGGCACCGGCTTCCTGGTGCAGTCCTCGACCAACTCGTCCATCGTCGTGCCGCCGAACTCCATCGCCCCACCCCAGGCGACCTCGGAGATCACCTTGAAGGGCAACCTGCCGGCCAAGGTCAACGGACCGCTCCCCGAGATCCTCTCCTCCTCAAGCCCCTTCTACACCGGCACGGCCGCGATCATCACGGGCAGCAACGCCGGCCCGTTCGCGCTCGCTGACGGCGACTCGTTCAGCCTGCAGATGAACGGCGGGCCGCCTCAGACCGTGACCTTCCACGCCTCCGACTTCGTCAACATCGGCGCGGCCACCGCGGCCGAGGTCGCGGCCGCGATCAACGCCGCGACCACCGGCGTGACGGCGGCGGACGTGGGTGGCGCGGTGCAGCTCACCTCGGACATCATCGGCTCCAACTCGCAGATCAAGATCACCGACATCAACAACTCGCCGGCCTTCGTCATGGGCCTGTCGACCGTGCTGGTCGAAGGCACCCAGACCCAGGCCTCCGGCACCACCGACCTCAACGACCTTGTCTCCAACACGGTCGACTACGTGGCCGGGACCGATGGCATCGAGGTCCAGGGCTCGCTCAGCGACGGCAGCCAGTTCGCCGCCACCTTCGTCTACGGAGCGGCCAACGACGGCACCACGCTGCAGGACCTGGTCGACTTCATCGACAACCTGATGACCGACGCCGATGTGCACCTCGACTCCCAGGCCAACATCGTCGTGGAGGCGCAGGAGAGCGGGGACGCCCAGTACTCGCTCACCTTGGAGGATTCGCCGGGCAACACCGGCTCGACGAACTTCAGCGAGACGTCCTTCGAGGTCACCCAGGACGGCACCGATCCGGACCAGGTGAACACGGCGATCACCATCTACGATCGCAACGGCGAGGAGCACGTGCTCAGCCTGACGTTCGAGCGCGTGCAGGGATCCGAGTGGTTCCTCAGCGCGGCCCTGTCGGACGGCAGCGGCACGCTCACGGACGACCGTGTAGGCAACATCACCTTCGATCAGGAAGGGACCCTGCAGACCGCGGGCGCCGGCGGAGCGGACGACACCAACATCGAGATCGTCTTCAGCAGCACGGGCCAGCAGACCATCGACCTCGACCTGGGCGCCGGCATCGACGGCATCACCCAGTTCGGCGGCCTGGCCACGGCCCAGGCCCTCAGCCAGGACGGCTACGCGGCCGGCACGCTCGCCGACATCGTCGTGACCGAGGACGGGCAGGTGAACGGCGTGTTCACCAACGGGCAGACGCAGTCGTACGGCCAGATCGCGCTGGCTGCTTTCGCCAACCCGGGCGGCCTCAAGCGCGAGGGGAACAACATGTTCTCCGACACGGTCAACTCCGGCGTGCCGCAGTTCGGCGTGGGCGGCGGCCCGGGCGGCACGATCCAGTCGGGCGTGCTCGAGAGCAGCAACGTCGACCTGGCCGAGGAGTTCGTGCGCATGATCGAGGCGCAGCGCGGCTACCAGGCCAGCGCGCGCATCATCCGCGCCTCGGAAGAGCTGCTGCAGAACTTGCTCCAGAACATCTAGTAGAGGCGTAGCAGCGGCTGCGGAAGAGGCGCTGCGCGGCTGATCGCCGGGTCTTGGCGCACGCGAGCAGGCGCCGCGCGCAGAGTCACAAACCGAAGTGGAGCTTGAGGCCGTTCGATAGGGCGTGTCCGCCGGGCGCCGCTGGATCGGCGACGGCGAGCTGCAGGTAGAAGGTGATCCCGGCGAAGGCGGGCGCGATCGCGACCGGCAGGTCGAAGCCGCCGGCGCCCCCCACGCCCGCCGTCCCGCCCAGCGCGAGCGGCAGCACCGCCGCGAGCGGAAAGGTGTGGAGCGTCACACCGGGCTGGATCACGATCGCGCTTTCCTGCAGCCCGGCCAAGAGCAGGGCGGGAGCGCCGCCCCGGCCCCGGCGGCCGCGCAGGGCCGCGCTCGTCGATCCGACGCGCAGCGGGCCCGAGGCGCCGAGGACCGGCACGGCGCCGCCCGTGCCCTGATTGCCCGAGCCGTACTGGCGGATGATCCCGGCCACGTCGCCGTTATGCCTCCAGCAGTCCGCGACGTGCGAGCCCGCCGCGTCCCGCTCGCCGTCGCCATCGACGATCGGCACCTCGACGAAGGCGACGAACGTCCCCGCCGGCGTCCCGGGGTAGACCCTGAGCGCGCTGGACGTACCCGCGCTCCTCGGCAGGATGAGATTCAGCCGGCCGTCGCCGGTGACGTCCGCGAGGAGCGGCGCGATCACGCCGTAGCCGCCGCCGATCGGGAGGGGCGACAGGGGCCCCGCGCTGAAGCCGCCGGTCCCATCGTTCACGAGAACCTGGAAGCCGGACCAGATTCCCGAGGAGGTCGCGCCGTCGAACGAGACGATGTCCACGTCGGCGTCTCCGTCGACGTCGCCGGCGACGCGGAGCTGTTGGCGGCGCCCTCGATCAGGCGCTGTGACATGACGAAGCGGGGCTGCGCCGCCGCGGAGGCGGCGACGAGAAGGAAGCATCCTGCCAGGAGGCTTGGCGTGCGGGTCATTGTGTTCTTCTTCTTCCGAGGGGCCAGCGAGCGCCCCGCATCGTGGCGGCGCCGCAAGCGGACTCGGCCATTTGGGTCCAATCGTGACACGCGGATCGCCCCGCGCCTTGGCAAGGCTCGCGCCGCGGGAAGAGCACCTTGCCCGTCAGTGCTGCGGGAGACGCTCGCACCACGCGAGGATCCTGGCGGTCAATGAGGCAGATAGCCTCGATCTTGCCGCGGGCAATCGGTCGTCGGACCGGGCACGGCCAGAAGCGTCAGCCGAGGCGCGCGCGCGCGACCTCGTGCAGGGCACCGTTCGAGGCCAGGATGCGGCGGCCGAACAGCCAGTCCTCCCCGCCGGCGTAGTCGCTCACCCGCCCGCCCGCCTCCCGCACCAGCAGCGCGCCCGCGGCCACGTCCCAGGGTTCGAGCTGCGCCTCAAAGAAGAACGCGTAGCGCCCGGCCGCCACGTAGGCCAGATCGATGGCCGCGGAGCCGCAGCGCCGGAAGCCGCGCACGTCCAGGATGAAGCGGTTGAAGTGCTCGACATTGTTCTCCAGGCTGGAGAGCTGGTTCCTGCGGTAGGGGAAGCCGGTGGCGAAGATCGCGTCCGTCAGGCTGGCGGCGGTGGACACCCGCACGGGCTGGCCGTTCAGCGTCGCGCCGGCGCCGCGCACGGCCACGAACAGCTCGTCCAGGACCGGCGCGAAGACCACGCCCAGCGCCGGCTCGCCCCGCTCGTAGAGCGCGATCGAGACGCTGAAGAAGGGATGGCCGTGGGCGAAGTTGGTCGTTCCGTCGAGCGGGTCGATCACCCAGCAGCAGCGGCTCGCGGCCATGGTGCTCCGCAGCGGGCCCAGGTCGGTCGCGCTTCCTGCCGGCCGGCTGGCGGCCTCGGCCCCCGCGCCGCCGAGGCCGCGCGCGGCCGCGCCCGAGGCGGTCTCCTCGGCGAGGAACGCGTGGTCCGGAAAGCGGCCGCCAATCTCCTGGAGGATGACCTGCTCCGCTTCCAGGTCAGCGGCGGTGACCAGATCGCGCACTCCCTTGAAGCCCAGAGCGCCCGGGCCCAGGCGGCCGCGCCAGGCCAGGATGCGCCGCCCCGCCTCGCGCGCGGCCTGAACCGCGGCCGCGCGACACGGTTCCAGCTCGCCTGCTTCAGCCATCGCCGCCATCCGTGTGCCTCACCCGCGGCCTTTCACGGCGCCTCCAGATCGACCAGGAGCATGACGATCGCGTCCTGGATGCGCTTCATCTCCGCGTTGCGGCCGCTGTAACCGTTGAAGAGGATCGAGAAGCACAGAACCTCCCCGTGGTCCGCCTGCGCGTAGCCGGACAGGGCCGACACGGCGGCGATGTAGCCACTCTTGGCACGCACGCGGCCGCGGTAGGCCTCGTCCTCCAGACGGCGCTGCAGGGTTCCGTCCACGCCCGCCTCGGCCAGGCTGTCGAGGAAGGCGGTGCGCCACTCGCTGCGGTAGAAGGCCGCCAGCAGGCGCGCGATCTGAGACGGGGCGAAGCGGTTGCCCCGCGACAGCCCCGACCCGTCGGAGCTGGCGGCCTGCCCGCGCTCGATGCCGCAGCGCTCCAGCACGGAGAACACCGCACCCGCGCCCGAGGCGAACGTGCCGCGCAGCTCGCGCGCGTGGCCGCACAGCTTGTACACGTGCTCGGCGATGACGTTGGACGAGGTCTTGTTCATCTCGAGCAGAGCAGCGGCCAGCGGGCTGCTCACCGCGCCGAGCCGCAGCAGGCCGCTGGCGCCGGGGTCGTAGGGAAACTCGGCCAGCATGACCTCGCCCGGCACGTCGATCCCGCCGCGGCGCAAGCCATCCTGCAGCAGCAGTCCGGCCACGCGCGCGGGCTCGGCCACGGGCACGGTCACCGGCCAGGGCGTGGCGCCGTGCGGCGTGCTCCCGGTGACGCCGACGGGACCGGGCTTGACCGGCGCCGGCACGTGGATGAGGTGGTTCGAGCCCGGCCCGGCGGTGCGCACGTTGGCACGCGGAACGAACACGGAGCCCTCCGGGACCAGGCGCACCGCCGCCGGCTGCCCTTCCTCGCCCGCCGGCTCCACCAGCACCGTCAGGCAGTTCTGGTACAGGGTGAAGCCCGACACGGGGGCCTGATACGAATCGCCCAGCTTCTCCTGGTTCCAGCCCGGCGCCACGTGCTGGCGGTCGAACACCAGGTCGTCGACGATCAGGCGCCCGGTCACGGCCTTGAGGCCGGCGGCGCGCGCCGCGGCCACCAGGCGCGGCAGCAGGTGCTCCTCCCAGGGCCGATCGGGCGCGAGGAAGTCCGGGTCGCCCGCGCCCTTGACGATCAGGTCGCCGTGCAGCGTGCCTGCGGCGTCCAGCTCCCCCTGGCCCAGGAGCAGGGTCTCGAAGGCGTGCGCCGGGCCGAGCAGGGAGAGCGCCGCGGCGCCGGTCAGGAGCTTGGCGTTCGAGGCCACGATCAGCGGCCGCTCGGCGTCGCGGGCGTAGAGCAGCGCGCCGCTGGTGACCGAGAGGATGGCCACGCCCACCGCGGCCTTGCTCAGGCTCGGATGAGCCAGCAGCTCGTCGATGCGGCCCGCGAGCGCGGAGCGGCTCACGGCGCGCGGCGCGCCCCCGGGACGGGGCGGGAGGAAGGGAGGGACCGCCGGAGGCACCTCCGGCACCGCACACGGCGGCGCGGGGACGTCCGCCTCCGCCGCGGCGCCGGCGGTCTCGGCGGCGGCGCCGTCCGCCTCTCTGCCCGCGGCCGCGGCGCTGCCCGAAAGCGCTTCGCGCCGCGCCGCGCGCGCCAGGTCGATGGCCAGGAACGCGGCTAGCGCGACCAGCACCGCCGCCATCAAGACCCGCGGCTCGCCCTTCATCGCAGCCCCCCCTTGAGGTCGCTGTTGGCCGCCATGTAGGACAGGGCGAAGGCCAGCCGGGCCACGCGCGCCACCTTCTCGTCCAGCACCTTGTCGGCCGTGTCCCTCCAGGTGTGCAGGTCCTCCGGGTCGTCGCCTTCGTTCAAGAAGAGGGTGGGCACGCCGGCCTCGTGGAAGGCGTAGTGGTCGCTCTGCTGGAAGAACTCCTTGCCGCCGTCGCCGACCTTGAGTTCGCAGTCGGACAGGGCCACCGCCTTCTTCAGGAGCTGGTCGAGGAACGACGCCTTGGGCGGCGGCGTGGCCTCGATGGCGTTCTTGCGGCCGCGCGAGATGATGTCCATGTTGATCATCGCGTAGGTCTGGGTGATGGGCACGGGCGGCTCGTGCACGTACGCGTACGCGCCGAGCAGCCCCTTCTCCTCGCCGGTGAAGGCCACGAAGATCACGGAGCGGCGCGTCGGCGGCTTGCTCGTAGCGTAGGCCTCGGCCACCTCGAGCAGGGCGGCGACGCCGGCGGCGTTGTCGTCCGCCCCGCGGTAGATGCGGCCGCGATCGTCGACGCCGATGTGGTCGAGGTGCGCCCCCACCACCACCGCGGCACCGACGAGATCGGCATCGCTGCCGCGGTAGCGCGCCACCACGTTGGCCGCGGAGAGCCCCTTCTCCGCCAGGCTCACTTCCAGGCGCACGCGCACCTGCGGCACGGCGAAGGACTGCGGACTCTGCTTCTCGTCGATCTCGTCGCGCAGCTCGAGCAGCGGCCGGCCGGCGATGCGCTCTCCCACGTCCGGCGTTACCAGCGCGGCCGGCAGCGCCAGCTCCTGGCCCCCGCGCCGCCGCCCGCCGCCCGCGTGGCGCGGGAACTGCGACTTGAGCCAGACGGCGCTCTCCTCGTCCGTGGCGGCGCTGATCAGCAGTCCGACGGCCCCCTGCTCCGACGCGACCCGCGCCTTCTCGCGCAGGCTCGACACGGCGCTCATCTCCAGCCCCTCGAAGAACCGTGGGTTGTCCCGGTCGGCGCGCGGCTCGCGGGTCAGCACCAGGACCACCTTGCCGCGCGCGTCGATCTTCTTGTACGAGTCCCAGCGGAACTTGCGCTCCTTGATGCCGTAGCCCGCGAACACCACTTCGCCCTCGGCCACGCCCGCGGCGCTGCGCGCGGCCGGGATGAACTGCTCGCGCAGGACGCAGTCCATGTCGCCGTCGCGCGCACCGGCCACGATCAACGAGGTCTCCTCCGCCGCGTCCATCACGGTGAGCGCGTATTCGGCGAGGAACGTTCCCGCGCTCCCCAGCGGCTCCAGGCCGCACTCCTGGAAGCGCCCGGCCACGTACTCGCAGGCGAGCGTGAGGCCCGGCTGGCCGGTGTCGCGGCCGGCGCAGGCGTCCGCCGTCAGGTACTCCACGCACTCCATGACGTCCTGGGCGTTGATGGTGGCCAGCGCCTCCTTGACCAGGGCGGCGTCATCGGCCGCACGCGCGCTGGCGCAGAGGGCGGCCGCCGCGGCCAGGCAGAGCAGGCGCTTCATGGCTCCTCCACGGCGTCCAGCGCGATGCGCATCCCGTCCTCAGCGATCGTCACCTTGCCGGGGAAGAGCGCCTGCGCCGTGGCGCGCGCCTCGTCCACGTCCACGGGCGGGTAGAAGTGCGTCAAGATCAGGTGGCGGCAGCCGCACTGCGCCGCCAGGCGCGCGGCGCGCGCCGGGGTGAGGTGGCCGGCGGCGTACATCGAGTCCGGCAGCGACGCCTCGAGAACGTAATGGTCTGCGGCCGCGCCCAGCGCCAGGGCCCCCGCGCACTCGTCCGTGTCCCCGGAGAGGGCGAGCACGGGGCCGCCGGCGAACTCGCAGCGGTACCCCAGGCTGGCGCGATCGTGTTTCATGGCGAAGGCCGTGGCGGAGAGCGCGGTGCCGAGCGGGAACGGCCCTGGACCGATCTCGCTGACCCGCAGGAGCTCAGGGGGAAGCGTGACCCAGGTGCCGAACACGCCGCGCAAGCCCGCCAGCAGGTCCGCGGTGCCGCTCCCGCCGATGACCTCGAGCACGCCGCAGCGCTGGTCCAGCAGGGCGTTCCTGCGCGCGAAGAGCAGCGCGGCGAGGTCCAGGCAGTGGTCCGGATGGTGGTGAGTGAGCAGCACGCGGGCGATCGACTCCACGGGAAAGCCGGCATCGCAGGCCCGTTTGAGCGCGCCCGGCCCGGGGTCGATGAGCGTGACGTCCCCGCCCGCGGCGAGAACGTAGCCCGCGGGTCCCCGGCGCACCGTGGGGATGCCGGTCCCGGAGCCCAGGATCACGAGTTCTCGCATGGGAGTGACAGGATAGCGCGCCGCTCTGCCTAGCGCGGGCTTCGCCCGCAACCCAAGACTTGAGATGGCGTCGATCCCCGAGTAGGACGGTTGTTGTTGAGGCAGCCGCTGCTC
>DYIW01000024.1 GCA_020723465.1 Phycisphaera mikurensis
TCGGCGGTCCGGCCGGATGCGCTCCAGTTGCCGCCGTAGTTCCTGGGGCCGTAGTAGGCCGGGTTGGAGCCGGTGACGCGCAGCCACTGGCCCTGCGTCATTTCGTGGCGCGCGAGGAAGAACGGCTGCAGCGTCACGGCGTGCACCGGCGTCTCATCCATGATCGAATCGGGATCGAAGCTGGGCGCCGCTGCGTCCTCCTTTTGCGATCCCATCCAGAACGTTCCGCCCGGGACCAGAACGAACACCAGCCCCGTTGCCTCGGCCACCTCGACGCCGCCGTCCTCACGGTGCGCCGGGATCTCGATGTCTCCCGGGTCCAGAGCGCCCTTGGGATCATAGGCGGTGCGCAGGTCGTAGAACTCCCACAGCCCCGTCACCGGGTTCATGCCGATCGGCACCAGCCCCCATTGCGGCTGGAGATCCACGGGATGGTCCCGGTAGAGAACGCTCGCCGCCGCGCCATCGGCGCGGGCGATCGCACTGCGCGCCTCCTCCCAGGTCGCACGAGCCCGCGGATGGCGGAGCGTCAGCTCCTCGATCCGGCGCGCCCAGGACAGGTGGGCCTCGACGTTCGGGACGTCCTCCTGCTCGAAGACCTTGATATCTGCCAGGACGCCGGCCAGCGTGTCGTGCAGGAACCGCTGCGACTCATCGGCGAAGCGCGGCGCTGCCCCGGCGGCGAGCGCCGGATCAGCACCCCGCCCGGCGGATTCCGCTGACGCGCGTCGCTCGAGCTCGGCGACGGTCCGCTCGAGCTCCGGCCGCAATGCCAGGAGGCGCGCGGCGTCCTGCGCCAGCCAGCGCTCCATGGCATCGATCCGCTCCGGCCAGGCCGGAGACAGCTCCTGCTCGCGCGCCAGCGCCTGCTCGAGGAGCACCACCCCCGCGAGCTGGTCGAACTCCGTCTTGCGCGCCACCGCGGTCGTTGCATGGCTCCGGGCCGTGTTCCTCTCCAGCAGCGCCCACGACGCCAGCAGCAATGCGCCGATCAACGCGACCGCCGCCGTGGCGGCCGTGCCCTGGTTCCGGACCACCCACTTCCGCAGCTCCGCGATGGGACCGGTCTCGTACGCCGGCACCACGCGATTCTCGAGGTAGGCGCGCAGGTGCTCCGCCAACTCGCCCATGGTGGCGTAGCGGCGGCCGATCGGTCTCGCCATCGCCTTCTCGCAGATCGCGGCCAGCTCCGGCGGCGCGGCGGGAGCGACCTGGTGAATGGGCGCCGGCGGCCCCGCCTGCACCAGCGCCAGCAGCGCGCGCGGGGACGGCCGCTCGCCCTCCAGCACGTACGGCATGGTCCCGGTGAGCAGGTGGTACAGGATGGCGCCGGCGGCGTAGACGTCCGACCAGGGACCCATTTCGTCGAGGCGTCCCTGCGCCTGCTCCGGCGGCATGTAGGCCGGCGTGCCGACGACGTCGCCGTCCATCGTGACCAGCGGCGAGTCGAACGCGGCGTCCCGCACCTCGTTGCGGCGCTGCCGCACGCAGAACATCTCGGTGTCGTCCCGGATGCGCAGATCCTTGCGGTCTTCCTGGCCGACCAGCCGTGCCAGGCCCCAGTCCACGACGTAGGTCTCGCCGTAGCGGCCGACCATGACGTTCGCCGGCTTGAGGTCGCGGTGCAGCACGCCTTTGGCGTGCGCGTACGCCATTGCCTCGAGGATGCGCAGCAGGACGCCCAGCGCCCGGTTCATGGTCCACTCGCCGTCCTGCCGGTCGTGGACGCGCTCGATGATCCTGCTCAGGCTCTCCCCCTTCACCAGCTTCATCGTGAAGTACACTCGGCCGGCGTCGTCGAGGCCGATCTCGTGGACCGGCACGATGCCGGGGTGGTCGAGCTGGCTGGTGACCTGGGCCTCCTCCAAGAAGCGGCCGAGGGAGACCTGTTCCGCCACCGGCTCGCCGGTGTTCTTCTCCGGCAGGATCCGCTTCAGGGCGAGAACGCGACCCAGGTCCTGGTCCCGCACCCGATGGACGGCGCCCATGCCGCCATGCCCCAGTTCGCCCTCGTCGCGGTAGCGCGTCCAGGCGGGACCACGGGAACGGAGCTGCTCGAGGAAGGCCGCCCACGCGCGGGGATCATTCCTCGCCAGCTTGTCGCCCAGCACGACCGGCTCGTCCGCCGGGCGGTCGAAGAGCGGGTCCTCTTCCTCGTACCCGGCGAGCAGGGCGCGCAGGCGCTCCAGGAGCCCGACGTCCTCGCCGCACCTCTCGACCAGGTACGCGTCCCGCTGCGCCGCCGGCAGTTGCAGGGCCTCAGCGAAGACGGCCCTGGTCCACCGGAATCGCGCCGGGTCTTCGCTGGGCTCGTCGAGCATGCGTCTTTCCTCGCCGGGGGGCCGTCTGCGATGATCCTAGCAGCCGCTTGAAGAAGCCGCCGAGCCTCCTCCCGCTCGCGCCGGCGACCAGCGCCTGGTCGCGGCTCGGCCGCGATGCTAGGAAGACGCGAAGCAGTCGAGGAGTCGCTGGCGGAGGAGATCATGACGCAGGACGATCCGCGGGAGCGCGAAGGAAGAACGTCTCATGACGCGGGGGCGCCTGAACGCGCCCCTCCGGCAGGCGAGAGGGGGGGAGACGCGCTCGATCCGTACGGTTCGACCATTCAGCAGCGCTTCGCCGAGCGCGCGCACGCTCTGCTGCGCCGGCGCGGCCAGCGCCTCGATCCAGAGACGCTCTCGCTGGTGAACAACGTGTACCTGGGGATGCTGCGCACCGAGCGGGCCGGCAACCTGCCGGAGTTCACCGACAGCCTGGAGCTGATCAAGTACCTGGCGCGCGCGATGCGCAACTACCTGGTGAACCGCGCCGCGGCCCGTCGAGCGGCGTGCCGGCCGCCCGAGGAGCAGCGCGTGGACTGGCCGCAGTCGCACTCCTTTCCGGCGACGAA
Source organism: Phycisphaera mikurensis (assembly GCA_020723465.1). Classification (GTDB taxonomy): domain Bacteria; phylum Planctomycetota; class B15-G4; order B15-G4; family JADJEK01; genus JACQZJ01. Next base: position 2,891 of record DYIW01000024.1, read on the forward strand.
CCACGAGCCCTCCAGCGTGCTCGACGTGCACGAGGCGCTGGTCGCCCTGGCGAAGCGCGATGAAACGGCGGCGCTGGTCGTGGAGCTGATCTTCTTCGGCGGCTGCACCCAGGCCGAGGTGGCCGAGATTCTCGGCCGGCCGGAGCGGGCCGTGCGCAGCGACTGGGAGTTCGCGCGCGTTTGGCTGCGCGACCGGCTGAAGTCCCACGAGCGCAGAGCGCCTGACGGGCCGGGCCGATCGTCGTGAGGGCGAGCGCGCGGCGCCGGAAGGTGGCGCCGCGGTACCGACGTTACCTGCGCCGCCCGTGCTTCGTGCCCGGAGTGGGCGCGGAGCGCGCGAATCGCGCGATTCCACGGCCGCACGTCAGGCACGGCGTTCGCCAAGCTCCTGTCCGACCTGAGCATGCCAGCGCGGAGGACTCTGCCATGCGCGCCCGTCATCTCGTCACGTTGGGGAGCTTCCTGCTTTTCGCGGCAATCCAGTCGTTCGTCGTGCAGCCGCCCGCCGCCCTTGCTCGCAGCCCGCAGTGCACGCCGCCGCCGCCTCCTCCCCCCGACCCGCCGATCGGCGAGGACCACAACGGGGACTTCATCATCTTGGACCTGACGCATGGGCCGGCGTCCACGATGCCCACGCCGCCGCAGCAGCCCGGGGCACAATCGCCAGGCCCCGCGTCGAGCGGAGCCCGAGCCCTGGGACCGAAGACGTCGACGGCCGGCCGGAAGAGGCGCTCGAACGCCGTGGACCTGTGGGAGTCGTGGTGGCAGCACAACCAACACACGTTCGTCCACGTCCGGCCGCAGCGGGTGTCGCCGTCCTTAAGGACAGCCCCTACCCGCACCTGCGGCACAAGGTGGCTCTCGGCCTCGGCCTCATGGGCGAGCAGAGCGCCAGCGCGCGCCTGATCAACCAACTGCAGGAAGCGCACTCGGTCGTGGACAAGGCGTCCCACGCCCTTTCCCTGGCCCGGCTCGGAGACCGGCAGGCCATCGACTCGCTCGTGGACCTCACCAGCCCGGACCGGACGATCTTCGAGCGAAGCTGCGCCATGAAGGCCCTCGGAGCGCTCGCCGAACCCAGCCCCCTCCCCTGGCACGCGCAGGTGTCCGTGAACTCGAACTACCTGCTGCCCTTGTCTATCCAGGGCGAGATCGCGGGCTCGTTCTGAATCCCCTTCGCGCGCGCGCGACGGAACGTGCACGCGCCCGTCGCCGCGAGCAAGGCGCCGGTGGTGACCAGGAGCCACACGCCGGATCCGGCGGACGCGACGCGCAGCGGCTCCAAGAAGACCACGCTCGTCCCGAGCAAGGCAAGCAGGAGCGCTCCCACGCGCCGCGCCGGGTCGCCGCCGGCCTGCGGCAGCAGGGACACGGCGCAGCCCAGGGCGAACGAAGGCACGCCCAGCAGCGCCGCCGAGATCGTGATGTCGTGGCTGTAGCCCTCGAGCACGCGCAGCCGCAGTAGCTCGCGGAGCGTCTGGGTCAGGTCGGGTTCGGGCGCGCGCGCGGTCCAGAGCGCGATCAGTCCGATCCAGCCCGCGCCGGCCAGGCAGATCCAGGGGAGGAGCCGCAGCGCTCGCGCCGGCCGGCTCGCGGCCAGCAGGACCGCGAGGGCGCCGAGGGCGAGACCGGACCTGCACGTGTAGAACAGGCGGTCCGTGTGGAGATGCCGGACTCGTTCCCATGCGAGGTAGCCGGCGCTCCCGGCGAGGAAGGCCAAAGCCGCGCCGAGCAGGAGCGCGGCCGTGAGCGGCAAGGGCAGCGCGGGCTCCTCGCTGCCGGAAGGTGCGGCCGGCTCGCCCGTGCGCTTCGTGTGATCGAGGACCGTCAGGAGCAGCAGGGTCGCGATCCCGGCGCCGATCGCGCAGCGGAAGCCCATCACCCCGAGCGCGCGCCCCACGACCTCGAGGATGGGCATGACGGTGGCGGCGCCACCGATCTGGGCGCACCAGAGCCGCAGCCGGCCCGCGGGCGTTGGGCCGCGGATCAGGGTCGCGCGCACCATGCGGCCCGAGGCGAGGCCGAGTACGGCGGCGAGGGCCGCGGCCGGGGCTCCTGGCAGCGCGCGGACCCAGGCCACGTCGGACCACAGCGCGCACAGAACGCCGCCGAGCCCCGCGGCCACGATGAAGGTCGGAAGCCACGGCCTCCTCCGGTCGCGCGCGCGGCGGCTGTCGGGCAGGAGGCACCCCACGGCCAGGAAGACCATCTGGAATAGGGGCGCCGTCTCCGATGCGCGGAGTTCCTCGATCGTGAAGGACCAGAGCAGCTTGGCGGCGCACCCCTCCAGGAACGCGCGGAGCAGCATGGGGAGCCTCCAGGCAGGCAGTCTAGCGGGCGCGGCCGCGGAGGAGCCACGAGAGGCGGTGGAAGGGCAAGGTCCGGCGCAGGGCGGCGCGCGCGCGGGCGAAGTCTTCCTGCCAGCCCTCGGGCCGGTAGGCGCGGAGGAAGCGCACCACGTCGCCGCCCGTCAGCGGACGCGGCGCGAGCCCGAGCTTGAGCGCGCTGCGGTAGAGGCGCGCCAGCTCGGCCGCGCGCTTCCCCGCGCGCGCGGCGTGCGCGCCCTTGGCCCCGAGGTCGAGGAGGTGCACCTCGCCGCGCGGATCGACCAGCAGGTTGCGTAGGTTCAGGTCCCCGTGGACCACGCCGGCTGCGTGCAGCGCGGCCACGCTCCTGCCGGCCGCGGCGAGCACGAGGCTGCGGGCGGCGGGCCGCGCGCCCTGCGCCAGCCAGCTCGCGAGATCCGTGCCCCCGGCCACGCGCGGCGTCACCAGCTCGATCCCGACCCACTGCTCGAGGCCCAAGCGCCGCGTAATGCGGGCCGCGAGCACGGGCGGCGTGGTCACGCCCGCGCGGCGCAGCGACTCCACCAGCAGGATCTCGGCGAACGCGCGGTTCGTGCTCGTCGCGCCGCCCAGGAGCGGCCCGAGCCAGCCGCCGCGGCGCACGCGCTTGACCAGCAGTTCCTGCGGGAAGCCCGCGACGCGCAGGACGATGAGCGGCACGCGCCCGCCGCCCAAGCTGCCGAGCGGCTCGCCCCATGCCTCGGGAGGCCGCCCGGCGAGCGCGCCCCGCGCGCACAGGAGCTCGGCGAGGTCGGCCCGGGCCAGGAGCCGGATGCGCCCCTGGCTGAAATCGCGATAACCGTCGGGAAGCGCGCGGAGCGCCATCGGCAGACCTCGACGGCGATCGTAGCGCTGGCGCCGGCCGTAAAGGCGGCGAGAATGTCCCCATGACGGAGCGCGTCCTCTTCATCCGCCTCTCGGCCCTCGGCGACGTCGTCATGACGCTGCCCGCCCTTTCCGCCCTGCGCGCGGCGCGGCCGGAACTGGCCGTGGACTGGGTGGTCGAGGACCGCTGCGCCGATCTCCTGCGCCTGGTCGAGGGCATCGACCGGCTGATCGTCTTCCCGCGCCAGGCGCTCGCGCGGCCGGGAGTCGGCGCAATCCGCGCGCTTGGCGCGCACTTGTCCGAGCTGCGGCGTGAAGGCTATGCGGCGGCCATCGACTTCCAGGGCAACCTGAAGGGAGCGCTGCACCTCTTGCGCGCGCGCGCCAGACGCCGCATCGGCCCGGACGCGGCAAGCAGCAGGGAAGGCGCGCACTGGTGCGCGAACGTGCGCGTGCCGCTGCCGCCTTCCTGCCACCGCGCCGAGCGCGCCCTCGCCCTGGTCCGGCCGCTCGGCACGTCACCCGAGGCGGGCCTGCAGGACGGAGTCCTTCCGCCAGCGCTGCGGCCGAGATTCGTGGTTGACGGGCAGGCGGACGCGGAAGTGGCGGAGCGCCTGGCGGCGCGCGCGCGGCCGGACGGCCCGCTGGTCGTGCTCCATCCGGGCACGAGCGCGTTTGGCGCCTTCAAGCGCTGGCCCCCCGAGAACTGGGCCGAGCTGGCGCGCCGGCTGCGCGAGCAGGCGGGCGCGACGCTCCTCGTGGCGCACGGCCCGGACGAGGAGCCGCTGGCGCGGCGCGTGGCCGAGGAATCCGGCGGTGCGGCGGCGGTCTGGCCGCCGTGCCGCGGCCTGGCCGGCCTGGCGGCGCTGCACCAGCGCGCGCGCCTGGCCATCGGCAGCGACAGCGGCCCGCTGCTCCTGGCCTCGGCCCTCGGCACGCGCACCGTGGTGCTCTTCGGCCCCAAGGATCCGGCCGTGTACGCCTCGCCCTTCGGCGGCTGCGCCGTGGTGCGACAGCCCGTGCCCTGCTCGCCCTGCTCGCTGCGCCGCTGCGCGGACCCCATCTGCATGTCGCGCCTGGAGGTCGCGCCCGTGCTCGAGGCGGCGCTCTGCGCGCTCCGCTGAAGGGCACCCGCGCAGCGCGATCGCGCGCACCTCACAGGATCCAGGCGATCAGCTCCAGCTTCTCACCGTCGCCCTTCGTCTTCACCACGCCCACGCCCTTCCCCCACCACTTGATCTCGTGTCCGGAGTCGAGCTGGCTGGTCTCCCGGGCCTTGAGGACGTCCTTGAACTTGCCGGCCTCGGTCTTCACCGTCTCGTCGAGCGACAGCACCGTGACCGTCTCATCCACCAGGGGGAAAAGATCCTCGGGCTTGAACTGGTCGCCGACCTCGGGATTGCCCGGCATGTAGACCGCCGGATCGGTCGCGTTCCCCGCGCCCGGGGGATCCGAGGGCAGGGTTGCACCGCCGACCAGCCAGCTCCCCTCGTGATCCACGACGACACCGTTTTCGTCATAGATGTCCACGACCTCGCCGAAGTAGTACACGGCGCCATTGTCCGCCAGGCCGAAGTAGTTCTGCGAGATCTCGACGATCTTGCCGTCCTCGAACTCGGTCTCCTGGAGGACGCGCGTGGACACGGGCCCGCCGCCCCAGTTGAAGTCCCGGGTGTTGCTCGTGTAGAGGTCCACGACCACGATGCGCGCGCCGTCGGACTTGCCGCGGTAGACCTTCACGCCGCCGGCGACGAAGGGGAAGTAGGTGTTCGTGATGTTCAGCGGGTTGGTGAAGACCGGCGGACCCGCCGGCACCGAGGCGCGAGCCGCGGGCAAGACCACGAACGTGGAGGCCGCGGCCAGGAAGAGAGCCAGCGGCCAGGCGAGGGGACGCAGGGGGATTCGCGTGCGCGACATGTTGAGCTCCTTTCGTGCTCGGACCATGCGGCAGGCGCCAGCACCTGTGCTGCCCTGCCGCGCTCGTGCGAGCAGGATGCCCCAAGGAGCGCGCGAGAGGCTTACGGCGCGCTGACGCTGGGCGGGGAACGTGCGCGCCCGGCGCGTGGATCTGCGGGCAGCCGCACCGTGAAGGTCGAGCCCTCCCCTACCGTGCTCGCGACCGAGATCGTGCCGCCGTGAGCGCGCACGATCTGCTCGGCGATGGCCAGGCCGAGGCCGCTGCCGCCCTCTGCCCGGCCCCGGGCCGGGTCCACGCGGTAGAAGCGCTCGAAGAGGTGCGGCAGATGCTCCGGCGCGATGCCGGGGCCCGTGTCGGCGACCGCTGCTTCCACCCAGTCGCCCTGCTGGACCAGGTCGATGCGGGCGCGCCCGCCGGGGCGGTTGTAGCGCACGGCGTTGGTGATCAGGTTGGAGAAGGCCTGGAGCAGGCGCTCGCGGTCCCCGGCCACCGTGACCTCGGGGCCGCGCACCTCCACGGCCACCTGCCGCGCGCGCGCCAGCGGCTCGAGGAAGGCGGCGGCCTCGCAGAGCAGGGCGGCGAGCGGCACGGGCGCGAGCTCGAGGCGCTGACTCCCGCGGTCGGCGCGCGTCAGGGTCAGCAGGCCGTCGATCAGGCCCTTCAGGCGCCGCGCCGCCCGCAGCACGGCCTCGAGCGTCTCCTGATACTCCGCGGCGTCCCGCTCGCGCCCGAGCGCCTGCTCCGCTCCGGCCAGCAGCACCGAGACCGGCGTCCTGAGCTCGTGCGAGGCGTCGGCGATGAAACGCTGCTGGCGCTCGAGCGCGGCCTGCAGCCGATCGAACGCCTGGTTGAGCGTGGTCGCCAGCCGTCCCAGCTCGCTCTCCGTCGCCCCCACGTCCAGACGGCGCGCCGGGTTCGCCTCCGAGATCTCCGCGGCCGCGTCGCTCATGCGCTGGATGGGCGCGAGCACGCGGCCGGACAGCCAGAAGCCGCCGAGGAGCGCCAGTGCGAGCGCCGTCACGCCGGAGCCGGCCAGGATCACCAGGAACTCCCGCAGGGTCCGGCGTACGCCGCCCGCGTGCTCGCCGGTCAGGACGAGCAGGCCGTCGCGGCCGGCGGCGAGCGCTTCCCGGAACTCGCCGCGCGCGCGCAGGCCGGGTGCGCCCGCGGGCAGGGAATCCAGGCCGGGCCGCGAGGCCAGGGCGACCGCGCCCGCGCGGTCCCAGACGACGAAGTAGGGCTGCTCCGCCCCTTCCTGCTTGAAGGCGGCCAGGTAGTCGTCGGCCAGCTCCAGCTCGATCCCGTCCTCCGCGTCGTCCTCGACCGCCGCGGCCAGGGCGCGCGCGTGCGCTCGGACGCGATCGTCCAGCGCGCCCTCGAGGGCACGCCGCTGCGAGGCATAGAGCAGCGCGCCGAACGCGCCGATCGTGGCGATGAGGATGAGGGCGTACCAGCAGAGCAGGGTCGCGCGGATCGAACGTGCGGCCGGCCGCGGCGCCGCGCCCGGGCTCGGCCCGCTAGCCATCGACGATGTACCCTTCGCCGCGGCGCGTGCGGATGAAGTCCTGGCCGAGCTTGCGGCGCAGCTGCGCCACGTACACGTCCACCACGTTGGAAAGCGTGTCCTCGCTCTCGTCGTAGACGTGCTCGTAGAGCCTGGTGCGCGTCACCAGCTCGCCGCGATGCATGAGCAGGTACTCGGCCACGGCGTACTGCTTGGGCGTGAGCGGAACGGCCTGCCCCTGCCTGCGCACGGTGCGCGACCTCGTGTCCAGCTCGACCTCGCCCGCGGCCAAGACCGGCGAGGCGCGGCCGGCCGAGCGGCGGATCAGCGCCCGGATGCGCGCCCGCAGCTCCTCCAGCTCGAACGGCTTGACCAGGTAGTCGTCGGCGCCGCCGTCCAGGCCGCGAATCCGGTCCTCCACCGCGTCGCGCGCCGTGATGATCAGGACCGGCGTCGGCTTGCGCTTCCTCAGGCCGCCGAGCACGGTCCAGCCGTCCCGCCGGGGGAGCATCAGGTCGAGCAGGACCACGTCGTAGTCGATGCTCTCGGCGAGATGCTGTCCGCTCTCGCCGTCGTGCGCCAAGTCCACGGCGAAGCCGTCCTCCTCCAGCGCCTTCCCCAGGACGCGGGCCAGATCGACTTCGTCTTCCACGATGAGCACACGCATGGATGAACCAGGGAGGGGCGGCGCGGGCACGCCGCCCCTCCGGCGACGGTTCAGCTAGTTGTCGTCATCATCATCATCGTCATCATCGTCATCGTCATCATCGTCATCGCCGTGATCATCGTCGTCGTCGTCTTCCTGTTCGACCTCGATGATCGTGTTCGACTCGCCGTCCACCTCGACCTCGAGCAGCTTCGGCGTCTTCACGCCCTGGACGTCCTCCTCCTTGAGGATGAGCACTTCAACGATCGCCTTGCCCTTCTCCACCTCGATCTCGGCGCCCACGGCCTTCCCCTCCGTCTTCTTCTCGGCCGCGATGACCGCGTCGCTCACCGAGAACTTCAGTCCCTTGAGCGCGGCGGCGATCTTCGCCGCGCGATCCCCCTCGAACGAAACGGCGGCGGAAGCGCACAGCGCGACCACGACCGCCAGCGTCAGACCAAGCAACACTCTCTTCATGGGTCGATCCTCCAGTAGAGCCAACCGTGTTCGTTCCAGGGCCAGACGCCCCGGGTTTGTCATCAAGGCGGGCCGATCACAGCGGACGGCGGATGAAGCGAACATGAACGTCTCCACTGTTCTGCGCGGCCCCGCGGACCAACGCGGCCGCCGCCAGCCTAACGCGCCCGGGACAGCGGAACGAGCGTCGCGGCGCCGGGCGCGGTAAGGTCCGCGTAAGGCGGCGCCGGGCGCACGTGATACCATGCGTGCACCATCCTGGCCGCCCGGAGCACCGCAGCTTCCCGTGCGCATCCTGCTCGTCGAAGACTCGAAGCGCCTGACCGGCGCCCTGCGCTCCGGACTCAGGAAGCTCGGTCACGCGGTCGATATCGCGGCCGACGGAGAGGCCGGGTTGTCATACGCGCTGCATAACCCGTATGACGTCGTCGTCCTGGACATCATGCTGCCGCGCCTGGACGGCTTGACGGTGCTGCGGCGCCTGCGCGCGAGCGGCAGCAACACCTATGTCCTCGTGCTCACCGCCAAGGACGCGGTCGATGACCGCGTGCTCGGACTGCGCCAAGGGGCGGACGACTACCTGGTCAAGCCCTTCGCCTTCGCCGAGCTGGTGGCGCGCATCGAGGCACTGGGCCGCAGGCGGACCGAGACCATGCCGCCGCAGATCAAGATCGGCGACCTGGAGATCGACACGGCCGCGCGCCGGGTGCGGCGCGCCGGCCAGAACCTCCGCCTGACCCCCCGCGAGTACTCCCTGCTGCTGCTGCTCGCCTCCAGGAAGGGGCAGGTGGTCTCGCGCATCGAGATCGAGGACCACCTCTACGACGAGCGCACCTTCCCGGGGAGCAACGTCGTCCAGTCGGCCATCTCGCTGCTGCGCGCGCGCCTGGCCCTGCCCGGCGCGGCGCCGCTCATCCACACCTGCTGGGGCCGCGGCTACCTGCTGGACGAGGAGCCGCCGTGAAATCGATCCGCCGCTCCCTGCTGGTCTCCATCCTCTCGGGAATCGTCGTGTCGGGCCTGGTCTGCGGCGGCGTCCTCTACCGGACGATGAGAGGCTCCCTCGAGTCCCAGTTCGACTCGGCCCTCGCCGCCAAGGTGCGCACCCTCGCCTCCATGCTCGACGTGGACGACGGCTGGCTCGAGTTCAACTACGCCGCGGAGCTCATGCCGGAGTTCGAGGGCGGCCAGAATCCCGAGTACTTCCAGATCTCCTTCGCTGACGGCCGGGTGCTGCGCAAGTCGACCACGCTCGGCCAGGCCGCGCTGCCGCTGCGCCACGCCAGCGCCGGCACGGCCGAGCTCTTCGACCTCGACCTGCCCGACGGCCGGCCGGGGCGCGCCATCGGCGTCATCGCGCCGGTGGACATGGAGAGCGACGACGACGTGGAGGTGGCGCGCGTCGAGCCGGCCGCCGAGCACTTCGACGTGCACGTGGTGCTCGTGGCGGCACGGGCGCGGGCGGAGCTGGACGCCGCCCTCGCCGCCCTGCGCGGCGCCCTGTGGCTCGCCGGCGCGGTGCTCGCGCTGCTGGCCGGCGCCGTGGTCCTGGGGGGCGTGCGGCGCGGACTGCGGCCGCTCGCCGCCCTCGGCGAAGAGGTGGCCTCGATCGAGGCAGGCTCCCTCTCCCGGCGCCTGTCGCCGCGCGGCCTGCCGCTCGAGCTCGCGGGCATGGCCGCGAAGCTGAACGAGCTGCTCGGCCGCCTGGAAGAGGCCTTCCAGCGCGAGCGGCGCGTCACCGGCAACATCGCTCACGAGCTGCGCGGCCCGCTCGCGGAGCTGCGGAGCGCCGCCGAGGTGGCGCTCTGCTGGCCGGAGGATCAGGAAATGACCCGCGCCGCGGTCGAAGCCGCGCACGCGGTCGCGCTGCGCATGAGCGGCCTGATCGAAGGGCTGCTGCGGCTGGCGCGGGTCGCCGCGGGAGAGGCGCCGCTCGCGCTGGAGGACGTCGACCTGCGCCTCCTGGTCGAGGAGCAGTGGGCGCCGCTCAGGCCGCAGGCCGGCGAGCGCGGACTGCGCTTCGAGCATCTCGCGCCGGCGGACCTGCTGCTCTGCACGGATCGTGCGCTCTTCGCCAGCGTGGTCCGGAACCTGCTGGACAACGCGGTGCAGCACTCGCCGGCGGGCGGCACGATCATCTGTCGCGGCGCGGCCCTGCCTGAAGGAGGCGTGCGCTGGAGCCTGGAGAACCCGAACGACTCCCTCGCGGCCGAGGACCTGGCACACCTCGCCGAGCCCTTCTGGCAGAAGGACCCCGCGCGCGGCGATGCGGCGCACAGCGGCCTCGGGCTGACGCTGGTCTCGACCGCGGTCGCGGCCCTGGGCCTGCGGCTCGAGTTCCACCTCGACGCGTGCTTCCGCGTGACGGTGGAAGGCGGCGCGGCGTAAGCCACCCGTAAGGTCCAGCCGGGCTACAATGCATGACGTTCCGAGCGGCCTGGAGGCCCTGACCATGAACATTCGTTGGAACGGCCACAGGTGCGGCGCGCCCCTGCTGCTCGCCGGCGCCGCCCTTCTGTTGCTCCTGGCTCCCCCCGCGCCGCTTGGCGCCGCCGTGCCGGTGGGTCCGCCGGTCTTCTCGCAGCCCCTGACCATCAACAACGAGTGGTTCCCGTTCGAGGAGGGGGCGATGAAGGTCTTCCGCGGCACCAGCGACGGCGAGCGCCTGGTGACCACGCGGTCGTACCTCGCCACAACGCGCCCGTTCCTCTGGGGAGGAGGGCCGGTCGAGACGCGGACCGTGCGCGAGATGGAGTTCGAGCGGGGCGTCCTCGTGGACGCGTCGCTGAGCTACTACGCCCAGGCCGACGACGGCACGGTCTACTGCTTCGGCGAGTTGGCGGACGCCTACCAGGATGGAGTCGTGGTCTCGCACGAGGGAAGCTGGCTGGTCGGCGGCGCGACTCTGCCCGCCGATCCCCCGGGCACGGCAGCCGCAGCGGACCCCACCGTCGTCATGCCCGCTCATCCCGAGGTCGGCGATCAGTGGAAGCCCGAGGACCTCTTCCCCGTGGTCGATGCGACCGTGACCGTGGTCGCGGTACCGGATGCAGTGAAGGTCGAGGCCGGCAAGTTCAAGAAGGTGCTCAAGCTGAAGGAGACCAGCTTGATTCCCGGCTCCGGTCCGGAGAGGAAGTGGATCGCGAGCGGCGTGGGGGTGATCCGCTCCCGCGGCGAGGGCGAGCGGCTGGCGCTGATCTCGACCAGCCTGCGCGCCAAGGAGGCGAAGGAGTAGGCCGGGCGGCCGCCGCCGCGGACCTCAGACCTCGTTCTCGCCCAGCACGGCCAGGATGTCCGCGCCGTACTCGCGCGCGCGCCACGGTTCCAGGCCGGCCTGGACCAGGCCCTGCTCGCTCTCCGGCAGCGCCTGGACGACCTTCAGCAGCAGCGCGTTCGGCACCACCCTGCCCGGCTCGACGTCACGCTGGCGGGCGCGGCGCGCGCGCCAGCGGCGCAGCCGGTCGTAGAGCGCCCGCTGCGGGCCGTCGAGCTGGAACAGGCCCGCGCCGGCCGCGCGCCGCGGCCGCGGGACGGGCAGCGGGCCGGCGGCGCGCGCTCGGGCGATGAGCTGGAGCAGCGTCTTGCCGTGACGCCGGCGCAGGCGGTCGGAGAGGCCTTGGATCCGGGCCAGGTCCTGGACGCGCACCGGCGCCAGGCGCGCCAGCTCCAGGAGCGTCCGGTCGCCGCACACGCGAAAGACGGCGCGATCCTCGGCGGCAGCGAGCCTCTCGCGCAGCACGAACAGGTCGCGCAGCGCCCGCCGCCCGACCCCGTCGAGGGAGCGCGCGCCGTCGATGCGATAGTAGTCGTCGCGGTCGAAGACCTTGGGCTCGTGCACCACCCTCTCGATGCGCTGGAACTCGGCGCGCGCCTCATCCTGCCGGCCGCGCCCTTCGATCTCGGCCGCGAGCGCGTCGCGCAGGCGCGGCAAGTGGCGCACGTCCAGCGCCGCGTACTCGATCTGTTCCCGCGCCAGGGGCCGCTTGCGCCAGTCGCTGCGCTGGTACTTCTTCTCGATGACCACCCCGAAGTAGGCTGCGAGCAGGCCCGCCAGCCCGGTGCGCCGCTGGCCCAGGATCGAGGCGGCGGCCATGGTGTCGAACAGCCCGCGGATCTCGAGGCCGCAGCCGCGGCGCAGCAGATCGATGTCGTTCTCGCCGGCGTGCAGGATCTTCGGGATGGCGTGGTCGCCGAAGGGACCGCGCAGCGGGGTGAAGTCCCTGAGCGCCAGGGAGTCGATGATCCACTCCCGGCCGAACGCGCCGACCTGGATGATGCACACCTTCGTGCTGTACGAGAAGAAGGAGTCCTGCTCGGTGTCGACCGCGATGACGGCCGCGCGCGCGAGCCTGCGGCCGAGATCCGCGAGCGCCTCGGGTTCGTCGATCCAGTGCACAGGGTCTTCGTGAGTCATCGCAGCCAGGAAGAGCCTCGTTCCCCGTCCGGCGCGCATTCTAGCGGCCGGCAACGTCTGACCCAGCGGCGAAATCGCGGCCGCCCGCGACCCGGGCACCTGCCAGCCCGGGGGCTACGTAGAGGCTTCCTCCTCGGCCGCTTCCTCGACCCAGGCGAGGCCCTTCCCGAGGTCGAGCACCAGCACCGAGGGCCGGCGCTGGCGCGCCCGGCGGCGCGGCTGCTGCACTGCGCAGAGGTCCGCGAGAGCCGGATTGATCAGCGCCAGGAAGCCCGCGTCGCCCGCGGCGGCAAACGAGAGCCGGCCGCGCTCCGCCCCCAGACGGATGATCGATTCCACGAGCATGGGCAGAGCGACGACCGGATTCAGACACGCCTCCCCCGCCTCCTGCTCCCCCGGCGCCGGCTGGGGAGCCGCGACCATCACGCCGCCCACGTGCGCCGTGCCGTCGTAGACCGCCAGAGCGAAGCCCCGGAAAAGCGGCGCCGTGCGGAGGACGACGTGTTCCCCACAGGACACCTTGACCTCGCCCGGACGGACGAGCACGCACTCGTCCGCACGCGCGCGCGTGGCGGCTTCCGAGACAGCGTCGGCGCGAAGCATCTTCCCTCCGGGGCGCGGGTCCGCAAGAAAAAGGCACAGCCGGACGGTGGGCCTTATCGGGTGCGACGGCCCCCGGCTTGAGCGCGGGCCTCGCGAACGCGCCGGCTGGCGCGGCGCGCGGGCGTTCGCAATCCACTGCGACTCAAAGGGTAAGGTCCGAAGCGGCTGATCCGGCCCGGAGCAGGTCAGTAGCCGTCCCGGTAGCGGGCGAGGGCCGAGGCCTGGCTGGCGCCGGGCTTGCCCGCGCCCGTGCCGCCCTTCCCCGGCACGGCGCGCGCGGTCCCCTCTGCGCGCGGGTCGGCCTGGAAGCGATGGAAGGTCTTGCGGATGTAGCCCAGGCGCGGGCCGAGCGCCGCCTCGGCGGTGAGGAGGCGGTTCAGGTCCCACCGCATCTCGCCGCGCGAGGACGCCACCAGCTCGTACTGCTGGCTCATGACGATGGCCTCCTCCGGGCAAGCTTCCTCGCAGTAGCCGCACTCGATGCAGCGCAGCATGTTGATCTCGAAGGTCTTGGGCATGCGCTCGATCGGCCGCTCCGTCTCGGTCGCGACGATCCGGATGGCACGCGACGGGCAGACGTACTCGCACAGGCCGCAGGCCACGCACTTCGGATGGCCGTCCGCGTCCTTGACCAGCACCGGCACCCCGTGGAAGCTCGGGCCGGGAGCGAGCTTCTGCTCCGGGTAGCACCGGGTGACCTTCCGCTTGAACAGGTTGGAGAAGGTGTAGAGCAGTCCGGCGACGATCGACTTGACGTAGCAGCGCTCGCCGAAGCTGAGCTTGCGATCCTTGACCAGAACCATCTCGATCCTCTCTCTGGCGGCGGCTACCTGTCGCACTCGCCCATGACGAAGTCGATGGAGCCGACGATCGGCACCACGTCGGAGATGAGCCGGCCCACGCAGATCGGCTTGAGCGCGATCATGTTGGCGAAGGACGGCGCGCGCACGTGCACCCGGTACGGCCGCGGGCCGCCGTCGCTGATGACGTACATGCCGAGCTCGCCCTTGCCGGCCTCGATCGCCTGATAGACCTCGCCCCGGGGCGGGCGCATGTCCGTGACGATCTTGAACTGGTAGATCAGCTCTTCCATCGACCTGTAGACCCGGTCCTTCGGCGGCAGCACGTGACGGTAGTCACGGGCGATGTGCTCGCCCGCGGGCATGGCGGCGAGGGCCTGGGAGATGATGCGCGCGCTCTGGCGCATCTCCTCCATGCGCACCAGGTAGCGGTCGTAGACGTCGCCGACCGTGCCCACCGGGATCTCGAAGTCGTACTTCTCGTAGCCGCAGTAGGGCTCCGCCTTGCGCAGGTCGTGGGCGCAGCCGGTGGCGCGCAGGTTGGGGCCGGTCAAGCCGAGGGCGAGGGCCTGAGCGGTGTTCAGCACGCCGATGTTGCGCGCGCGGTCGTACCAGATGCGGTTGCCGGTGATGAGCAGCTCGTACTCGTCCACGCACGAGGGGAAGCGGTCCGCCCACTCCTTCAGGCGCCGGGCGAGGTCGGCCGGAATCTCGGCCTTGACCCCGCCGAAGCGCACGAACTCCTGGTTGGTGCGCAGACCGGTGAGCTCGTCCAGCAGATCGAACAGGTCCTCGCGCTCGCGGAAAGCGAGGAAGTAGGGCGTCACCGCGCCGATCTCCAGCGCCACGCAGGCGTAGTAGATGAGGTGGGCGGTGAGCCGCATGCACTCGGCGAGCACCACGCGGGTGGCCTGGGCCTTCTCTGGCACCTCGATGCCGCAGAGCTGCTCCACCGCCATGGCGTAGCAGATCTCGTTCTGCAGGGGAGAGAGGTAGTCGAGCCGGTCGGTCATGGCGAACCACTGCTGGTACGTCATGTGCTCGGCGTGCTTCTCCTTGCCGCGGTGCAGGTAGCCGATCTCCGGCTCGAGGTCGATGACGACCTCGCCGTCGAGCTTGAGGACCACCTGCAGCACGCCGTGCGTGGACGGGTGCTGCGGGCCCATGTTGAGGGTCATGACCTCGGTGCGCAGGTCGCCCTGGGGGACGGTGCTGGTCTGGCTGGTCACGGCGTCGTGCTCCCGGCTCCTGGGATCGCCTCGGCTCCCGGCGGCCGCGGCATCATCGGGCCGCCGCGCAGGCGGTAGACCTTCTCCGGCTCGATGCCTTCGCGCGGGAAGTCCTTGCGCAGGGGATGGTGCTCGTACTCCTCGGGCATGAGGATGCGGCGCAGATCGGGATGCCCGTCGAAGGCGATGCCGAACATGTCGAACACCTCGCGCTCGAAGTACTCGGCGCCGGGGTAGACCGTGACGATGCTCGGCACGTGCAGGTCGCGTTCGGAGCAGCGCGTCTTCACGCGCACGCGCATGCGCAGATCCAGCGAGTAGACGTGGTAGACCACTTCGAAGCGCGGCTCGCTGCCGCTCCAGTCCACCGCGGTCACGTCGAGGAACAGGCGGAAGCCGAGTTGCGGATCGTCGCGCAACGAGGCGAGCAGCCCGAGCAGCCCCTCGCGCGGCACCGAGAGCGCGGTCAAGCCGTCGTTCGCGGCCGGGAGCGGGGCGCCGCCCGCAGCCACGGCCAGGTCATGCAGGCGCTGGACGGCGGCTTCGCGTGCGGCGCTCATGTGGCGGCCTCCAGTCCGACCACGGCCGGCTGGGGATTGCCGTGGGCATGGGTCGTGCCCTCGTCGATCTTCTTCTGCACCAGCAGCAGGGCGTTGATCAGGGTGTCCGGACGAGGCGGACAACCCATCGTGTAGACGTCCACGGGGATGATCCGGTCCACGCCCTGGAGCACGGCGTAGTTCTGGTAGATGCCGCCGGAGGAGGCGCAGACCCCCATCGAGACCACGTACTTGGGGTTGGGCATCTGGTCGTAGATGCGCCGGACCACGCTGGCCATCTTCCAGGTCACGGTCCCGGCGACGATCATGACGTCGCTCTGCCGCGGAGAGAAGCGCGCCACCTCCATGCCGAAGCGCGACAGGTCGAACCTGGGACCGAGCGTGGCCATCATCTCGATGGCGCAGCACGACAGCCCCAGGGGCATCGGCCACAAGGAGTTCTTCCGCGCCCACTTCAGCAGCCAGGCGAGCGGGCCCGTCATGGCGAACCCGCCATCCACGCTTTCAGCAGCCATCTCGGCTCCTCGTTCGAGCAACACGAGTTCTGTGTACGCGAGCGGAAATCACGTGATGATAGCGGGCTGAGGCGCCGCCGCAAGGAGCAGCACGGAAGTCGCGTGCCGGCGCGGGTCTGGAGCCCGCAGGCGCCCGGAAGCCGGGGGTTGCGTCGCTGAAAACCCTCGCGCGCGCGCGGGAAAAAAAGGCCAGCTCGGACGCGCCCGGCGGTGACTCGCGCGTATTTGCAGATAAAGGAGTTTGGTGCCGAGGAGCGGCGCCTCCAAGTGGACGAGACGGGCGATGACCACCTGGAAACAGATCAAGACGACGATCGAGGCCGCGCGGGAACAGGGCTGCCTCCCCTACAGCCTCCTGGACCTGGTGCTGGAGAGGCGCCACGCCCTGGGCCGGGAGCTGCCGCGCATCCTGGCCGAGTGCGGCCAGGCGCCGCTTGTAGATGATCGCCTGCGCACGCGAATCCTGGGACGCGACGCGCGCGAGGCCGGGGCGAACAGCCCGTCGCCTTTGCGCCGGTTCGTGGCCAGGGCCCGCTTCCTGCAGCGCGCGGAGGAGGTCCGCCTGGCGCGGCGCATCGAGTTCGCGCGCCGGCGCCTGGAGCGCACCATCGTCAGCTCGAGCGCCCCGCGCGAGGTGAAGGAGGACTTCTTCGACCGCATCGAGACTCCCGAGGTCACACGGGGCGTCCTGCCCGGCCTGCCCCTGCCCGGGGCGCCCGGCGAGCAGGCACTCTGCGATCGCTGGGAGGAGTACATCCGCCTGCGCAACGACTTGATCGAGGCGAACCTGCCGCTCATCGGCCGCATCGCCGCGCGCTACCGCACCTACGGCATCCCGGACGGCGACCTCATCCAGCACGGCAGCCTCGGGCTGATCCGAGCCGCGGACAAGTTCGACTGGCGCAAGAACGTGCGCTTTCGCACCTATGCCGAGTGGTGGATCCGTCAGGCGATCGAGCGCGCCACCGACACGGATCGCGACGTCATCCACATCCCGCGTCCACTGCGCCAGAAGATCTCCCGCGCGCGGCTGGTGCGGCGCGCGCAGGGCCTCGACGAGCCGCTCGACGCCCGGCGCTTCGCGGACATGATGGGTGTCGAACGTGGTGCCGCCGCGCGCATCTTCAGCGTCAAGTCGGGGATCGCGTCCCTGGAGCGCACTGGCCTCGAGGACGGCCGGCCGATCAAGGACGACCTGGTGGGACCTGACCTCGGCGGCCGCGAGGAGCTCGAGGAGATCGAGCACCTGCGCTGCCGGCTGGACGGGTTGATGCTGCAGCTCCCGGAACGAGAGCGGCAGGTCATCAACCTGCGCTACGGGCTGGGTGGACTGCCTCCGCACACGCTCGAGCAGGTCGGCGAGATCCTGCGCATCTCCCGCGAGAGAGTGCGGCAGCTTCAGCTCAGAGCGATCGGCCACCTGAAGGTCGCGGGACCCGACCCGCGCGTGGCCGTCGAGATCTGAGGGCCTGAGCAGGAATCCAGGCGTCGGACCGAGACCGAGCGAGGACAAGCCTGGCGAGCCGCGCCGACGACCCGTATCAACGGAGAGATACGGGGAGGAGGCGAGGCGAAGCCAGGTGCAGCCGCAGCCGGTCGAATCCAGCAGGGATTCCTGCTCAGGCTCTGAGCCCGGGGAACGGGGGGTAGCTCGCATCACGTCGCTGCCTCGGCTGCCGGCCCTGCGGAACCTCTCACGAGGACCGCGCGACTGCTATGATGTCTACCTCGCCCCGGCCGCGGCGCGGAGGTTACGCGCCGCGGCGCAAGGCAGAGAGCACGGCCAGAGGTTCCTCTCGCACCAGAGCGTCCATTTGCTGGACTGCAGCGACCCCCGGCCATGAGCCAGGAACGTAGCATGGGTTCCGAGACCAGAAGACGGCCCGAAGCGAGCCAGGAAGCACGCCTCGCCCCCCCGTTCCACGTCGTCCTACTGGATGACGACCACCACACGTACGAGTACGTGATCGAGATGCTGCGCGCCGTATTCGGCTATCCGCTCGCGCAGGGCTACCAGTTGGCAGTCGAGGTCGACTCCACCGGCCGCGCGGTGGTGTTCACGGGACACTTCGAGCTGGCCGAGCTGAAGCAGCAGCAGATCCATACCTATGGGGCGGACTGGCGTATCGCCCACTGCGCGGGCTCGATGACCGCGATCCTCGAAGAGGCTCCGGGATAGCCGCTCCCCGGCGCGCCGCGCCCCCCAGAACCGCCAAACCGAACGCACATCGCGGCGGCGCCGCACCAAGCGTGTCCGTGCTCACTGGTTGGGTCCGGCCGGCGCCGCCGCGAGCTTGAAGTTCGAAGTCGGAAGCTGGAAGCCGGAGGACCCTTCGGCCGACTGCCGGCCTCCGCGCATTCAGATGCCTCGGGTTCTCGACGAGGAGGCTGGGGATCCTTGTGCCGTGCGACGATGCTGGCAGTCAGTGGCACAAGAGGAGCCGAGCGACGCCGCCTCAACGGGCTCCAAGTCGCGCTCGGCTCCTCCTGCTGTTCGCGTCCGGCCGCCACTCCCGGGCGCGGCCGCGCGCGCTGGCGCAGCCGCCTCATGAGTGGCGGGCTCGGGGATCAGACCCCGACCAGCACCCAGCGGGCGCCGTCGTACTGCAGAGCAACCTTGCTGCCCGAGTTCATCATCGCCACGAGGCTCTGCCAGGTGTCGAGCTGGCCGCGGTCCTCGATGGGGAGAACCATGCGCGTGGCGCCCGGCGCCTTGCGCGCCAGCACCTTGCGCGGCCGCCCCCCCTTGCGCACGGCCGGACGGGCCATCGCACCCTTCTTCGCCGGCGCCGTGGCCGCCTTCACCGCACCGCGCTTCTTGGCCTTGACTCGCCCGAGCATCACCTGCGCCCGGCCCCACATGATCGGGTAGACCGTGTGGCCTGACTTCATGGCCGCCTGGCGCGCGTCCGCGTAGGCTGCCTTCGGCCGCGCCTTCATGAAGCTGACCAGGAAGTCCATTGCGGGGCTCTTCGCCGTCGCGACCTGCTTCTTTCTTGGCATCGTTTCGACTCCGTGGAGGATACAGGACAGCCCTAGAAACTAGGCCGGCCCGCGGCAAACGCAAGCGATCTTATGAGAAAATGACGCGGCGCACCCGGGGTTGATTCGACGGTGCAGCGGGTCACTGTGCCCCGCCACACGGCGACCTTGCCCGCGGGTGACTGTCGTTTCCCCACGGTTCATTATCAGGCCGCGGTGCTCAGGCAAGTCGAGAAGCGCGCCGGGGCAGGGCAGGCGGTGTCCACGGCCTGCGCGCACCTATCGTGTTGCCGCGCGCCCCGCCGCCGGCACGGCCACGATGCGGTCCTCCTCGGCGATCCACGAGGTCAGGTCCCCGCCATAGACGCAGCCCGTGTCCAGACCGCGGATGCGCGGTTCGATCCTCAGTCCCTGGCAGGCGAAGTGACCGAACACGACCGTCTCCCTTCCCTGATACCAGTCGACCCAGTTGCGATACGGCGGACCTGGCGGCGGCCAGTCGTCCAAAGCCTGGAGTCCTTCCGCCGTGCAAAAGCGCGCGCTCAGGGCAAAACGCACGTCCTCGTCGTGAAACGGGGAACGGCCGCCGGCGAACGCCGCCGCGCAGCGCGCGCGCAGCTCCGGCGCACGCGCCCGCAGGTCGCCCCAGCCCGGACGTATGCCGGCGTGCACCAGCACGATGTCACCTTCATGGAGGAGCAGCGGCAAACCCGCCAGGAAGGCCAGGAGGTCGGCACGATCCTCCGCGGCGAGGATGTCGGGACAGGGAGCGCCCCGCTTGCGGCGCGCCGAGCCGGCGGCAGCCCCGAGCAAGTGCGCGTCGTGGTTGCCCAGCACCGCGGCCGCGCCCAGGCCGCGAACGAGGCGCACCACGCCGGCGCTGTCCGGTCCCTTGGAGACCAGATCTCCCGTGAAGAAGAGGCGATCGCTCGACTGGTCGAAGCGCAGCCGTTCGAGCAGGCGCAGTAGGGGATCGAGGCAACCCTGCACGTCGCCGATGAAGATCCTGCGCGCGTTCGCCACGTCACTGCCCGAGCTTCATGCAGCAGTGCTTGAACTTCTTGCCGCTGCCGCACGGGCACGGCTCATTGCGGCCGACCCGCGCGCCGCGCTCGCGGATGGTCCGCACCGTGCCGGCGACCCGCTCCTCCGGGCGCACCGCCCGCGCCGCGGCGGAGAACTCCTCGTCGATGCCCGCGAGCGCCAGCTCGACCTCGCAGGCGGCCGGCATGAACTGCGCTCCCGAGAGATAGGAGAAGAGAGCGCGCGCGACCCCGGGAATCGCCTCGGCCAGCGCGTCCCCCGCCCCAAGCCGGCGCGCCACCCGCTCCAGGAGAAGCACGCGCACCTGCCCGCCATCCAGTAGGCGCGGCTCGACGCCGAGATCCTCGTACGCCGAGGTGACGATCAGCGCGGCGGCGCGGCGCAGCTCGCTGGCGCGCGGCGCGCGCAGGGAACGAGCCGCCGGCGAGTCAAGGAACGAGGCGACGAGCAACTCCGCGGCATGGCCGTTCATGTCACAGACCCGGCGTGGGGGGAATGGAACTGTCACGGATGATAGGCGCGGCGCGGCAAGAAAAGAGCACCTGGTGCCCTCGCACCGGGTGCTCCTCCTTCCGGCGCCTGGCGCCGGTTGTCTCAACGTCGCGCGGACGGCCTACGGGCAGTACGTGATGTACATCCCGTCGCCGGCCTGGACGTCGCCGCCGTAGCCCGGATCGCGCGCCAGGAACTGGTAGTACCAGGTCTGGCCGACCATGGACGGCGTGATCGTCTCCTGCACCGAGGCCTCGCCGAGGGCGTTCGTCGTGGTGTAGATGCGCACGTAGTTCGGGGCGCCCACGAGGACCGTGCCCCACGAGTAGGGCACGCTTGCCGCCGACTGGCCCTTGAGCAGCACGGCGAACATGTTCGCCCTGGCGCCCGTCATCGTGATGTAGAAGCTCGGGTTGCCCTGGGTCCCGGCGCCCATGTGGCTGGTATGGGCCGTCTTGCCGTTCGAACCCACCTCGCCCGTGCCGTAGTTGACCCCGGCGGGGCAGGTCGAGAGCTGGCCGATGGCGCAGAGCGATGGATCACCGAAGATGTGCCAGGTGAGGAACATGTCCTTACCGGACGCGCCGGTGATGTCCATCATCGCGCACGAGCCGCCGAACCAGAGCCCGCCGATGGAGGTGTACGTCTGCGCGCAGAAGAGATCCACGGCGCCGTACTTGCCCGCGGTCTTGCCGTGGATGGCCTGACCGTACATCGGCTCGTTCCAGTACTGGTTGATCGAGGACATGTACGTCACCACCGCGCCGATCGCCTGACCGGTCTTGGTGGCGCGCAACCACGCCTCGGCGAAGCACTCCGAGTAGCTGAAGTCGCCGTTTACGCAGGCCACGCTGTGGATGGTCGGCAGCATGCCCTGATTGCTCAGAGCCCACACGTCCGAGTTGGAGTAGCCCGTGGTGCCCCAGGAGGTCGTGCTGCCGTGGCCGCAGTAGTGCACCGAGCGCCGGCCGTTGTTCAGGCCGCTGGTGATCATGGCCTTGGTGCCGGAGTAGTCGTAGATCTGGTCCACCAGCGAGTAACCGTAGGTCATGAGCTGGCCGCGGATCAGATCCATGTGCGCGTTGTCGTACTCGCTGTAGTGGCCGGGCCCCTGATTCGAGGCGATGCCCATGCCCCGGGCGTTCCAGCCGCCCATGGCCACAGTGTGGCCCGCCTGCTCGTACGCGATCGTGCGCGCCACCTGGGTGTCGACGTGCGCGGTCGTGGTCGCGGAGAAGCGACCGACGAAGATGTCGGGGTAGGAGTCCGTACCCGCGACCGTGGAGTACGTCGGGTCGGAGGCGCCGCCTGACCAGGTGAAGCTCGGGATCTGCGCGAGATCGCCCACGAGCAGCACGTAGGTCAGGTTGGTCGTGTTGTAGAGGTTGGTGATGTAGGTCTTGATGGCCGCGGCCGTGCTGCCGATGGAAGACACGTTGACCAGCGTCGTCGGGATGCCGACCGAGTTCTTCCAGTTCACCAGCGCCTGCATGTTGGTCAGGAAGGAGCCGTAGCTGATGATCAACAGGTCACCCGCCGGCACCAGCGCCTTCTGCGGCGCGTGGTTCAAGAACTGGCGGCTGTAGAGCACCTCGAAGTTGTAGTCCGGATGCGAGGCCATCACCGATCGGTCGATCGGGTTCTTGCCGAACGGGCCGGTCACCACCGTCTCGAGCACCAGCTCGTCGTACACGCGCAGCACCTGCTGCACCGGGTTGTACTGGAAGAGGTTCGCCTCGATGACCATCCCGCGCACGTCGCGCAGCACGTACGGATCGCGCTGGCTCGCCGGGCTGGCCGGATACCAGGCATCCTGTCCGTACACCGCGCCGAAAGTGAACGGCACGCGCGCCGGATCGATGCAACGCGGAATCGGTCCCTTGGACGGGGCGACCAGCACGTTGGGGATGTCGTGAAAGCGGCTGCCCACCACGTTCACGCGCATGGCCGCCGAGTCGGGGATCTCGACGCTCCTGCAGACGTGCGGCAGTTGAGGTGATCCGACTTCCGTCAGATAGCCCTCGCCGTCCAGGGTGACCGAGGTCCACGTCTGGCCGGCGATGGTCACTGGCTGGGTCGTGAAGTCGTTCAGCGTGTACTTGATGACCGTGTGCTGGACGTTGTTGTCCAGGACCTCGACGGTCACGGCATCATTCGCAGCCGCTCCCGAGGCCAGCAGCGTGACGGCCAGAAGCACCGCAAAAAGGGGAATGAGGGTTGTGACCCGCATGTCATCACACCTTTCCGAGTTCTAGGGAGGGCCGGTGACGCGGGGCTCCGGCCCCTCCGGACACGAAACTCTTGCCACGCCTGGCAGCGAATGACGCGGCTTTGAACGAGACGACAACTTCTCGTCCTCTAGGCTCCCGAACCGCGGCGGAGGCGGCAACCGGTCGTCACCATCCTCCCTCTCGGCTCGTAGAAGGCGACCTGACGGAGGTTTGCTCGACGCAACTTCATGATACAAGGCCGTTAGGCGTCCACGCATGGGAAAAGTCCGCGACTCCAGAATCGAGACAGCCTCCGCGAAACGCCCCGGAGTCACGCGCCCGGTGCTCCCCGCGGCGCACGTCCCTTCCTCCGGAAACCCAGCCGCGTCGCCGTAACTGCTTCTCATTCATGTTGGTAGGGAATCTCACTCGCGTGCTCGGTCCCGCCCCCCTTCAGGGCGCCGCGCCGTTCTCTGGGACCGGGGTCGAACGCCGCAAACGAACCAAGAGAACGGCCCCCGCGGCCAGGTACGCGGCGACTCCCGCAAGCAGGGCGGTGGAGAAGCCCCACTCCAGCGAGAGCAGAACGGCCACGGGTCCGGCCAGCACGGACGCCACGCCGTTGGCGACGAAAGCGATCGGCACGAGCAGCGGACCGCGCGCGGCGAGGGCGCGCACCGCGAGCGGAAACGGGATGCCCATGGCGAAGGCCGGCAGGGCGAGGAACGCCAGCACGGCCAGGATGCGCCCGGCCCCGCCCGACTCAGCGACCGCCTCGAGCAGTGCCTGGTGGGACAGGCAGGGCACCACCAGCACCGCTCCCGCTGCCGCGAAGGCCGCGGCGTGCGCGCGCGCCGGTTCGAGACGCGCCGCCATGAGCGAACCCGCGCCCGAGCCAAGCAGCAGCGCCACCAGGACGACCGCGACCGCCAGCACCGGATGGCCGAGCACGAGGGACAGGCGCTGCAGCAGTGGCACTTCGACGAGCATGTAGGCCAGGCCCAACAAGGCGAAGGGCGCAGCCGCGACGAACCGGCCCGCCAGACTGCCCCTGCCCCGCAGCCCGCCGAACCAGCAGAGCGGCAGCGACAGAGCGAGCAGCACGACCAAGGTCGAGACCAGCACCTCGAGCCCTCCGAGCCGGTCGTGGATCCAGTTCCCGCTGGTCTGGAAGAGGTTCGCCAGGCGCGCGTTCTCGAAGAAGAAGGGCCGGTCGTCGGTCGTCGGATCGACGCGATAGGGGTATGCGGCCAGCATGGAGGCGCGGCGTGCGGGCTCGAGGAAGGCGGCGAACGTCTGGTGCTGGGGTCCACCGGGCGCGAAGACGACCTCGGCCCCGCGCCCCTGGCACGCCTCCGTGAGGATGAGGACCTCCTCCTCGGTCAGGACCCCGTTCTTGAGCAGCAGGAACGCGTTCCGCTGGGCGCGCGCGATGAACAGGCACAGGCGCGCATCCGGCCCGCCGCGCGCCTCCAGCGCGGCCGCCGCAGTGAGGGCGAGGCGCAGCGTCTGGCGCGGCGGCTCGAACCACCAGCGGCCGATGGCCAGCATGCCGCCCGGCCGCAGGTGTTCGAGATACGCCGCCAGCGCCTCCTCGGTGTACAGGTAGTTCTCCGCCAGGGCGAAGGCGCCGGCCTCGGTCGCGGCGAACGTGTCCACTCCCGAAAGCACGATGCGGTCGTATGTGTCCGCGCGCGTCTCGACGAAGTGGCGGCCCTCCGCCACCACGACATGCACGCGCGGGTCCTCGTAGAGCGCGCCCGAGAAGTCGCGGAAGCGGCCGCGCACCGCGTCCACGATGAGCGGGTTGATCTCGACCGCGTCCACGCGCGCGGCTCCAGCCTGAAGCGCCGCCAGCACGTCCACGCCGCCGCCGGCGCCGATCACCAGGGCGTCGAATCCCGGCGCGACGCCGGCGAAGGCGAGCGCCGGCGGATAGGCGCCGAGGAAACCCAGCGCCGCCGCATCCACTCCGCCCGCCAGGATCGAGGTGATCGCCCAGGAGTCGATGGCCACGCCGATCGAATCCGGCAGCGGGCCGCCATAGGAGGCCGGGATCGCCCACAGGCCGTGGTGTTCCGGGTTCTCATAGAAGGTCACGCGCGAGCACGCGTTCCACTCCTCGGCGATGACCTGCTCTGCCGCGATGCGCGGGAAGTGCTTGCGGCTCTCGAACGGCAGCAGCCGCGCCGGCGCGATCAGCGCCGCGGCCGCGATCACCAGGGCGGCCAGGGACGAACCGCTGCGCAGGCGGCCGGGCAGGCCGAGGAGCGGCAGCAGCGCGAGCGCGCCGGCCGCCCCCGGGGCGCCCCACAGCTCCATGACGCCGAGGCAGACCAGCGCGCCCGCCGCTCCGCCAAAGAAGGTCGCGCCGTAGGCCCGGC
Source organism: Phycisphaera mikurensis (assembly GCA_020723465.1). Classification (GTDB taxonomy): domain Bacteria; phylum Planctomycetota; class B15-G4; order B15-G4; family JADJEK01; genus JACQZJ01. Next base: position 27,839 of record DYIW01000024.1, read on the forward strand.
CGATGCGCTCCTTCTCCAGGTCGAGGCAGGCGCAGGCGAGGGTGCCGAGCAAGGCGAAAGGCACGGCCAGGACCAGGCCAGCGAGCCCGAGGAGGCACTGCGAGCCGAGGTGCTCGACGAGGGCCGTGGGGTCGATGGGCAGGCGCAGCACCAGGGCGAGGCTGGCCGGGATCGACAGAGACGCCAGGGCGGCGAGCAAGTCCAGGTCCAGGCCGCCGCCCGCCTGGCCGCATCGCTCCACGCGGCGGCGCACCACGAGCCCGCCCACCGCCAGCCCGAGCATGGCCAGGCTCACCGCGAAGAAGCCGAGGTGGTACCAGAGAACGACCGAGAAGACCCGCGGCAAGAGTACCTGCAGGCCGAGCGCGGCGGCCGTGGAGAGCGCCGCATACCAGACAGCCCGATTCATCGAGACTCCGCGCCATGCGCCAGTCGTGGGAGCGCGGCAGCAGCCTACCGCCAGCCGGCGCGAAGCCTTACGCTGCGGCAGGCATGAAACCGCACCCGCGCAACAGGAAGCCGCTGCGGAAGGGCGCGCCGCACCAGCCGCCGGACGCCGCCCTGGTGTTCGCGCTGGTCGACCAGGTCGCGGCCGAGCACGGCGTCGAGGTGCTCGAGCGCCGGCTCACTTCCTCCTGGACCCTGCACCTCGTCCTCGACCGTGATCCCGGCCCGCTGGACGCGAACGTGCTGACGCGCGTCATCCGTGCCCTCCGGGAGGCGCTGGCCGCGCGCGGGCTCGATCCGGGCCTCTTCGCCATCGAGCTGGACTCTCCGGGCGCACAGCGCCTCGTGCAGACGCCGCGCCACTTCGAACGCTTTGCCGGCAAGCTGGTGCGCGTACGCCTGACCGCACCGCGGGAGGGACGGTCCTCGATCCTGGTGCGGCTGCTCGGCGAGCAGGACGGCCGGCCGCGCGTCGCCCTCGAGGACGGCTCCGAGCGCGTGTTCGAGCCCGGGGAGTTCACCGAGATCCGCCTCGCCGAGTGAACGCGCGCCCTGGGCGCGCCGGGCAAGAAGGTGTGGGCGCCCAGAAGGTGTTTGCCCCTGGCATCCGCGCGGGCGCTGTGGCCTAATGCCGGGTTCCGCCGCGCGCGCGCGGGTCCGACTTCGTGCTATCTGACCCTCCAATCCAGGGAGCGCCCGCGCGCTCCCGCCGCCCGAGGTACACCTCATGGTGAACAAGCAAGACGTCCTCCGCGCCCTCTCCCGGGTGCAGGACCCGGACCTGCAGCGCGACATCGTCTCGCTCGGCTTCGTCAAGCAGGTCACGATCGAGGGCGGCACGGTCTCGGTGGTGATCGAGCTGACGACTCCGGCCTGTCCGGTGAAGGAGATGCTGCGCCGGCAGTGTGTGGAGGCGATCGAGGCGCTGCCGGGCGTGTCGGCGGTGAACGTGCAGATGACCGCCGCCGTGCGCGCCGGCGCGACCGCAGGCCAGCCGTCGCGCGTCCTGCCGGGCGTGAAGCAGGTCGTGGCGGTCGCCTCCGGCAAGGGCGGCGTCGGCAAGTCCACGGTGGCGGTGAACCTGGCCGTGGCCCTCGCCCAGAGCGGCGCCGCGGTCGGGTTGCTGGACGCCGACATCTACGGCCCCTCCGTCGCGCGCCTGCTGGGCGGCAGCGGCGAGCCGCGCACCACCCCGGACCGGAGGCTTCTGCCCTTCGAAGCGCACGGCCTCAAGTTCGTGTCCATGGGCATGCTCGTCACCAAGGACGCCCCGGTCATCTGGCGCGGCCCCATGGCCAGCAGCCTGGTGGCGCAGTTCCTGACGCAGGTCGCCTGGGGCGAGCTCGACTACCTGGTGATCGACCTGCCGCCCGGAACCGGCGACGTGCAGCTCACGCTCACGCAGACGGCCAACATCTCGGGCGCGGTCATCGTCACCACGCCGCAGGAGATCGCGGCCGAGGTGTCGCGCAAGGGGCTGCGCATGTTCGGCGAGGTGCACGTGCCGGTGCTCGGCGTGGTCGAGAACATGGCCTACTTCACCTGCGGGAAGTGCGGGGAGAAACACGACGTCTTCCGGCCCGCGGGCGGGCGCCGGCCGCACCAGGAGTGGGACGTGCCGCTCCTGGGCGAGATCCCGCTCGAGCCCGAGCTCTCCGCGCTCTGCGACCAGGGCACGCCTCTCGTGACGAGCCGCAACGACGGCGCCAGCGCGCGCGCCTTCGCCGCCCTGGCGGAGCGCGTCGCCGCCGCGCTGTCCATCCTCGAGCACGAAGCGGCGCGCACCGGCTTTCCGGCGGCGATCGAGGCCGCGGGCGAGCAGCTCCTCATCACCTGGGACGACGGCCACCAGGGCGCCCATGACTTTCGCCGCCTGCGCTACCACTGCTCCTGCGCGGGCTGCGTGGACGAGCACACGGGCGAGCGCAAGCTGACCCTCGAGGAGGTCGACTCCGCGGTACGCCCCACCGCCATCGAGCAGGTCGGCCGCTACGCCCTGCAGATCCACTGGAGCGACGGCCACAGCACCGGCATCTACACCTTCGCCCTGCTGCGCCGCCTGTGCGAGTGCGCGGACTGCGCGCGTCGCGCCGCCAGCGCGGCTCACTCGCGCGCGTAGCGGCCCTCGAGCAGCGTGCGCCAGTTGGCGCCGTCCGCCGAGAAGGACATGACGAAGCGAAAGGCGCCGGCGCCCTCGAGCGTGTAGGCGTAGCGTTGCTGGCCGAGCGCGCCCTCGCGCTGGAACACGAGGTGGTCTCCGGCCCAGCGCCCCTTGACCGGCGCTCCCGGGTCGCTTCCCAGCGAATCGAACCAATGCATGGTGTAGCAGTGCTCCGCCGCGTCGAAGCCGTACACGCCGTGGCCGCGGAAGACGACCCGGCCGTCCTGCTCCTGCTCGTAGTCGGTGATGAGGAAGAACTCCTCGAACATGCGGCTGCGGAAGCGGCCGACGGCCCGGCCGCCCGCGGGCAGCGCGGGCGAGGGGTGCAGGATCTCCTCGCCGCGGAAGGCGCCGGCGAGGAGTTCAAGCCTGGCGTGGGGTGCGGGCGGCGTCGCCATCTCCATGGTCATCCTCCGGCGCGCGCGGGCGCGCGCGCAGCTCACAGCCCCTGCTCGACGGCGCGTTCGAGCGCGTCGGCGAACAGGTCGATCTCGGCGAGCGTGGTGTAGACCGAGGGCGTCACCCGGATCCCCTTGACGTCCGCGTGGTCGATGCTCGTGGTCACGATGCGGTGGCGCGCGAAAAGATGCTGCCCGAGCGCGCCCGCCTCCAGGCCGGCCACGCCGATGGTGGCGAGGCCGCACGAGTCCACGTCGTTCAGCTTGGCGTGGAACGTCACGTTCGGGCGATCCAGGAAGCGGCGCGCCCAGCGGTCGCGCAGGTAGCGCAGCCGCGCCGCCTTGCGCTCCACGCCGATGCTCTCGTGGAAGGCCAGCGCCTCGCCCACCGCAAGCCAGCGCGAGATCGCGTGGGTACCAACCTTCTCGAACTTGCGGATGTCGGGCGAGCGCGGCTCGCCCTGGCCGAAGAGCGGCCACACCTTTTCGATTTTGGCCTGGCGCACGGACAACAGGCCGCTGCCGACCGGCGCGCACAGCCACTTGTGCAGGCTGCTGCCAAAGTAGTCGCAGTCCAGCTCGTCGCGCGTGAAGGGGAAGTGGGCGAAGCTGTGGGCGCCGTCCACGATCACCTCGATGCCGAGCGGCCGCGCGAGGTCGACGATGCGACGCACCGGGTAGATCTGGCCGGTGAGGTTGACCACGTGGCAGACGAGGATGGCGCGCGTGCGCTCGCTCAGGCCGGCGCGGAAGATCTCGACGATCTCGTCCTGCGAGGGGGCGGGCGCCGGCACGCGCACCTTCTTCACCACGATGCCGTCGCGCCGCGCGCGCTGCTCCAGCGCGGCCAGCATGGAGGGATAGTCTTGGTCAGTCGTCAGGACCTCGTCCCCGGCCTGCAAGTCGAGGCCGAAGATGACGTTGTCGAGCGCCTCGGTGGCGTTGCGCGTCAGCGCCGCCTCCTCGGCCGCGCAGCCAAACGCCCGCGCCAGGCGCTCCCGCACCAGCTCCAGGCCGGGAGCCAGGTCGTGCCACATGGTGCGCGCCGGCGCGTGGTTCGCGTACTCGTCGAAGCGGCGCACGGCTTCCATGGCCACGCCCGGGGCCGGCGACACGCCGCCGTTGTTGAGGTTGATGAGCGTGCGGTCCACGGTGAAGGCCTGCTGCACCTGGAACCAAAAGTCCTCGTCCCGGGCCACCTCCGCGGGCGCGCGGCCGGCGGCCTGGCGCAGGCAGGGCAGGAGCTGCGCGTGCGCGCACGGCTTCAGCACGGCGGTGAACAGTCCCGCGCCGAACAAGCCGCCCGCCTGGCGCAGGAAGACGCGCCTCGACCTCATGGCCTCATGCTGCCGCGCGCGCTCTCTCCGCGCAAGTCCCGGCCCGCGTCTCGCGCCGCCCGCGCGCCGCGCCGACCGCGCCTGCCGGCCGAATCCGCGGGCGGTTGCCGGCGCGCGTCCCTAGACTGGCCAGGACCGGAGGCGCGCGCCAGACGGATCCCCCCGCGCCACGGAGGAGACATGGTGGACATGAGACACGTTCCCGGAGGAGCCCGCAGGCTGGGCCAGAAGCTGCGCATCGGCCTGATCGCGGTCGTCGCCTTCCTGGCCCTCCTCTTCCTCGGCTCGACCTACTACACGGTCGAGCCGGAGGAGGTCGCCGTCGTCACGCGCTTCGGCCGCTTCGTGCGCATCGAGCAGCCCGGCCTGCACTTCAAGTGGCCGCTCGGCATCGAGAACGCCGAGCGTGTCAAGGCGGATCGCGTCGAGAAGGAGGAGTTCGGCTTCCGCACGCTCGAGGCGGACGTGCGCACGCGCTACTCGGCCAAGGACTACTCGGTCGAGTCGCTGATGCTCACCGGCGACCTCAACCAGGCGGACGTGGAGTGGA
>DYIW01000389.1 GCA_020723465.1 Phycisphaera mikurensis
ACCGCCGGCCGCCGCGCGATCCGGTCAACGCCATGCTGTCCTTCGCGTACACGCTGCTGGTCAAGGACTGCATGCTGGCGCTCACCGCCGTGGGCTTCGATCCGTACATGGGCTTCTTCCACCGGCCGCGCCACGGCCGCCCGGCGCTGGCGCTGGACCTGATGGAGGAGTTCGGTCCCCTGGTGGCGGACTCGGTCGTGCTCACCACGATCAACAACGGCGAGGCGACGGCGGGCGACTTTCTGGTGACGCGCGCCGGCTGCGCCATGAAGCCGGCCATGCGCACCACGCTCATCACCGCGTACGAGCGCAGGCTCGACAACCTGGTCAGCCATCAGGTTTTCGACTACCGCCTGAGCTACCGGCGCATGTTCGAGGTCCAGGCGCGCCTGCTCGGCCGCTTCCTGAGCGGCGAGATCCCCGAGTACCTTCCCTTCACCACGAGGTGAGCCGTTGCGCAGGCGCTACGTGGTGACGTACGATATCGGCGATCCCAAGCGGCTGCGGAGGACCTTCAAGGCGCTCCGGGACAACGGCGACCACCTGCAGCTCTCGGTCTTCGAGTGCCTGCTGACCAAGGTGGAGCGCATCCGCCTCGAGGACCGCCTGAAGGGCATCATCGACGCCGCCGAGGATCAGGTGCTCTTCGTGGACCTGGGGCCCGCGGAGGACGACCGTCCGCCGGGCATCACCACCCTCGGGCGGCCCTACGAACCCCAGACCATGAAGCCCGTGATCGTCTGAATGACCGTGGACCCGCGCGAGAGGTGACGTTCCGCTGGATCCCCTGGAACCGCTCGCATGCGTAAGTCCTTGATCCTTGACAACTTGCCAAACCCCACTCAGAAAACCGCTCACACCAGGCCCCTGGCGGGCGAACCTCTCGCGAAGCGCTCCCTTGACCTCCGCGACGAAAGGACTTACGAAGGCTGCACCCTCCGCGGTTGAAAGACCGCGGCCCCATTGAAGCGCCGCGCGCACCGCCTCGCCGTCCACCTGCCGGCGGACCCTCCGCGGTTGAAAGACCGCGGCCCCATTGAAGCCGGCAAGCGGCACGGCGGACAGGGTCGGCACCATGCCCCCTCCGCGGTTGAAAGACCGCGGCCCCATTGAAGCTCGCTGGACTCGAGCTTCTTCGTGGCCGCCACCTGACCCTCCGCGGTTGAAAGACCGCGGCCCCATTGAAGCGTCCAGATCGGTGGCCGTCGGCTTCCCGCCTCTCCGCCCTCCGCGGTTGAAAGACCGCGGCCCCATTGAAGCATCGTGCGGAACCGATATCCGCACTCCATGCAGGCGCCCTCCGCGGTTGAAAGACAGCGGCCCCATTCAAGCGAAATCGGGGAAGCTGGACTTGACCGACTTCAGCATCCCCTCCGCGGTTGAAAGACCGCGGCCCCATTGAAGCCACTCGGAGATCAGGTCGAGCGCGAGGAGGTAGAGCTCCCCTCCGCGGTTGAAAGACCGCGGCCCCATTGAAGCAGCAGGATCGCCAGCGCCGTCCCCAATGCCTTCACGCCCTCCGCGGTTGAAAGACCGCGGCCCCATTGAAGCAAATCAGACCGGGTTCATGGGCGAGAAGATCTACGCCCACCCTCCGCGGTTGAAAGACCGCGGCCCCATTGAAGCGCGGTCCTGTCCGCCCCGAACTGCTCGTTGAACTTGCCCTCCGCGGTTGAAAGACCGCGGCCCCATTGAAGCAAGCCGTCCCGCTTGCCTGGCGTGCAGCCGGGCATGGGCCCTCCGCGGTTGAAAGACCGCGGCCCCATTGAAGCTAAGTCCATTTGTGGACGCGGAATGCGGGTTTTCCCCCTCCGCGGTTGAAAGACCGCGGCCCCATTGAAGCGAGCCATGTTACTTGCCCTCCTTGAGGCAGCCCGGGAACCCTCCGCGGTTGAAAGACCGCGGCCCCATTGAAGCTCGCGGAAAGCGGATCACAGCGCGCAGTTCGAGATCGCCCTCCGCGGTTGAAAGACCGCGGCCCCATTGAAGCGATTTGATCTCCGTGACACCCGTACCGGTGTACCCCTTCCCTCCGCGGTTGAAAGACCGCGGCCCCATTGAAGCCAATCCAGGACCGCGACGTTGGTGAACTGCTTCCAGCCCTGCGCGGTTGGAAGACCGCGGCCCCATTGAAGCTGTTCTTGTGCTCGTCCATCGGAGGCTCCTTTCGTTCCCTCCGCGGTTGAAAGACCGCGGCCCCATTGAAGCCTGTTTGCCGTGTTGACAAGCTCGGTCCAAGATCCGGGCCCTCCGCGGTTGAAAGACCGCGGCCCCATTGAAGCTGGCCGAGAGGACCGAGGCAGGCTGGGCGGTGAGCGATCCCTCCGCGGTTGAAAGGCCGCGGCCCCATTGAAGCGTCGAGCGGCATGACCAGCCGGACTCCGTTGTCCTCCCTCCGCGGTTGAAAGACCGCGGCCCCATTGAAGCGAGAACGCCCGCCGGGACGACCGCCGCGACGAGGTGTCCCTCCGCGGTTGAAAGACCGCGGCCCCATTGAAGCGTTGACAAGTCAGTCGAATCGTAAGGCAAGGCACGGACCCTCCGCGGTTGAAAGACCGCGGCTGCGTGGACGGGCGCGCCAGGGCGTGCAGCCAGGGTGTTGCGCGAGCACGGCTACACCGCCGGCCACGGAGCGCTGTACTACGGCGGCTCGCGCGGGCGCGTGGACTTCGACGACGCCTTGGTGCGGCGCACGCTCGAGCTGACCGCGCAGGCGGTGGCCCCGGCCGAGCAGGAAGAGCCGCCGCCGCTCTCGGACAGCCCCAAGTGCCCGCGCTGCTCGCTGGTCGGCATCTGCCTGCCCGACGAGGTCAACCTGCTGCGGGCGGAAGATGAAGGCCAGCAGACCGAGCCGCGCCGCCTCGTGCCGGCCTGGGACGACGCCGTGGCCGTGTACGTCGTGGGGAGGGCCTTCGCGTCGGCAAGAGCGGGGAGACGCTCTCCACCAGCGAGAAGGGCAGGACCATCGAGGACGTGCGGCTCAAGGACATCGCCCACGTTGCGGTGTTCGGCGCCAACCAGGTCACGACCCAGGCCCTGCAGGCCCTCTGCTCGGCCGAGGTGCCCGTGACGTTCTTTTCCCAAGGGGGCTGGTTCTACGGCATGCTACGCGGCCATTCGCTGAAGAACGTGTTCCTGCGCCGGGCTCAGTTCTGCGTCACGGAGAAGCCAGACACCTGCCTGGAGCTGGCGCGCCGCTTCGTGGCCGGTAAGGTCGGGAACTGCCGCACGCTCCTGATGCGCAACCACCCCGATCCGCCGCCGAGCGCCCTCGAGGGCCTGAAGGCGCACCGGTTGCTGGCCCTGGCCGCGCCTTCGGTCGACAGCGGGCAAGCAGCATCTTCGCTGTGGCCGAGAAGATGCTGCCATCGACCGCGAGCAGGGCCCGCGCCGGGGAGCGGCTGTTGCCGAGCACACGCTCCGCCTGGCAGGCGAGGGAGCGGAACAGGTCCTGTGCGAAGTCGCGCAGGCGGGTGTCGACCCGGCGCTTCTGCCGGCAGGAAAGGGCATAGGAGAGGTTGGAGCGCAAGACGGCGGCGAGGCCGAGGACCTTGACGAAGGCGTGGACGGCCTGGAGGGTTTCGAAGAGTGCGCACAACGAGGTGAGCCGACGCAGCTGGAAGAACACCAGCGCGAGAAGATGGAGGCGGCATCGAGCTTGCGGCGGCGATGGTCGGCGCGGTGGACGAAGCGCGCGTGAGGGATGGCGTAGCGCAGCGGACGGAAGAGGTCTTGAAAGAGAGGGGCGACTGTCGAGAATGGAGAGTGCAGCGAGTCGGGCGCATGATCGTAAGCTCCTGAAGAGCAGAGCCTTACAATCAAGCCATGATTTGGCGGAACTTCCTGCCAAATAACGACTTATGTCGCTTTCCACGTGTAACGGACGACGGAAGTCAGGCGGAATCCTGGCGTGCCCGAAGAAAACCTCTTTTCCCGCGGCCTTCCCGATCGCCGCCACGCTCGCCGCAAGGGACTGCCTCGCGCTCCTGCAAGCCCGCTACGCGGATTCCCCTGTCAACCTGGCTTCTGCGGACCTGGGTAGACCGGACATCACTGGGTCGACACACTGGCAACAGCGCTAGGAGGAGATCATGGCCTTCTGGGATGACATTACGACCACGACGGGATCGGCGATCAACTCAGTACTGGCGAGGCTGAAAGGAGTCTCCCATGATGTGGGCAGCGACCCCGTCATCGGCCCCGTCGCTCGCAACCTCCAGTTCCCCTTCAAGGACCCATCCGATGTGGCGTCTCACGCCGGTCGAGACGCTGCGTCCACGATAAACGAGACACTTCCC
>DYIW01000390.1 GCA_020723465.1 Phycisphaera mikurensis
TTGGTCAGCACCGTCGACTGCTATCGATCCCACAGATTCGTCACGAACTCTGCGGATCACGCACCCGTTTCACCCGCTACACGGGCAAGAGTTCGAGTTGGTCGCCCGACTCGTGGCCTGGGGTGAGCCGCGAGTCGTCTTCTACGACCAGAACGGGCGGCTGCGGCGAGTTCCGGCGGGTTGGACCGATGTTGATGCGCCGGCTCCTTTCGTCGTGCGTGCTACCGGGCGCTGCCCGTTCCGCGCCGAGGACCTCGAGCAGCTCGCGCTGCTCGTGAGCCAGATCAGGGCGCAGAGTGGTGTAAAGGAAACTTCGCCGCATGTGTAAGGAGTATTTTGCCGCCGGTCGTCGGTTCCGGGCGATCTGCGCAGCCCTCGCAACAAGGCTGGACGGCTTACGTTGGCAGAAGAGAATGAAGAACTTTCTGTTCTCATGCGGCATGCTGTTGGTTACACTCTGGACCAATCGAGGTTCCAGGGTCCATGAAGCGACTGCCCACGCCCGACGCGAAGACGGAGGCCCTGCGCCGCCGTCGCGTGCTCCACCCCCGGCCCGAGGCGGTCAGCGACGAGACGTTCCTGCGCAACGACTTCTTCGATACGCGCGATCTGGTGCAGGTGAAATACGAGATGCTGCGTCGCGTGCGACAGGACGGGCAGTCGGTCGCCGCTTCCGCGGCGTCCTTCGCGCTCTCGCGGCCCACGTTCTACGAGGCGCAGCAGGCCTTCGAGCGCGAGGGGATTCCAGGGCTCTTGCCTCGCCGGCGCGGCCCGCGCAGCGGACACAAGCTGACCGACGACGTGGTGCGCTTCCTGGTGGAACAGCGCGCTGGCGCGGAACGACTTGGCGCGCCGGAGCTGGCGCGTCGGGTGCAGGAGCACTTTGGAGTCCGAGTGCACCCGCGCAGCATCGAACGGGCCTTGGCGCGACGAAAAAAAGTCGACCGCTGACCGGGGCGGCCCGGGCCGCCCACGAGGGACCAGCGTCGGCGGCGACGGAGCGCTACGAGGCGCTGCGGCGCCAGGCGTTGGGAGTGCCGGAGGGCTCGCCGGCGGCGCTGGGCCTGGCCGTCCTGGTGCGCCGCGGGGTCGCGGCGTGGCTGGAGATCGCGACCTTGCCGCCGGCGCTGCTCTGCGGCGGCGAGGACACGGCGAAGGGCGACGGAATGGTCCTGGCGCGCGGACCGCTGGTCGTGTGCCTGGCCCAGATGCTGCTCGCGCGCGGGAGGGACACGGCATGACGGACCTGGGGGCCCAGAAGGTCACGACGCGGCATCTCGCACGCCAGGCGTACCTCTACGTGCGGCAGTCGTCGTTGCGTCAGGTGCTGGAGAACCAGGAGAGCACGAAGCGCCAGTACGCCCTGAGGGAGCGCGCCGCGGCGCTTGGTTGGCCGCTCGATCACATCGTGGTGATCGACCAGGACCAAGGCGAGTCGGGGGCGTCCGCCGTGGACCGCGCGGGCTTCGCGCGGCTGGTCTCGGACGTCGGGCTGGGGCGCGTGGGGATCGTGCTCGGGCTCGAGGTGTCGCGGCTGGCCCGCAACAACGCGGACTGGCACCGCCTGCTCGAGATCTGCGCGGTGGCCGACACGCTGATCCTCGACGAGGACGGGATCTACGACCCGGCGCACTTCAACGACCGGCTGCTCTTGGGCCTCAAGGGCACGATGAGCGAGGCGGAGCTGCACGTTCTGCGGGCGCGGCTGCGCGGCGGCATCCTGAACAAGGCGCGCCGCGGGGAGCTGCCGTGTCCGCTGCCGGTCGGTTTCGTGCGGGACGTTGCGGGCCGGGTCGTGCTCGACCCCAACGCACAGGTGCAGCAGGCCGTGCGGCTCCTCTTCGAGACCTTCCGCCGCACGGGTTCGGCGTCGGCGACGGTGCGCGCTTTCCGCAGCCAGGGTCTGTGCTTCCCGCACCGCCTGCGCCACCCGGGCCGCGAGGAAGAGCTGCTTTGGAGGGAACTCGGGCACGACCGGACCCTGTGGGTGCTGCACAACCCACGCTACGCGGGAGCCTTCTTCTTTGGTCGCACGCGGCAGCGTCGCACTCATGAGGGGCGCGGCCGCTGCGAGAACCTGCCCCGCCCGGAGTGGACCGCACTCTTGCCGGGCACACACGCGGGCTACATCTCCTGGGAGGAGTTCGAGGCGAACCAGCAGCGCCTGCTCGACAACGCCGCCGCCCATGGCTTGGACCGCCGCCGCAGTCCCCCACGGGAGGGTAAGGCCCTGTTGCAGGGGCTCGTCCTCTGCGGTCGTTGCGGTGAGCGCATGACCGTACGCTACGCGCACCGCGCGGGCCTGTCGTACCCGCAGTACGTTTGCCAGAGCGCGGGCAGGCAGCCCGCCGCGGAGAAGTGTCAGTTGGTTCCGGGCACGGCCGTCGACCGCGCCGTCGGAGCACTCTTGGTCGAAGCCATCGCGCCCCAGGCCCTCGAGATGGCGCTCGCCGTGCGGGCCGAGGTGGAGGACCGCTTGGCGGAAGCCGACGCCCTGCGCCGCAAGCAGGTCGAGAGCGCGCGCTACGAAGCCGAACTGGCGCGACGGCGCTTCCTGCGTGTCAACCCGGACAACCGACTCGTCGCCGATGCACTCGAGGCGGAGTGGAATCGGTGCCTGCGCGAACTCGCCGCCGCGCACGAGCAGTGCGAACGCCAGCGTGCTGCGGATCGCGAGCACCTGGGTGAGGACCGCCGGGCGCAGGTCCTGGCTCTTGCTCAGGACTTCCCGCGGCTGTGGGAGGATCCGGAGACGCCGGTCCGCGAGCGCAAGCGTATGCTGCGCTTGCTCGTCGAGGATGTGACGCTACGGCGCGGCGAGAGCATCACCGTGCATGTGCGCTTCCGCGCCGGACAGACGAGAAGCCTGGACTTGCCGCCCCCGCTCAGGGGCTGGCAACTGCGCAACACGCCGCCGGAACTCGTGAACGAGATCGACCGCTTGCTGGACGAGCACGACGACCTACGAGTCGCGCACATCCTGGCCGAACGCGGCCGCAGCTCGGGCACCGGGCGGCCGATCACGCGCTACATCGTGCGCTGGATCCGCCATGCGTACGGGCTGAAGAGCCACGGCGAGCGCCTCCGGTCGAGCGGTATGCTGACGTGCGACGAGGTGGCCGCGATCCTCCAGGTGGCCCCCTCCACGGTGTGCGAGTGGCGCCGGCAGGGCCTCCTGCGGGCCCACCGAGCTACGGCCAGGGGTGATTTCCTGTACGAGCACCCCGGGCCCACCCCGCCCCGCCGGCAGCGGGGCCGACCGCGGCGCGTGCCGAACAGCACGCAGAAACTCACGACGCATCGAACGGAGGAGGTGCAGTGTGCAACGTAGCCCTTCGGCAACCAACACGGGTGGCGCTCTCCACCCGTGGCCGAACCAGAGCCTGCGCGTTATCGACCCGAGGCAAGAGCCCGGTGCGGTAGCTCCGCACGCCGGGATCTGTGCGGGGGGAGCGGGGCAACCCGCTTCCCTACCGCGACCGGTCGCGGGCAAGAGCCCGCTCCCGCCCCGGAATGGTGCACCGCGCGGGGACGCGCGGTGCCGGAGAGCAGCGTCGCGGCCGCTTCCCTGGGGCCGGGGGAGGCTGGCGCAGCGCACTGCGTCCGCGCGATCTGCTTACGTCCTATGCAAGCGCATGCGACCAAAGACATCCGCGGCGCGGATGACCGAGAAGTGCACTGACCTTCCGTTTAGGTACGTCTTGGCCCGCCTCGCCCTCGCCCGGAGCGGGGCGAGGCAGGCCAGGGCGAGCGCCGTCGCGGTTCGCCAGGTGCACCGCCGACCGAAGCAGGCGCGGCCGAAGGGTGAGGCGCCGCCTGGCTCGCGGCGGTCCTTTCGCGGCGCGCGGTCTCCCGTAACGTTCCAGCGTCTGCGGCGACTTCCTTCCTGCGCTCCCGCTTTGAGCGGGGCGCGCAAGGACGAAAATGGCGCGCCGCGGCGCAGAGCGAACCGACTTCGACAGCCCATGGAAGGAGGTGCTGCACCGGCTCTTCCCCCAGTTCCTCGCCTTTGTCGCGGCCGATGTGCACCAGGCCATCGACTGGAAGCAGAAGGTCGAGTTCCAGCCCCAGGAGCTGAACAAGATCCTGCCCTCCTCTCGCTCGAGCAAAGGGATCGCCGACCTGCTGGCCAGGGTCCACCTGCTTTCCGGCGAGGGCGCCTGGGTGTACTGCCACGTCGAGGCCCAGGCGTTTCCAAAGAGGAACTTCGCCGAGCGCATGTTCCGCACGCACGTGCGCCTGTTCGAGAAGGAGCGGCGGCCGATCTTCTCGCTGGCGCTGCTGCTCGA
>DYIW01000025.1:0-6412 GCA_020723465.1 Phycisphaera mikurensis
TTCCTCCTGCTGCTCAGCCGCGAGGCGAAGAGGTCGCCGCGGCGGCTGGTCGCGACGTCTCTCATCGTCCTGGCCGGCGAGCTGCTCGACCTCTACTGGCTCATCATGCCGCAGCTCCACCAGCAGGGGCCGCGCCTGGGCTGGGAGGAGCTGGGACCGCCGCTCCTGCTGGCGGGCGCGCTGCTGCTGCATGTCGCGCGCTTCCTGAGGAAGTATCGGCCGATGGCGGTGGGCGATCCGTTCTTGAGCAAGTCGTGCGCCTTCCATCTGTGAGGAGCCGGGCAATGGCCGTGTGCAAGGAACTGCGGGCCGCGCTGCTTGTCTTGGCGGCGGCCGCGAGCGCGGGCGCGCAGGAGGCCGCGAAGACCGGCTACGCGCAGGACGAGAGGCCGGGCATCGAGGAGAAGCTCGGCGAGATGGTGCCGCACGATGTCGTCTTCCTGGACGAGGAGCGCAGGGAGGTCGCGCTCGGCTCGCTCATCACGCGCCCCACGATCCTCATGCTCATCTACCTGCGCTGCCCGAACATCTGCAGCCCGCTCCTGCGCGAGGTGGCGGCCACGGTGGACGAGCTGGACCTGGAGCCGGGCATCGACTTCGACTTGATCACGGTCAGCTTCGACACGAGCGACACGCCGGAGCTGGCGAGCACGGGCAAGAAGAACCTGCTCGCCTCCATGAAGCGACGCATCGCGCCCGAGAGCTGGCGCTTCCTCACCGGAGGCGAGGAGAACATCGCGCGCCTGACGGACGCGGTCGGCTTCCGCTTCCGCCGCGAGCAGCAGGACTTCGTGCACGCCGGCACCGTGATGTTCCTCTCGCCCCAGGGCAAGATCGTGCGCTACCTGCCGGGGCTGACCCTGTTGCCGGCCGACGTGAAGATGGCCTTGATCGACGCGGCCGCGGGCACGCCGCGGCACCTCATGCAGAAGCTGCAGCGCCTCTGCTACTCTTTCGACACGGAGGCGAAAACCTACGTGTTCAAGGTCAACCGCATCGTGCTCGCGGTGACGCTCCTCATCGTGGCGGTGTTCCTGGCGTTCCTGCTGCTGCGCAGGAAAGGTCCGGCGGCCGGGCGGGAGGCGACGTGATGGACGCGGCAGCGGGCGCGGCGGCGCCGAACTACCTGCGCGCCGGGAAGGGACTGGCTTCCTGGCTGACGACCACGGACCACAAGCGCATCGGGATCCTCTACCTGATCGCGATCCTGGTGTTCTTCCTGTTCGCCGTCTGTCTGGGCCTGATGATCCGCCTCGAGCTGTTCTCGCCGGGCGAGCAGTTCGTCGGCAACCAGGGCTACAACCGCATCCTGACGCTGCACGGCATCACGATGATCTTCCTGTTCATCATCCCCTCGGTGCCGGCCGTGTTCGGGAACTTCTTCCTGCCGATCCAGATCGGCGCCAATGACGTGTCCTTCCCGCGGCTCAACCTGGCGTCGTGGTACTTCTACATCGGCGGGGGACTGTTCGCCCTGGGATCGGTGATCCTCGGCGGCGTGGACACGGGCTGGACCTTCTACATTCCCTACAGCGCGGACACGGCGGACAACGTCTACCTGCCCATCCTGGCGGCCTTCATCCTCGGCTGGTCGTCGATCCTCACCGGCTTGAACTTCATCGTCACCGTGCATCGCCTGCGCGTGCCGAGCATGCCCTGGTTCCGCATGCCGCTGTTCGTCTGGGCGCTCTACGCGACCTCGTGGATCCAGATCCTCGCCACGCCCGTGGTCGGCATCACCCTGCTCTTGATCCTGCTCGAGCGCTTCCTCGGCATCGGCATCTTCGATCCCGCCAAGGAAGGGGACCCGGTCCTGTACCAGCACCTCTTCTGGATCTACTCGCATCCGGCCGTGTACATCATGGTCCTGCCGGCGATGGGCATCGTCTCGGAGATCGTGCCGGTCTTCTGTCGCAAGACCATCTTCGGCTACAAGTTCATCGCCATCTCGTCCCTGGCCATAGCCGGCATCGGCTCGCTGGTTTGGGGGCACCACATGTTCACCTCGGGCATGGCCGACCTGGAGCGCATCGTCTTCTCGCTGCTCACCTTCCTGGTGGCGATCCCGAGCGGCGTGAAGGTCTTCAACTGGCTGGCGACCATGTACAAGGGCTCGATCCGGCTGGCGACGCCCTTCCTCTACGCGCTCGCCTTCATCTTCCTCTTCTCGGTGGGCGGCTTCACCGGCCTGCTGCAGGGCGCCCTGTCCACGGACATCCACATCCACGACACGTCGTTCATCGTCGCGCACTTCCACTACACGATGTTCGGCGGCGGCGGCGTGATGTTCTTCGGCGCGCTGCACTACTGGTTCCCGAAGATGTTCGGCAGGACGTATTGCGAGAGCGTGGCGCGCTGGGCGTTCGCGCTGTTCTTCGTTGGCTTCAACTGCCTCTACTTCCCGCTCTTCCTGGCCGGGCTCGCGGGCATGCCGCGGCGCTACGCCGACTACCTGCCCGAGTACCTGGTCTATCACCGCATCTCCTCGATCGGCTCGTGGATCCTGGTGGCGGGCATCGTCCTCATGCTCGCGAATCTGCTGCGCGCCCTCTTCAAGGGCGAGAGGGCCGGGCGCGATCCGTGGGGCGGGGCCACGCTGGAGTGGACCGTGCCGTCCCCGCCCCCAACCCATCAGTTCGCCGCGCCGCCGGTGGTGACGCGCGGGCCGTACGAGTACGCCCGGGAGCGCGCCAGTGGCTGACGGCGGCACCACCAGCACGGACCTGCACGGCGCCGCGGGAGCGGCGCATGCCGGCGGCTATGACCCGATGGCCGCGAAGATGGGCATGTGGCTGTTCCTCTTCACCGAGGTGCTGCTCTTTGGCGCGCTCTTCATCGTCTACGGCGTGTACCTGCACGGCTTCACCTGGCAGTTCCAGCAGGGCTCCGCCCGGCTGAGCATCCCGGTGGGCGCCGTGAACACGGCGATCCTCCTGACCAGCAGTCTGACCATGGCGCTCGCCATTGCCGCGCTGCAGCGCGCGCGGCCGGCGCGGGCGCGGCGCCTGCTGTTCGCCACCGTCGGCTGCGCCGGCGCTTTCCTGGTGATCAAGGCCTTCGAGTGGGCCGGCAAGTTCGCGCACGGCGTGTATCCGGGCGCCGCCTTCCTGCTGGAGCAGTCCAAGGGCGAGATCGTCTTCTTCGGCCTGTACTTCACCATGACCGGGCTGCATGCGCTGCACGTGCTCGTGGGCGTCCCGGTGATCCTCTGGGCCGGGCGGCGGATCCGCTCGGGGGCGATCAGCCCGGAGCACAGCGTCTTCCTGGAGAACGCGGGCCTGTACTGGCATCTCGTGGACCTGATATGGATCTATCTGTTCCCGCTCTTCTACCTCATCAGCTGACGGCTCCATGAACGCGCCCGCGCAAGAAGGCCACCTCGTTCCCTGCTCGGTGTACGTCTGGGTGTGGGCGGCGCTGCTCTGTCTGACCGCGGTCACCGTCAGCGCGAAGTACGCCGATCTGCAGCACCTGGCCATCTTCGCTGCCCTGCTCATCGCCACGGTCAAGGCCGGCTTGGTCGTGCTCTACTTCATGCACGTGCGCTTCGAGAAGCCGATCTTCGCGGTGATGATCCTGGTGCTCCTGGCGACCTACGGCATCTACATCGGACTGACGTTCGTGGACTACGCGAACCGGTGAGCGTGAGCCATGTACTCGGGCGCTTCTGAGATCGCGAGAGAGGTGGATGCGGCCTTCTACTGGATCGGCGGCATCTGCGTGGCCCTGCTGATCGGCATCACCGCGGTGATGGTGTATTTCGTGATCCGGTACCGCCGGGCGCGCAGCCCGCAGGCGGCGCACATCGAGGGCAGCCTGCCGCTGGAGATCGGCTGGATCGTGGTGCCGACGATCCTGGTGCTCTTCATGTTCTTCAAGGGCTACGAGGGTTTCAAGCTCATGCGCACCGTGCCCGAGGACGCGCAGGTGGTCGAGGTCGTGGGCCAGCGCTGGTTCTGGACGTTCATCTATCCGGAACAGGGGATCACCTCGGACCGGCTGTACG
The DNA here is from genome assembly GCA_020723465.1 of Phycisphaera mikurensis. GTDB lineage: Bacteria > Planctomycetota > B15-G4 > B15-G4 > JADJEK01 > JACQZJ01. The sequence continues at coordinate 4,007 of DYIW01000025.1, forward strand.
CGCCCGTGGGCAAGCCGATGAAGCTGGAGATGACCGCGCCCGTGGACGACGTGGTGCATAGCCTCTATTTGCCCGCGTTCCGCGTGAAGGAGGACTGCGTTCCCGGCCGCAAGAGCTACTTGTGGTTCCAGCCGGAGCAGGAGGGCAGGTACCACATCTTCTGCGCCGAGTACTGCGGCAAGGACCACTCGCGCATGATCACCGAGTTGGTCGTGCTGTCGCCGGAGAAATACCAGGCGTGGCTGCAGAGGAAGGTCGAGGACCGCAACAAGCCCGTGGTCATGGCGCAGGCCATGGATCCGGAGTCGGCGGAGATCAAGGAGCGGGACGGGGCGGCGCTCTTCAAGACCTACTGCGTCTCGTGCCACGGCGCGGAGGGGCTCGGCGGCCTGGTGGAGAACGCGCGCAACTTCACCAGTCTCGCGGATTGGAAGCGCAGCCCGAAGATCACGGACATCTACCGCACTCTCGAGCTGGGCATCGAGGGCACGCAGATGCGCTCCTTCAGCAACCTGCCGCCGTGGGACCGCTTCGCGCTGGCGCACCACGTGGCGGCGTTCTACAAGGGGAGCGACCGGCCGCAGGCCTCGCCCGAGGAGGTCGAGCAGCTCAACAAGGACTTCCGCCTGGGCGAGAAGCAGGAGCCGCGACGGACCATTCCCATCGAGCAGGCGAAGAAGGCGTACGTCGAGGACGCCGGCGGCGGGTAGGCGGCGAGGAGCGGGCAGAACGGTGCTGGCGGCCATTGTCGAGCTGACCAAGATGCGGATCACGATCGCCGTGACCCTCGCGGTGGCGGCCGGGCACCTGCTGTTCGCGCGCGCTTTCACCTGGGGCCTGCTCCTGCCCGTGGCCGGCGTGTTCCTGCTGGCCTGCGGCTGCGCCGCGCTGAACCAGGTGCAGGACGCGCGCGTCGATCGGCTCATGCTGCGCACCGCCGGGCGCCCCATTCCCGCCGGACGCATCGGCGCGGACTGGGCGCTGTTCGTCGCCGTGCTCCTCATCGGCGCCGCCTTCTCGGTGCTCTCCTTCATCGAGGCGCACACGCTCACCATCCTCGCCTTGGCCGCGCTCGCCGTCGTCTGGTACAACGGCGTCTACGCCCTGCTCAAGCGCTTCACCGCCTTCGCCGTGGTGCCCGGCGCGCTGGTCGGCGCGCTGCCGCCTCTCATCGGCTGGTGCGCCGCTGGCGGCCTGCTGCTGGATCGCGCCATCCTGGACGTGGCCTTTTTCTTCTTCATCTGGCAGATCCCGCACTTCTGGCTGCTGCTGCTGCTCCACGGCGCCGACTACGAGCGCGCCGGGCTGCCGGCGCTGACGCGGGCTCTGTCGCCGGTCCAGGTGGGGCGCATCACCTGCATGTGGATCGTCGCGCTCGCCCTGACCGGGCCGCTGCTCGCGGTCACCGGCAAGGTGCACGTGCCGTGGAACGTGGGCATCCTCGCTGCGTCGGTCTGGTTGTTTTTCCAGGCGTTCGCGTTCCTGCGCGACAGCGGCGCGGCGCGCGCCTGCCTGCCCGCTTTCGTGCGCGTCAACGCCTACGCGTTGCTCGTGGCGCTCTTCCTCTGTGGGAGCGCGCTCTGGTGAGGTGCGGGGCGCGGGACATGCCCGCGGGCGGCCGAGCCGCGGCGCCGAATGGTAGGCTCGCGGAATGAACACGGCCGACCTGCATGACTTCTTCCTGGCGCTTGGCGCTGGCGACTTCGAGCGCGTCGCCTCCTGGCTCTGCGAGGACGTCGTCCTCGAGTTCCCCGGCCGCCGCTTCGGCGGCACCTTCTCGGGCCGGCGCGCGGTGACGGTCTTCATGCGCCAGAACCAGCGGCTCTTCCGCGGCGGGCTGAAGTTCCAGGTGCACTGGGCGGGCATCGTCGACGACCGCGGAGTCGTGCAGTGGACCAACACGGGAGTCACGCGCGCGGGCGGGGAGTACGGCAACCGCGGGGTGACCGTGTTCCGTTTCGCGGAGGGCAAGATCGCGCTGATCCAGGACTACCTGGACACGGAGACGCTCTCCCTGACCTGGCCGGCGGCGGGCGAGCGCGCCGCGGAGCAGAACGAGAAGTGAGGTTCACATGAATGTGGAAGGCAAGCCTGGGTCGCGGGCGAAGAGCGCGGGCGGGGCGTGCCGGCGCGGCAATGCGGCGGTGCGGCATCACGTGCTGCTGTGCGGCGATCGCAAGCGCGCGCGCTGCGCGGGCGCCGGGAAGCTGGCGAAGGCCTGGAAGCACCTGAAGGGTCGCGTGAAGCGGATGGACTTTTCTGGTGGCGGCAAGCTGCTGGTCAGCCGCTGCGACTGCCTGGGCGTGTGCGCCGATGGGCCCATCGCCGTCGTCTATCCCGAGGGAGTGTGGTACGGCCGGTGCACGCGCAAGGGATTGGACCGGATCATCGACGAGCACCTGCTCG
>DYIW01000025.1:6422-32645 GCA_020723465.1 Phycisphaera mikurensis
GGGCGGATCGTGGAGGTCCTGGTCATCGCGCGACCCGCCGCGCCGGACGCGGCGGCACATGAACGCTGATCGCGCGCTGCTGCTCGCCGCGTCTCTTCTGTGCTCTTCCTGCACCCTGCAGGCGCCGCGGGCGCCCTTCCTCGAGCGCAAGCTGGCTTTCGAGGCGGGGCCTACGAACCTGGAACCCGACCTCGGTCGCGCCTGCGCGCTGATCCGACCGGCGGACGCGTACAACACGTGCAAGTGGCTGGCGCTGCCGCGCTTCGCCGGCCGCTATCCGGGCACGCCGGAATACCGCGAGTTGTGCGACTGGGCGGCTTCCTGCTTCGCTGATTGGGGCCTCGAGCCAGCGGGCGACGGCGCCACGCACCTGCAGGCGTATGCTTCGCCCTACACGATCGTCCATGAGGCGGCGCTCACGCTCGATGTGCCGCCGGGCGACGGCGAGCCCGGCGCCATCGAGGAGGTTGTTCTCGAACCGGGCAAGGACTTCCTGCCGCTTCTGTTCAGCGACAGCGGCGAGGCGGCTGGGGAGGTGGTCTTCGCGGGCTGGGGCATCTCGGCGCCGGACCTCGGCTACGACGACTATGAAGGCGTGGACGCGCGCGGCAGGTTCGTGGCCTGTTTCCGCGGCACGCCGGACGCGGCGAACCGGGCCTTCGAGGAGCACGACCAGCACCGTACGCGCATGCGCACGGCGCAGGAGAAGGGTGCGGTCGGCCTCCTCTACATCTACCCGGAGGTGAGCGCCAATCCGAACGGCGACCTGGTGCCGGGCTTCCTGCCGGCCACGATCAGCGAGAGCGTGGCCGATCGGCTGGTGGCCGCCGGCGGGAAGAGCGCGCGCGATTTGCGCGCGGAGCTCTGCGCCACGCACCGGCCGCACTCCTTCGCCACCGGCGCGCGCGCGCGCCTGAAAGTGCGGGCTGAGCACTTCCCGGAAGCCGTGGCGCACAACGTGATCGGGTGGGTGCCGGGAGCGGACCCAGCGCTGCGCGGCGAGTGCGTCATCGTCGGCGCGCACCTCGACCACTGCGGCCGCCACCTGGGCCTCGTCTTTCCCGGCGCGGACGACAACGCCAGCGGCAGCGCCTGCGTGCTGCAGGCGGCGCGCGCCGCCGGCTTTCTGGAGCGGCGGCCGCGGCGCTCGCTCATGTTCGTGCTGTTCGGCGGCGAGGAGCGCGGCCTCATGGGCTCACAGCACTTCGTGGACCACCTGCCGTCCTGCGTGGGGCGCGTCGCCGCCATGATCAACCTGGACATGGAAGGCGAGGGGGACGGCGTGGGCGCCGTGGTGCGGCCCGGCTTCCCCGAGCTGCGCGAGGCGATCGAGCGTGCGGACGCGGCCGTGGGTGCGGTGCGGGAGTTGAGCGAGTTCGAGGGCCCGCCGGGAGTGCGCAGCAGCGACTACGCACCTTTCTACTTCGTGGACGCGCCCTGCGTGGCGTTCTGGTCGAACGGCCCGCACCTGCACTATCACCAGACGGGCGACACGATCTATCGCATCAATCCCGACATATTGGCCGACGTAACCAGGCTGACTTTCCTGACGGCCTTCTACCTGGCGGACCGGGAGCCGTGACTCAGGTCCCGCCGCGAGACGCCCGCCGGGAGGACTTACCACTGTGCATCTGCCTGCGCCATGCCATCCTGGAGCACGGCCGGGATCGGGCGCGACCGGCGGTTCCAAATCGCCGGCGGCTCTCTTGTGCGGGTGGACCCTGGCGATCCTGCGGATGCGCCTCCGGCGGCTCATCCCGCCATCTCAGAGATCCAGAACTGCGACCAGGTCGTGGGCGGCAAGACCTTGGCTATTCGCGACCAGAAGCGCCGGTGGTGGTGCCACTGACGGGGAGTGACCGAGAAGACGCATCACGTGGCGGATATGGCAGCCTCGCCGTGAAGACGCGATGGGCACCGCGTTATGCGGAGGGGAGTCGAGCCGGTTACTCGGAGGGTGTATGAGAAGAGGAGGAACTACACAGGGCATTGTTCCTTTCTATGTTCTTGCCGTCGCGATAACCACGGCATGCTCCTTTGCGTGCTGGGTGGCGATTCCCTACGTTGCACTGAATGTCGTCGCAGCGCAATCAGGGCCGTGGCTCAGGACGGCTCAAGAAGCTCTCCTCGTGATGGCAGCCTGCGGCCCGGGTTCCGCCGCGCTCATCGTCACGGGCCTGAGGAGTGGGAGAGCAGGGGTGAGAAGCCTGCTACATAGCCCTGTGAGGCGGGCGGGTAGTTGGGCAGTGCTGGGCATTGTCTTGGCGGCCATGGCCGTTTGTTACTTGGGGCCCTCCTGGTTAGGCATCGCCTATGGACAGGCAGTGCCCGGGCGTGGCGGGTTCTCCGTGAGCTCCACGAGCGCTACTATGTGGGTAGGCCTGATAGTTGGAGCACTCGGTGAGGAGATTGGGTGGCGAGGTTTTCTGCAGCCACGCCTGAGGACCCGGTTCGGTGACTTGCTGTCGTGCGTGCTGGTTGCTGGTCTTTGGTGGCTGTGGCATTACTTCTGTCGGCTACCTTTCGCGATGGGATCTGGCGGCTGGTTTCTTCTGAGTGTGTCGGGTTCGCAACTGTCTCTTGGCATGACGATTCTCCCGTTGTCAATGATCCTGTTTCGCGTGTACCAATGGACGGGACAGAGCGTCATCGCCGTGAGCGTGGCTCACCTCGTGGTGAACCTACTGGCGGTCGCGCAGCTGAGCCTATTCGATCCGGAGAGACCTGTATCGTGGTATTGGTGTGTCGCGCTCCTGTGGGTGGCTGGTGCTATCGCGTGCGTCGTGCGGTTTGTTCCGGGGCCAGAGTGACGCGTTGGTCGCGGTCAGGCGGCTGGCGGCCGAAGGTGCCGGGCCGCTGGGCGTCGTGGGCGGGAGATGGGGCGAATCTGGGCCGGGACCCTATCCTTGCGGCGGTGGCTGGGGCTGTAGCGGGCGGATGCCCTCGCTGGGGGCTTCGGGCTGGGCGGCATCCACGGGCTTGGGCGATGTCCCGCCGGCGGCCGCGCCGACGCCCGGCGGCAGGGGGGCCGGACTCGGTTCGGGCCTGAGGAACGCCAGCGCCTCTTTCAGGAGCGCCATGCGCTCCTCGTCACCCTTCACGTCGGCGAGGTAGAAGCCGAGCACCACGGCGCGATAGGTCGATCCGGTCTCCCCGTCGGTGCGCTCGATGCGCGCGCCGATCGTCTGGCCGCTCTCCTCGAGCACGCACAGCGGGCGCACGCCTTCGCCGCCGCGGAAGGTGACGATCGCGCCACCCTTGCGCGCGGGCTCGATCTCGAGCACGGGCCCGTCCTCGCCGTGCTCGCCGAGCACGCGGAAGCGCAAAGAGCGGTTCCAGCGCATGCCGTACTCGAGGCCGAGCGTGTCGCGATAGAACGGCGTGTCCCAGAGACGCGCCGTGGCCTCCGGGCAGCCGAGCAGCAGGCGGCCGCCGCCCTTCAGGTAGCGCATGAGCGTGCGGCCGTCCGGGCCGGCGATGGACGGCCCCCAGGAGTAGGGGGAGGATAGGTACGAGTAGGGATTGCCGCTGCCCGCGGAGAGGCCGGCGTGATTGTCGGTGACGACGATGCCGTCCTGCCAGAGGCGGATCAGCCCGGGCCAGTCCTCGCCGTAGGGCTGCGGATCGGGAACCACGTCGCAGGCGATGCCGAGCTTCTCCAGGTCCTGGCGCAGGCGCAGGGAGAAGTCGTGCGCGCGCACCCTCTTCCTGAACTCCTCCTTGACGTCGATCGCGCCCAGCGCTTCGCGGTCCTGCTTGGTGGCGTGGTGGACGCCGAGGAGCGCCACTTCCTTGGGATCCTCGATCTTCTTGAGCGGGAACTTCTCGCACAGCCGCGTCCAGTCCGAGTCCGCGGCGAAGCGGAGCTTCAGGTACTCCTTGTCGAAGCCCAGGTAGGCGGGGAAGTAGAGCGAGACGCCGTGCGAGCGGTTGTTGGCGAGCATGTGCCCTTCCGCCACGACCAAGCCGTCGCTCGGGAAGTCGGTGGTGACGAACAGGTTCTCGAAGTCCTTGATGGTGCGCGACTCCTTCTCGTCCTCGAAGCGGTAGTTGATCTCCTTGACCGGCTCCGCCTGCTTGGTCTTCGGGTTGGTGAGCATGGGCGGGAAGGTGATGTGCGCCACGTAGTTGCCGCGCTCGTCCGGGCCGGTGAGCGGCGTCTTGGCGAAGCGCGAGCGGTGCACGTAGGGCGCAGCGCTGCGGCCCGGGCTGAGCCAGCCGTTGAAGCCCCAGATGACGATCCCTGGCGAGCGGCGCTTGATGATCACCTCGTTCACGAGCTTGTAGGAGGCCGTCGGGTAGCCGATGAGGTCGGTCGCCTTCTGCACCGCGGCCTTCAGCTCCAGGTCGCCTTTCTCGCGCTCGGCGAGCTTGGTGAAGAAGTCCTGGACGTCGACCAGGCGCCCGAAGCGGCGCGCGTCGCCGAGCACCTCCTCGGTGACCGCGCCGAGGAGCTGCTCGCGCTGGAGCAGGAGCGCGGCGACCTCTTCCACCGCGGCCTTCATCTCCGCGGACTTCTCCAGCCGCAAGGCCGACTTGGTCTCGCCGAAGCCGGACCAGTCGCCGAAGGCCTGGGAGCCGCGCGGCGCGTAGGAGCGCACGTAGCGGTCGACCATGGCCTTGGCGAAGGAGACCGGCGGCGCCTCGGGGTAGGTCACGAGCCATTCCAGGTAGTCGTCGTAGGGCATGCCGTCGCCCGGCTCGCTCTCCTGCGAGGCGAGCAGGAAGTCGACCGTGTCCTTCAGCTCGTAGCCGACCTCGAGCGTGGCCATGAGGCAGGCGTCGAAGTCGAGGATGTCGATGCGCTCCTTGCCCTGCGGGGCGAGCGCCGCGGTGATGCCTTCGAGCGCCGCGCGCACGTCGGGCAGGTCGAGGCCGTGGCGCGTGTTGTCGTCATAGGAGACGCCCGTCCAGCCCGAGCCGTGGTCCCAGATCACCAGCGCGTAGTGGTCGGCCGGATAGCGTTCGACGGCCCAACGCCCGAAGTTGGTCAGGTGCTCCGGCCGGCCCGCGTCGGTCTCGCCGGCATTGTCCTTGAGCACGGACTGCACCAGTGTCATGTCGTCGTCCTTGAGCACGTAGTAGCGCTCGGTGCCGGGCGCGTTGCTCAGCCCCAAGTAGAACTCGCTCTCCCACTCGGTGTAGGGGTTGTAGAGGTACGCGCCGTTGACGCGCGGCTTCTGCTCGCGGCCCTGATAGCGCACCATCTCGACGACGATGTTGACCTCGCGCGTCGAGCCGACCTTCTCCATCTCGTTCAGGTCCTTGATGCCCATGGGCTCGAGGTTGTTGGCCGCGTTCAGGTAGACGAGCACGGTCCAGCGCTTGTGCTTGGGCTGGTGCGAGGCGAGCGTGAGCGTCTGCAGCGGCAGGACCAGGTGGCGCGGCAGTTCCTTCACCAAACGCAGCTCCTCGGGCCCCTGGAAGCCGTCCTTCCTGGCGTACTCGTGGATGGCCGCGGCGATCTCGCTCTCGACGTTGGGGATTCCGGTGAGTTCCTCGGGACTGGCCGTGTTGAGGTCGACGAGCGGGTAGCCGGGCGCCGGCGGCACGGCGCCGAACTCGTACGAGATCGGACCGGAGGAGGGATCGAACCACCACACCGGGAAGTCCTCGCCCTTCCTGTCCTTCCACATCTCGCGCGCCAGCTCGCTGGCAGTGTGGCCGGCCGTGCCGTTCACGCGCACCGTCTCGCTGGTGAAGCGCGCGGCCGCGTCCTTGGCGAACTCGGCGTCGCTGATCAGCCCCTTGCGCAGCGCGTAGCGGAAGTTCATCTCGACGATGTTGAGCAGGTCGGCGAACGCGGCCGAGTCGGGGAACTTCCGGTCCTTGACCACCTCGATCAGGTCCTCGACGCCCTGGAAGCCGTCCGTGCGCAGGCGGGCGAGGATGCGCTGCTCGCAGTTGCGCCGCTTCTCCACGAAGTGGTAGTCCAGGTTGCGGAAGGACGAATCGCTGTCGAGGAGCTGCTGGACCGAGGAGGCGGACGACGGATCCAGCTCGCCGAGGTGCTGGTCGCGCGCGGCCCGGTCCTCGCGCAGGAAGTGCAGCGCCAGGCGGCGCTGGAACACCTGCTCGTAGACCTGGAGCTCGCGCTTGATGACCACCTCCGCGGGCGCCTTGGTGAGGTCGTCGGCCGGCGCGGCGGGCGCGGCTCCCTCGGCCGGCTGCCCGGCGGCAGGGACCTGCGCGACGGCGAAAACGAGAGCGGACAGCAGGGGGAGCGCGGCAAAGGGGCGGGGCGCCATGGGCGTGCCTCCTCGATGGAAGGGGAACCGACCCGACATCTTACCCGAGGCGCGGCTTCACGGCGGCGGCGGAGCGGGCGCGGCGCCGGTTCAGCGCAGGATCCAGGCCGCGAGCGACACGGTGTCGCGGAGGTCCGGCACGGCGAGGTCGGCGCCGGCCGCGGCCAGATCGGCCACGGACGAGCTGCCCGTGGCCACGGCGAGCGAGCGGCAGCCGTTCATGCGGGCACAGTCCACGTCGCGCGGCGTGTCGCCGGCGATCACGACGCGGGAGGGAGGGAGAGCCGCACCGGCGCGCTCGGCGTAGCGCCGGAGCGCCGCGACGGGAAGGTCGCGTCGCGTCGCGCCGTCGCTGCCGAAGGCGCCGACCGGGAAGCGTTCGGGATCGAGCCCCGCGGAGTGCAGCTTCTGCCGCGCGACCTCGGGGTAGTTCCCGGTGAGCAGGCCGAGCACGACGCGCGGGTCTCGCTCGAGGGCGGCGAGCAGATCGAGGACGCCGGGGAGCACGCGGACCGCGCCGGGCCGCCGCAGGTGGACGTCCAGGCGCTCGCAGTAGCCGCGCCGGAACGCTTCCTCGCGCGCGCCCGCGTCCGCGCGGCCGTTTTCCTGGCAGAGCGCCCGCCAGATGAGCGGATCGAGCGATCCCGCGAAGCGCCAGGGTTCGGAGATGAGGCGCACTTCCCCGCCCATGGCTTGGGCCGCGGCCTCGAGGATCGCGCGGCGCACCGCGTCGAGGCAGGAGAGGAGCGTCTCGTCGATGTCGAAGAGGATGAGGATCGGAAGAGCCTCCGTGCGGGCCGCGCCGGGAAGCGATGCATCCTAGCAGCGGGCGCCCGGCTCGATTGACAGCGGAGGCGCCGGCCGTGATGCTCGCGAGCACGCGCATGACTGTTGATGAATTCTTCGACGCGCTCGACCTCGACGCGGACGGGCGGCTTTCTCGGGCCGATCTCGGCGCGGCCGCGCGGCGCCTGGGATGGGGCTGGCCGGAGGCGCCGCTCTACGCCGCGCTCGACTTCCTGACGGTGCGCGCGCTCCTTGTGCGCGCCACGTTCCGCGCGGCGCTCGAGACCATGGCAGGCGACCCGCGCGGGCCCTTCGGCGAGGTGCTGCGGGCGCCCGAGCCGGACAGCGTGCTCCGCCGGGCGGCGGCGCTTCCGGACGCGGCCGCGGAGGACGGGATCGTCGCGCTGGCGCGGAGCATCGGGCGCGCGGCCGGACCCGAGGCCGAGGCGGACTTCCTGCGGCTCGCGCGCGAGCTGCCCGCGCCAGCGGAGCGCGTGCCGCGCGATCGGGCCGCGCTCCTGCTCATCGACCCGCAGGCCTCGTTCACGCGCGGAGCGTGGATGCGCTCGATCGGCGCGGGCGCCGAGACCGAGGTCCTGCCGCTTTGCGCCGCGTTCACGAACTGCGCGCGCCTGCTCGGCGGCCCGCCGCCGCCTGCCGAGGTCCTGTTCACGCGCTGTCCCTTCCCGCCGGACAGCTACGAGTGGGACGAGGCCCTCGCGCGCGTCCTTCGCGCCGAGCAGCCCTACCTCGTGAAACCCGGCAACAGCGTGCTCTGGCCGCCATCCAACGGCTTCGCCGAATGGGTCGAGTCGCTCCTGCGGCGCGGCCGGACGACGCTGGTGCTCGGCGGATGCACGCTCAATAGCTGCGTGCGCGTGTCCGCCGGCGATATCCTCCATCGCTTCGCAGACCGCGGCCTGCGCGTGCTCGTGGACCTCAGCCTCTGCGGCGCGCGCGGCTCGAACTACGCGCGATCGCCTCAGTTCGGCGGCCGCTCCTCCGTGGAGTCGGCCGTGCGCGAGATGTCCGCCCGCGGTGTCATGGTCGCGGCAACCGTCTCGTGGCACTGAACGATCGTACCAGCGCTCCGGCCCGGCTTCCGGACTTGCACAAGTGACGAGTCGAGGGACAGGCCGAGAATAGGAGTCCTCCCAGCGCAAGCTCCGATGTGATGGCGTGCCAAAAGGAGTCGCGCGGCGCAAAGAAGCTCCCGTCCAGGGATGAGGCGCCGGCGCGAATGCCGCTGCCCTTCACGGAGTTGCAGCGGCATCCGCACAACCGGAGCTGACGGCGTTGACCGCGCGACTCAGGGCTCGCTTCGCCTGCACCACGCCATCACAAGATGACGTCCAGGTGAGCAGGGAGCCTCGAGAACGGTACGAACTCCATCTTGCCCATGTACTCGACGATCACGACGCCGTACTTCACGCCCTTCTCCTGCAACCCGAACTTGGAGAAGCAGAAGAAGCCGGTCACCGGGTCGCTCTCGATCGGGCCCACTTTCCACGGTCCGGTTCCATCTTCGGCCCAGAAGACCAGGCCGACGCGCGCTTGGACCGCGAAGACCACGCACATATCGCGCCCGCCGGGGCTGCAGTTCACAGAGAAGACGTGACCGCTGACCGAGGGAATCTCGGGAGCCTGCTGCGAGGGAACCGACGGCCCGGAGGCGAGGGCCGAGACGCCCGGACCGACGGTGCTGCCGGCCGTCAAACCCGAGGGATTCGGCTGCGACGACGACGGGAACGAGGAGGCGGCCAGGGCACTTGCGAGCGAAGACCCAGGAGCGCTCATCCCGCCACCGCCTCCCCCGCCGCCATGGGAGTGGAAGTAGAAGTTCACTTGCTCGGCGGGGACCGTCCGAAAGAACTGGTACAGAACCTGGCCGTTCCAGGAGGCGGTCACGCGGAAGCTCTGGCACTGGTCGAGGGGAGGCGTACCGGCCGGAGCGGTGAAGTCCGACATCGTCAAGACGTAGTCGCCCGTGTCGGGATTGGGCGAGACCGGGCCGGCCGTGCAAAGGACGGTCTTGTCCGCGGCTAAACCCTCGGCGATAATCCGCGAACATGCCGCGGGACCGACCCAGCAGCCGTCCCACCAGCAGTAGACCACCCGCGCGTAGCCGCTGATGAGCGGGGGCTCTCCGGGCGCGGCAGCGGCAGGGCCGGCCGGGGAGAGGAAGCACGACACGATGAGCGCCGTCGTGAGGACGAGGGGCTTCGTACGCACGAGGGCGAAGAGAGTGCTGCGAACGTCCATCTTGGTTGACCTCCAAGGTCTGGGTGTGCGAATGCAGAGCGCGAAGGAAGTGTGAGTGTTGATCGGGTTGACTCCTCCGGGATCGAGACGCAAACGAATCTCCTGAGATAAGAGGCGACTGGCTGAAGCAGAGGTGAGAACCAGCTCCCGGCTGACGGCCCAGCACTGGCATCTCCCGTGCGCATCGCCTGACTTGGCGGCGCCCGGTCACAAGTTCGAGACTCGCCATGCGGTGATGACTGGATGGCCTGTGCTGGGCTCCGGAGCTGGCTCGCATCGTGCTTGCGTTCAATCCCATTACCGATGAAAGGGCGTTGAGCGGTCGGCCGAATCCGCCGAGAAACGGGACATCATTCCCGGAGATATCGTAACCGACTTGCTGCTAAGATGTTACGGCGAGATGGGGCCGCGCTCCTTTGCAGCCGTTGACGAAAACTGGCGCCCGGTTTACGCTGCCACCGCTTCGCGGCGTGGGCCTTATGCCACAAAGACGAACAGGTTACGGCCTCTGGCCGAGGAGGACGCTTGCCTGACGATAGCGGGGAGCTTCGCGAGGATCCCGTCGACGAGTGGTTTGTCGAGTTCCACGGGGACCTGCTTAGGTTCGCGCGTTGCCGGTTGGCGCGCTACCGGCCCAGGCTTACGCCAGGACCCGAGGACGTCGTGAACGAGGTCTGGCTGAAGCTGAAGAAAAGGCAGCGGCCGTTCAGCAACAAGGACCACTTCCGTGCGGTCGCGGTGCTGAGCGTCGTCCACTGGATCGCCGACTACGCCAAGAGAACGGGTAGGAAGCCGCCAAGAGATCCGTTTCCGTCCGAACTGGTCGGGGGTGGGAGGAGTCCATCATTGAGTGCCGCGGCGCGCGAGGCCCTGGAACGTCTAGCGCAGAGGAATCGAAGGTGGTTCGACGCCTTCGTCGACCACCACTTCGTGGGCTCGACCATCCGCGAGGTTGCCGACCACCTCGGTGTCAGCGAGAGCACAGCCAAGGCGTACTTGACTCGAGCCCGTGCGTTTCTCCGCCGTCTTCTGGGTCCCTCGAGGGGTGGCGCCTGACATGACGCGCGACGATGATGAGGAGGTCACCAGGGCCCTTGCCGCCGCGTACGAACTCGACGGCCTGGACCGCGAGCGCTTCCTCGACGGGCTGGCTCCATCCCTGGCGAAGGAGGTAAGGGGACTCCTCAGGAACGAGGATAGCGACCGCCAGCTCATCGACCATCTCTTCTCGGCCATGACCGATCCGATCGAAGAGAATCCTCCGCCCGGGTCCAGGATAGGCCACTACCAGGTGATTCGCTGGATGCCTGGAGGCGGCATGAGCCGAGTGGCGGAGGCAGAGGATCTCGAACTGCCTCGGAAAGTCGCCCTGAAGGCCGCCCGCGGCCCGTGGGGTGCCTACGGGCTGAGGGAGGCGCGTATCATCGCGCGCCTGAGTCACCCGAACATCGTAACAGTGTACGGTGTTTTCCAGCATGAGGGCATTAACTGGATCGCCGAGGAGTTCGTCGAGCCAGGTCGGACGCTGGCCGACCTGCTGGAGACCCTCAGAAAGGAGGGCCGTTATCCGGTCAGGGAAGCCCGCCGCATGCTGGGGATCATCCTCAGAGTGGCTGATGCTCTTGGTCATGCACACAGCAACCGAGTCGTTCACCGGGACGTCAAACCCTCGAACATCCTTCTGGACAGCAGAGGCATCCCGAAGGTGGCGGACTTCGGCATCGCACTTCAGGTAGGACAAGACATTGCCCAGCGAGGGACCACGGGCCGGACGGGGACGTTGGAGTATATGTCGCCCGAGCAACTTCGTGGCGACCACCTCGACGCAAGGACGGATATCTGGTCGCTTGGAGTGTGCCTGTACGAGGTGCTGCATCTTCGGCTGCCGTTCACTGGTGTCGACAGTGAGGCTCGGCTGCGCTGTATCGACGAGGTGGACCTGTCGCAAGTGCCTGAAGGATGCCGCCGGCACGCGCGCGCCCTGCGGAGAGTGTACAGACGGGCGCTCGAAAAGGACCGGGAGCAAAGATATGGAAGCATGGAGGAGTTTGCTCGTGACCTGGGGCGCTCTCTGAAACTGCGCGCGAGGCGGTTGGCCGCCGCAGTTGTCAGCCTGGTGATCCTGGTTACTGTGGGCGTGATATGGCTGCTGCGGCCTGGTCCTGTTCGCGACATAGAGTACAGGCGGCTTATCGGGTGGCCCGCAACGACTGGGATGGTGGAGCTGTGGGAGGGGCTGGAGAAGGACACGTTGGCATGGAATCTTCTGTGGGCCCTGTCCGTGATTCGAGGAGAGTATGAGCAGCAGGACAGAATGGAGGCGTTGGGCGACGGCCTGAAGGGGGCCGTGGAAGGAGTAGGGCCAAAGGAAACGCCGTTGGTGGAGGATGCCGCGTGGCTACGGCACTACTTGGGGCAACGAGCGGGACGAGGTGACGCGGGAGGTTGGAATGCGGCCGGGGAGGGGGAGGAGTACCTGCTAAAGCACGATGCGATGGGCCCCGATGACCCGCTGGAGATCAGGTTCAACGCGAGGCACCCAGTAGCGCGGCTGGCAGCAGCGATCGCGGCCGTCCCTGACTTCCACAAGGGACTGGCCATATCTGATTTTGATTCAGCGATGGCGGAGCTTGAGGAGGTGACGGCGGGCGATGTGGGTGGGGCCACTGCTCTGCTTGTGCAGTCGCGGTTACAATTGGCCGAGGGGCGAAGCACGGGTGACGTAGGGTACCTGATTGGCGGACTGAGGAATCTAGAAGGGCTGGAAGCGGAATTGGAGGGGCAGAAGCCGCAGCTTGTTCTGATATCCTTGGGTCAGGTGCACTTCCTGCTGCACAATGATGATCTCGCTGTACGCTACCTCGAAGAGGCGAAAGGGGCCCGAAAGAACAAGAGGATCGAACAGAACCTGTACTGCACACTGGGTCTCTTGCTGGCGAGACAGGGGCGGTGGACGGAGTGTTGGAGTGCGCTGGACGAGGCGGGGAAGCGGCTGGAGAATGATGTTTACGTTCGGCTGGCGGTGGCGGAGGCGCGCTTGCATTATGGGAGAGAAAAGCCGAAGGAGGCGTATGACAGCGCGAAGAGGGCGGCGGTCCGGACGACAAGGACGGGAGAGGAAATGCGCGATTTCGTGCCGGGGATTGTGATGTGCGCGCGGATAAAGGCGGTAGAGGGGAGGTGGGGCAAGCTGGAGGAGGATGGTCGCCCGGAGGCGCAGACGGTTTGGTGGCATCTTGTGGAGGCCGTAGAGGCCGGTGATAGGCATCCATATCCGAGTAGTATGGCGATGGCGTGCGTACTAGCGGCGGCGAGGCCAGATAGGCCGGTGAGCAGGACGTGGGGGAGAGACGTCGAGGACCTGTGCGAGCGGGTTAAGAGGGGGTATAGGGATGTGAGAGGGGAGAAGCCGTGGATCGTGTGGACGGCGGAGGGGGCGAGTGAGCTGGTTCTGGAGAACTGGCCGAGGGCTCGGGTGTGCTTGCAGGAGGCGGTGCGGTTGCGGGAGAAGGCGCGGGATGAACTCAGGCGAGAGGGGATCGTGGTGAAAGGCGGGGCATCGTGGGGACGGGCGGAGGACGTGATGGACTACTACATGTTGGCGATCGCGGACGGGAGGCTGAAGGAGAATGGGGCGGCGGCTCGCGTGTGGCTGGACAAGGGAGACGAGGTTCTGGTGGAGCTCATGCGCGGAGATGGATGGGTAGAGTACCGTGACATCATGGAGGCGCTGCGGAAGCGTGCGGAGTAGGTGATCAAGTGAGGGGAAGAAGGCCGGGGGGGCCGGGGGCGGCGAGGGCCAGAATGGCCGCCAGCACGTGCCGCACGGCGGGCACGGAGAGGCTGTTGCCGAGAAGCGGCCAGGCGTGGTCGTGGGAGAGGTCGGGGGGCAGGGTGTACCAGGAGGGGAAGCCCAGGAGGCGGAGGATCTCGTCGGGCGAGAAGCGGCGGAGGCCACGGGGAGTGATGAGGTAGGAGCCGCTCCGCACGATGGCGCGGCCGTAGGAGGCGGTGAAGCAGCTCGTGCGCGCCAGGGGGTCGGCCGGATCCACGCGATCGAGGGCGTGCTCGTAGCGGCGCGCGATGTCGGGCGCGAGCCAGAGGGATGGGCTGGGGCGGGGGTCGAGAAAGTCCGCGATGCGCAGGCGCGCGCCGCCCGGGAGCGCGGGCCACGGCAGAAGCGGCCCGAGCCCGGCAACCAGGTAGAAGCGCTGCCGCAGGTTGGCCATGCCGAGCTCGCTCGGGCAGAGGAGCAGCGTGCGCGCCTCGTAGCCGCAGCGCGCGAGCACGTCCAGCAGGCGCGCGCAGGCGCGCGAGTCCGCGAAGGCTGGCACGTTTTCGAGCGCGAGGTAAGGCGGCCGTACTTCGGCGAGGCGCTCGAGCAGCACCAGGAAGGACGCGGCGCGCGGATCGTCGAGGTCGCGGCGCAGGCCGCGGCTCGTGTAGGGCTGGCATGGCGGCGACATCCACCAGAGGTCGGCCGCGAGGCGCTGAAACTCGCTCGCGGGCATGCCCTCGAGGGAGCGCGCGGCCGCCGGATGGGCAAAGTTCCGGGCGTAGACGGCGAGCGCCCGGCGGCTCGTGTCCACCGCGAGCACTACGTCCGCCGCGCCCTCGAGCGCGGCCGCGCACCCGCCGATGCCGCAGTAGAGCTCCAGCACGCGCATGATCAGGGTGTCCGGGCCGCGCGGCCGGCCCGCAGCTCCTTCACCAGACAGTAGATCACCGGCACCACGAACAGGGTGATGGTCTCGATCAGCATGCCGCCGAAGGACGGAATGGCCATGGGCACCATCACGTCCGAGCCGCGACCCTGAGAGGTCATCACCGGCAGCAAGGCAAGCAGCGTGGTTGCCGTGGTCATGAGGCAGGGGCGGATGCGGCGCTTGCCTGCCGCCACGACCGCTTCGCGGATCTCGGCGCGCGTGCCGGGCTTCTTCTCGGCGAAGCTCTGCTGCAGGTACGTGGACATGAGCACGTTGTCGTCGGTGCAGATGCCGAACAGCGCGAGGAAGCCGACCCACACGGCCACGCTCAAGTTGATCGGGTGCACCTGGAACAGCTCGGCCATGTTGGCGCCGAGGATCTCGAAGTCGAGGAAGCCCTCGCGGCCGTAGAGCCACAGCAGGATGAACCCTCCGGCCCAGGCCACGAACACGCTGGAGAAGACGAGAGCGGCGTGCGCCAGCGAGCGGAAGTGCAGGTAGAGGATGAAGAGGATGATGAACAGCACCGCGGGCAGGACCACGGACAGGGTGCGGCTCGCATGCACCTGGTTCTCGTAGGAGCCGGCGAAGGCGTAGGACATGCCGGCGGGCAGCTCGAAGTCCCCGCGCTCGCGCGCCGCCTTCAGGTGCTGGGCGCAGTCTTCGACGACATCGACCTCGGCGAAGCCGGCCTTCTTGTCGAAGGTGACGTAGCCGACGAGGAACGTGTCCTCGCTCTTGATCATCTCCGGCCCGCGCACGTAGCGGATCTCGGCGAGCTGCGCCAGCGGGATCTGCGCGTCCTCGTTGGCCGGCACCAGGATGCGCTCCAGGGCCTCGACCGAGTCGCGCAGCTCGCGCTGATAGCGCACGCGCACCGGGTAACGTTCGCGCCCCTCGACCGTCATGGTGATGGGCTCGCCGCCCACCGCCACTTCGATGACGTCCTGGACCATCTGCAGGTGCACGCCGTAACGCGCGATGGCGGCGCGGTCGATGTCGATCTCGAGGTATGGCTTACCGACAATGCGGTCGGGGAGGACGGTGCGGGCGTCGACCGACGGGACCTCCTTCAACAGGCGCTCTATGTCCAGGCACACGCGCTCGACCGCCGCCAGGTCCGCACCGCGTACCTTGACTCCCATCGTCGCGCGCATGCCTGACTGCAGCATGATGCGCCGCGTCTCGATGGGCTGAAGGTAGGGAGCGCTGGTGCTGCCGGGGACGGCGCCGGCCTTGACGATCTCGTCCCAGATGTCGCGCGGGCTGCGGATCGCGTCGCGCCACTGTCTGACGCGCCCGCCATCTTCCCCCACGGTGTACTCCGGCTTGTAGGTGATCAGGGTCTCGACCATGGACACGGGCGCGGGGTCGATGGCGCTTTCCACGCGGCCGATCTTGCCGACCACGGTCTCCACCTCGGGAATGGCCGAGAACGCCATGTCCTGCTTCTGCAGCGCGTCCAGGGCTTCGCCGAGCGACGCGTGCGGCATGGTGGTCGGCATCCACAGGAACGAACCTTCTTCGAGCGGCGGCATGAACTCCCGGCCGATGCCCGGCAGGGCGTGCCGCGCCCAGACCGCGGCCCTGGTCTCCTGCACGCGCCGCGGCAGGAAACCGAACAGGTTCTCATAGCCGAGCCAGACGGTCGCGCCGAAGAGGACGATCGCGGCCGGCAGGGTGAGGAAGAGCAGCTTGTGGCGGAGAGCCCAGCGCAGCACCGGCTCGTACACGAACAGGAAGAGGCGGAAGAAGAGGAGGATGCCGACGATGAGCACGGCCGCGAACAGGAGGTTCCTCGCCGTCCCCGCCTCGTGGCCGAGCGGCGCCCAGTCCCTGGCGAGGTAGATCGCGACCAGCGCGGCGACCGCATAGTTGGCGCCAAACGACACGGCCTTGCGCACGGCCTCGGGCAGAAGCGGCATGGCCAGCATCCATATGCCGGCGGCGAGCACGGCCGCACCGACCCAGGCCTCGAAACGGAAGCCGCACCAGGCGCCGGCGCCCACGAGCAGCACGGCGGCGGCGCGGCGCACCACGTTCCAGCGGATGCGCCCGGCGAAGAGCACGTGCGCGAAAGGCGGGATGAGCG
Organism: Phycisphaera mikurensis; assembly: GCA_020723465.1. GTDB lineage: Bacteria > Planctomycetota > B15-G4 > B15-G4 > JADJEK01 > JACQZJ01. The sequence goes on from DYIW01000025.1 coordinate 22,517, forward strand.
CTAGCCCTATGACCACCGAGCCGAGCAGCGTCAGCGTCTTGGTCCAGGCCAGCGGCTTGAACAGCTTGCCTTCGGCGCCGGTCATGGCGAAGACCGGCAGGAAGCTGATGACCGTGGTGGCGATGGCCGTGAGCACGGCGCCGCCGACCTCGGACGAGCCGCGGGCGATGACCTCGAGCGCGGCGCGATAGCCGACCGCCTCCCCCTTTTTCCTGCGTTCCTCCAGGTGGCGCAGCATGTTCTCGCACAGCACGATGCCGACGTCGTCGATCGTGCCGATAGCGATGGCGATGCCCGAGAGCGAGACGATGTTGGCGTCGATCCCGAGCCACTTCATGCCGACGAAGCTGAGCAGCACGGTCAGCGGGAAGAGCGCCGAGATGAGCAGTGAGCTGCGCAGGTGCGCGACCATGACCAGCACGACGATCACGGTGACGATGATCTGCTGCTCGATGGCCTCGTTCAGCGTGTCCAGCGTCTCGTGGATCAGGCCGGTGCGGTCGTAGAAGGGCACGATGGTCACCTGCGACACGCGGCCGTCCGGCAGGACCTTTCGCGGCAGCCCGGGAGCGATCTCCGCGATCTTGGCGCGCACGTTCTTGATGACCTGCAGCGGATTCGCGCCGAAGCGGACCACGACCACCCCGCCCACCGCCTCGGCGCCGTCCTTGTCGAGCGCGCCGCGGCGGAGCGCTGGCCCGGTCGCGACGCGCGCCACGTTCTTCACGTACACCGGCACGTCGTCCCGCGACTTGATGACGGCGTTCTCCAGGTCGGCCACGCCCTTCAGGAAGCCGATGCCGCGCACCACGTACTCGACCTGGTTGATCTCGATGGTGCGCGCGCCCACGTCGACGTTGGAGAGGCGCACGGCCTCGTACACTTCGGCGAGCGTCACGCCATAGGCGCGCATCGCGTCCGGGTCGACGTCGACCTGGTACTCGCGCACGAACCCGCCCACGGGCGCCACCTCGCTCACCCCTTCGGCCGCCGAGAGCGCGTAGCGCACCTGCCAGTCCTGGATGGAGCGCAGCTCGTCAGGCCCGAAGCCCGGCGCCGGCTCCCCTTGTTCATCGCGCCCTTCGAGCGTGTACCAGAAGACCTGCCCCAGCACCGTGGCGTCGGGGCCGAGCGCCGGCTGGACCTGGTCCGGCAGCGTGCCCGCCGGCAGGCTGTTGAGCTTCTCCAGGATGCGCGAGCGCGACCAGTAGAACTCGATGTCCTCGGCGAAGATGATGAAGATCGTGGAGAAGCCGAGCATCGAGGTGCTGCGCACCGAGTGGACGCCGGGGACGCCGAGCAGGGCGGCGGTCAGTGGGTAGGTGACCTGGTTCTCGACGTCCTGGGGCGAGCGCCCGGGCCAGGAGGAGAAGACGATCAGCTGATTGTCGCCGGTGTCGGGGATGGCGTCGACCGCGACCGGCTTTCGTGGCAGGTGGCCGAGGTCCCAGTCGAAGGGCGCGACCACCAGGCCTCCAAGCACGGTGAACAGCGTCAGGAGGACGGCGACGAACTTGTTCTCCAGACAGAAGCGCATGGCCCGGTCGAGGACGGAGCGCGGTGCGTCCATGTCACGGCTCCTTGATCTCGCTGCCGCAGCGCAGCATGGCCGCACCGAAGTACGGGTTCGCGAGCTGCGCCGGGCGCTGATACCAGGCGGCGCCGCGGTTGTTGAAGGCCATGGGGCAGAAGAAGTGGTGGATCTCGCTGGCGAGGGCCGGCCGGTAGCGCGTGAACACGTCCGGCAGGGCCTCCGAGAGCACGAGGTAGCCCTTGCGCTGTTTCTCGATCTCCTGGTCCGCGGCCACGGTCTCGGCCGCGCCCCGCGCCAGGACCGCGAGATCCTTGTCCCAGGCGGCGCGCGCCTCGCCCGCGAGCACCGTTGCGTCGAGCGCCGCAAGCGCTTGCTGCAGAGCGGACGCGGTCCGCGCCGCCGCGGCCGCGTCCTCCGCGGCCAGGGCGTCCGAGAGCAGCAGGTAGTGCTCGATTGCCGCGCCGAGATCCTGACAGAAGGCGTCCGGCACCTCGAGCGCCACGGCCGGCGTCTTCACCGGCTCGTCGCCCGCGAGCGACATCATCGAGGGCTTGGCCCGGATCTGCAGCTCGCTGTCGATCTTGAAGGCGCCGCGCACCACCACGCGCTCCCCGGCCTGCAGGCCGTCGTGGACGAGGTAGTCGTCGCCGGCGCGTGGGCCGAGGACCACGACCCTGCCCTCATACGCCGGCCGCTCGCCCGCGACCTCGACGTAGACCACGGCGCGCCTGCCGGTGAAGAGCGGTGCGCTCGCCGGGACGACCAGCGGCGCCTCGGCGCCCTCCGCGTCGCCCACGTAGCCGAGCGACGCGGCGGTGACGAGCGGCATGCCGCACTGGCTGCACGCTCCGGCCTGTTCCGCGATGTCATCCGGGTGCATGGGGCAAATCCACTTGCCCGCGAGGAAGGAGCCGCGCACTCCTCCGCTCGCGGTCAGCTCGGCGCGCACGCGCGCGCGCACGAACATGCCCGGCTTGAGGCGCCCGTCCTCGTTCGGCACGTTGACGCGCACCTTGACCGAGCGCGTGCGCTGGTCGAGCAGCGGGTCGATGAAGCTGATGCGGCCGGCGAACGTCTCGCCCGGATAGGCTTCCGCTTCGAACTCCACCTCCTGGCCGAGTCGCAGCCAGGCGAGGTCCGACTCGTAGGCGTCGAGCTTGACCCAGACGCGGCTCACGTCCGCGATGGTGTAGATCTCGGTGCCTTCCTCGACGTACATGCCCTCGAGGCCGTTCTTCTTCACGACGATGCCGCTCGCGGGCGCGAGGATGGTGATCGTGTTGGAGGGCTCGGCCCTGCCCTCGATCTCCTGGAGCTGCGCCGCGCTCAACCCCCAGAGGGTGAGCTTCTCGCGCGCCGCCTGCAGCGCCAGGCCGGCGAAGCGGTCCTCTGGCCGCTCCGACAGCGCGCGCACCGCCTGCAGGAGCTCCTGCTGGGCGGTGAGCAGGGCCGGGCTGTAGATCTCGACCATGTGGTCGCCGCCGATCACCGGCACGCCGGTGTAGTCGACGAAGAGACGCACGAGCCGGCCCGGCACCCAGGCGGTGATGGAGCTGACGCGCGTCTCGTCGAAGTCGACCTTGCCGACCATGCGCACCTCGAGCGCCACGTCCTTCCGCTCCACGGGCGCGGTCTCGATCTCGGCAAGCGCCTTGCCGGCCGCGGTCATGGTCAGGCGTCGCGGCGCTTCGTCCGAGTCGCCGGCGCTCTCCACCGGGATGAGGTCCATGAAGCAGATGGGGCACTTGCTGCCCTTGGGCAGGCGCACGCTCGGATGCATGGAACAGGTGAAGAGCGGCTCGCCCGCGGCCGGCGCGGCCTCGGGACCTGCCGCGCCGCTCCCTGATACGGGGCCGAACGTGCGTCCGGCCCAGAAGGCCAGCGCCGCGACCAGCGCGAGGGTCAGGAGGGTCTTCAGCGTCTTCATGGCTCGACTCCAACGTCTGCTTCGTCGTTCTGCGCGCCGTCCAGTGCATTGGCCTCGGCGGTGTCCTCCGCGCCGGCCGGCCGCGCGCGCGGCAGCAGTCCCAGCCCCCCGGCCGTGAGGTAGTCCAGCTCCGCGAGCGCGCCCTCGCGATCGGCCACGGCCCGCGCGCGCAGCAGCTCGAGCGCGAGCACGTCGCGCTCCGCGTCCACCAGCCGGTCGAGGTCGACGCGGCCGGTGACATAGTCCTGCTCGGAGAGCTGCAGCCGCTCGCGCGCCTGGGGAAGGAGCCGCTGCTCATAGAGGGCGCGGTTCTCCTCGGCCTCGAAGGCCCGCGAGATGGCCCCGAGCGCCGCCGCCTCCGCCTCGCGAATGAGCTGGCGGCGCGAGGCGCGCTCCGCCTCGAGCAGGCCCTTGGCCTGCTCCACGCGCGCCTTGTTCTTGTTCCACCAGAGCGGCAGGTTGAAGCCCACGCCCAGGATCTGCGGATCCTCGGGCTCGTCCGGCTCGGGCATGCCCTCCGGGCTGTCCGGCTGCTCAATGTCGATGTACTCGTAGCCCACGCTGAAGTCGGGGAAGTAGCCGAGCCGCGCCAGGCTGACCGACGACTCGCGGCGCAGCACGCGGTGCGCGCTCACCCGCACCGGGCCGAACTCGCGCGCGCGCTGGATCAGAGCGAGCGCGGCGGCGGCCGGCAGCTCCAGCGGGCCCGCATCCGGGAAGGAGAAACGGCACGGCTCGGCCGGGCCGCGGTCGAGCAGGGCGTTCAGGCGGCCGCGCGCCTCGCACTCATGGTTGTCCAGGACCTTCGCGTCGGTGACCTGGCGGTCCACCTCCATGAGCACGGTCAGGAGGTCGGCGCGCGAGGCCCGCCCGGCGGCGAGGCGCGCCTCGATCGAGCCGGCGAGCTGCTCCAGCAGGTCGATCTGCCGGGCGATGACGCCGCGCGCGCGGTCGATGTAGAACAGGTCCCAGTAGGCGCGCGCCGCGTCGCGCGCCACGGCCAGGCGCTGTTCCACCAGGCCCTCGCGCAGCCCCTGCGCCTCATGCAGCGCGATCTCGGAGCGCAGGTCGCGCTTGCCCCAGAAGGGGAAGGTCTGCGATATCCCCGCGCTCCAGTCGTCGACGCCCTCGACGAAGTAGCCGAACTGGACCTGGGGATCGTCGAGCGCGCCGGCCAGGATGATCTCCTGCAGCGCCGCCTTGTATTGATGGAGAAGCGCGCGGACGCCGGGCTGGCGCCGCATGGCGATCTCCTGCACCTCCAGAAGCGCATAGGCGCGCTCGGCGTCGATCTGCGGCACATGGCGCAGGTCGCGCTCGAAGGCTTCGAGTCGCGCCTGCTCGTCATCCGGGATGCTGGGGCATGCGCTGAGCGCGAGAGCAAGGAGCACGGCGGCCGCGCGGCACGGCCGCGCCAGGACTGTCTGTTGCATGAATGAGAACCTCGCTGGCTGCGGAATGGAACCGGGCCGCCTCTCGGCCGCGGGCGCGGCGCGTGGCGACCCTCACACCGAGCGCGAGGTCTCAGCAGAGGAAGGAGCAGTAGAGGACGGGCAGGCCGGCCGGCAAGGGCGGCGGCAGCCCGAAGGCGGGGGGAGAGGCGCTGCCGAGAGCGCCGGCCGGGATCGGTGCGCCAAGCGGCGGATGGGGCGGCAGGCCGAGATCCGGCGCATGAGGGATCGCGGGCGCGAGCAGGACCGTGACGTGGCGCGGCGCGGGAGCGTCGACCGGCTCGGTGCACGGGCAGCGGTGCGGTTTCCTGGCGATCGGGTGCGGGCCTGGAGCCAGGTGCGCCTGGGCGCAGCAGCGACACCGCGTCCCGCCGCCGCAGCAGCATTCCGCCGCCCGCGCCGTCCAGGCCGGCGCGGCCGGCAGGGCGGCGGTCAGGAGCGCAATTGAAATGGCGAGCCAGCGCATGCGCATCGTCACGAACGATAACATTCGGGCACGGGCCGCGGGAACGCGGTCCATGGCCTTTCTACGAGCGCCCGCCGCCGCTGGTTCCCGCCTGCGCCGCCGCGCGCGGGGCCGGACGGCGGCTATCGTGCCGCCGGGGGCGTTTCGTGGGCCTTCTTTTCCCACTCGACGAACTGCATGCTCAGCACCTCCCACTTCTTGCGGGCCGGACGCGGGCCCTTCACCCACTCGACCTGGCGGCCGCGCCAGATGGAGTAGATCGCCGGCACGATCTCGAGCGTGAGGATGGTGCTGGTGATGAGGCCGCCGATCATCGGCGCGGCGATGCGTTGGATGGCTTCCGCGCCCGCACCATGCGCCCACAGGGCGGGCACGAGGCCCATCGTCACCATCGCCACGGTCATCAACTTTGGGCGCACGCGCTGCACCGCGCCGTAGGTGATGGCCTCGAACAAGTCGTGCTGCGTCTTCATGCGGCCGGCCTTCTGGTAGGCGTGGAACGCCTCATCCAGGTAGATGATCATCACCGTGCCCGTCTGCGCGGCGAGACCGGCCAGAGCGATGATGCCGACCCAGACGGCAATGCTCATGTTGTAGTCCAGCAGCCAGAGCAGCCAGATGCTCCCGGTCATGGCGAACGGGATCGAGAGCAGGATGATGAACGTCTCGGCCACGCTCCTGAAGTTCATGTAGAGCAGCACGAAAATGAGCGCCAGCGTCACGGGCACCACGACCTTCAGGCGCTCCTTGACCCGGAGCATGTGCTCGTACTGGCCCGACCATTCGAGGCGATAGCCCGGCGGCAGGAGCCCCGCCTTCTCGATCTTCTCCTCGACCGCCTGCTTGGCTTCCTCGACGTAGCCGCCGATGTCGCGGTCGGCCATGTCCACGTACACCCAACCGGTGAGGGCGGCGTCCTCGTTGCGGATGACGGGCGGACCGATCGTGGTTCGCATCTCGACGAGCTGGCTCAATGGGACCTGGCGGACTTCCGCGCGGCCGGCCGAGCCGGACGGCGCGGGCATGGCGCCGGTCTCGCGCTCGGCGGCTTCGCTCATGCCCGCGCCGACGGGCACCAGCACGCGCGCGAGCTTGTCCACGTCGTCGCGCAGCTCGCGGCTGTAGCGGACGTTGATGGAGTAGCGCTCGCGGCCCTCGATGGTGCGCTCGAAGGCCATGCCGCCGATGGCGGTCTCGACCAGGTCCAGCACGTCCTCGACGTTCAGACCGTAGCGCGCGATCAGCTCGCGCTGGGGAATGATGTCAAGGTAGAGCCCGCCGGTCGTGCGCTCGGCGTAGACGCTGCGCGTTCCGGGAATGCCGCGAATGACGGACTCGAGGTGCTCGCCGAGCTTGCGAATCTCCGCGAGGTCGGGGCCGAAGATCTTGATGCCGATGGGCGTGCGGATGCCGGTCGTGAGCATGTCGATGCGCGCCTTGATGGGCATGGTCCAGGCGTTGACCTGACCGGGTATCTGCAGCGCGTCGTTCATCTCGGAGATCAGCTCCTGCCACGTGATCCGGCGCTCCTCGGGCCAGACCGGGCGCAGGGCCTTCTTCAGCCACTCCGGCGACCAACTGGAATACCAGCGCGAGCGCGGCACCTCGCGCCACTCGCTTTCGGGCCTGAGCACGATGACGCTCTCGAACATCTCGAGCGGGGCAGGGTCGGTGGAGGTCTCCGAGCGGCCGGCTTTGCCATGCACCGTCACGACCTCGGGGAACTGCTTGATGATCCGATCCTGGATCTGCAGGAGGCGCGTCGCCTCGGTGATGGAGATGGTCGGCAGGGTCGTGGGCATGTACAGGATCGTGCCCTCGTTCAGGGGCGGCATGAACTCCGAGCCGAGCTGTCTGTAGACGGGCACGGCCGAGCCGACGGCGATGACGGCGAGGACGATGGAGAGTATCCGCCGCGTCATCAGCATGCTGACCCACGGATAGTAGATCCGGTGCAGGATGCGGCTGATGGGATGCTTGTGCTCGGGAACGACCTTCGCGCCGGTCATGAGCACGATGAGGGCCGGCCCGATGGTCACGGAGAGGAACGCGGCCCAGCCCATGGTGAAGGTCTTGGTGAACGCCAGCGGCTTGAAGAGCCGGCCTTCCTGGGACTCCAGCGTGAAGACCGGCATGAAGCTGACGGTGATGACGAGCAACGCGAAGAAGAGCGGCTTGCCCAGCTGCTTGCAGGCGCGGATGATGATCTCCTGCTTCTCCTTCCGAGCCAGCCCCTGCGGCGCATGCTCCAGGTGCTTGTGGACGTTCTCCACCATGACGACCGCCTCGTCGCAGATGGCGCCGATGGCGATGGCGATTCCGGCCAACGACATGATGTTGGCCGTGAGGCCCATGTAGTACATGGGGATGAAGGCGAGGGCGACGGCGATGGGAAGCGTGATGATGGCCCGCAGGGCGCCGCCGAAGTCGAGGAGGAACAAGATGACGATGATCGAGACGATGATCGATTCCTCGATGATCGTGCGCACGAGCGTTTGAATGGACCGCAGGATGAGGTCGGAGCGATCGTAGGTGGTGACGATCTCGATGCCTTCAGGGAGGGACGGCTTGACTTCCTCGATCTTCTTCTTGATGCGGTCGATGACCTCCAGGACGTTCTGCCCGAAGCGAACGACGACGATGCCGCCGACGGCTTCGCCTTCGCCGTTCAGCTCACCTGCGCCGCGGCGCATCTCCGGGCCGAGCGCGATGTTCTTGGCCACGTCGCGCAACAGCACCGGCGTGCCATTGTCGTCCGTGGCCACGACGACGAGGCGGAGGTCCTCGAGGGACGTGATGTAGCCCTTGCCCCGAACGAGATAGGTGGTGCCGTAGCGATCCAGCTCGCGGCCGCCCACGTCGTTGTTGGCGGCGCGCACGGCCGAGATCAGCTGGGTGATGGGCAGGTTGTAGGCGAGCAGCTTGTTCGGGTCGATCTCGATCTGATACTGCTTCTGGAAGCCGCCGAAGGTGGCGACCTCGGCCACGCCGTCCACGCTCTGAATCCAGTAGCGGAGATGCCAATCCTGGAATGAACGCAGGTCGGCGAGGTCGTGTTTGCCGCTCTTGTCGATGAGGGCGTACTGGAAGCCCCAGCCGACGCCGGTGGCGTCCGGACCCAGCACGGGGGTCACCCCCGGCGGCAGGCCCCCGGCCAGCCCCTGCATGTACTCGAGGACGCGCGAGCGGGCCCAGTAGATGTCCGTGCCGTCCTGGAAGATCGCGTAGACGAACGAGTAGCCGAAGAAGGAGTAGCCGCGCACGACCTTGACCTTGGGCGCGGAGATGAGCTTCGTGACGATGGGATAGGTGATCTGGTCCTCGACCAGGTTGGGGCTGCGGCCCTCCCATTCGGTGAAGACGATGACCTGGACGTCGGACAGATCGGGGATGGCGTCGAGCGGAGTGTTGCGGATCGAGTAGACGCCTCCCAGGGTGAGCGCCCCGACGAGCAGGAAGACCATGAACTTGTTGCGGGCGCTCCATTCGATGACGCGCTCGATGACGGAGTCCTTCCGGGGAGCGCTCGCCTGGGGTGTCGCGGTGTCGTCCATGGATTGGTCTCGGCTTCCGGGGTGCTAGTGCTGGTGCGCGCCTGCCTCGCCCATGCCGGAGATCGCCGCCTTGAGCTGGCTTTCGGAGTCCACGAGGAACAGCGCGCGCGTGACCACCTGCTCGCCCTCCCGCAGGCCGGAGATGACCTCGTAGTAGTCGTCCGTCTTCATACCGACGGTCACCTCGCGGGGCTCGAGGCGCTGCTCCGGGCCTTCGGCGAAGGCCACGTAGCGCGGGCCGGTGTCGATGAGGGAGCTGGCGGGCACGGTCAGCTTCTCCCCGGTCGCGACGGTGATCTCCACGTTGGCCCACATGTCGGGACGGATCTGGTGCTCTGGATTGTCCAGCTCCAGCCGGATCTCGCCGCGGCGCGTCTGCGGTTCGATGTGCGGATAGATGAAGGTGACCTGCGCCGGGAAGGACTGGTTGCCCAGGTAGGGGAAGTTCAGCACCGCGTCCTGCCCGACGGCGATCAGGGGCATCTCGAACTCGAAGACGTAGGCCCGCAGCCACAGGTGGGAGAGGTCGGCGATCTCGTAGAGCGATTCGCCGGCCATGAACGCCTTGCCGGCGATGGCATTCTTCACGATGACGTGGCCGGAGAAGGGCGCGCGGAACAGCAGGGCGGCGCTCGCGCTCCCGCGCTCCTCCAGCTCCTTGATCTCTGCATCGCCGATTTCGAAGAGCTCCAGCCGGAGGTGGGCGGATTGGAGCAGCGCGCCGGTGGACTCCTTCTGGCTGGGGGGCGCGTCGGCCTGGAGCTGCTTGACCGCGCGCGCGGCCACGAGGTACTCGTTCTCGGCGGAATAGATTTCGGGGCTGTAGACCGTGAACAGGGGCTGGTCCTTCTCGACGGGTGCGCCAGTGAAGTCGACGTGCAGCTCGCGCACCCAGCCGGCGAAGCGCGGCGCGATTTTGGCGTAGCGCGTCTCGTCGTGTTCCACGCGCGCGGCCGTCCGGACCGTGCGCGCGAGGTCGTGCTTCTCGACCTTGGAGAGGGTGAGGCCGATCAACTGCCGCTTGTCGGGCGAAAGCGTGATGGCGGTGCGACCGGGCACGCTCCGCGGCGCCTGGGCGCCCGGCGCATGGGCTCCGTGGGAGGCTTGAGGTTCGTGGCCAGGCTCGACCTGCTCGATCTTGTCGCCGCCGGCCGCGGGCTTGGGCGATGATTCCGCGGGGGCCTGGTCGTCCTTGAT
>DYIW01000391.1 GCA_020723465.1 Phycisphaera mikurensis
GAAGTCGCCGAGGAACCACGTCCGGTCGGGCAGGAGCAGCACGAGCGCGGCGGCAGCGAGCGCCGCACCACGGTGCGAGCGCCGACGACCGCGTGCTCGCCGATCTCGACCCCCTTGAGGATGAGCGCGTCGTTGCCGATCCAGGCGCCGGGGCCGAGCACGATCGGCCGGCTGCGGATTCGCGGCCGCAGCGCCTCGTCGCGCGGGTCGTGGAACTCGTGATCGATGATCTCCACGCGACCGACCAGGCAGCCCGCACCGATCTCCACGCGCTCCCGGCACGAGATCGTCGTGCCGTGCAGCCAGACGCGGTCGCCGATCGAGATGCGGTAGTCGTTCGAGCCGCTCCCCAGGTAGACGTGGCGCAGGTTGGTGCGGAAGACCACGTCGTCGCCGATGACGACGGTCCCGCGGCCGGCGATGACCAGGCGGCCGTGGCAACGGAAGTTCCGGCCGACCGTGAGCGTGACGCCGCGCAGCCGGTACTTCAGGCGATACCAGCGGCCACGCAGCAGCGCCAGCAGCGCGTCGAACGCCGGGCCGGGCTCCCGCAGCCCGGCGCGCAGGTTCTCTCTGCTGAAGATGGCCGGCACGCTGAGCCTCCCGCGCCCGCGGCGATCAGCTCGCGCCCTTGCCCTTCTCCAGCCGCAGGAGCTGCCTGGCGAGCACGGACTTGCGGCGGCCGGCGGTGTTCTTGTGGATCACGCCTCGCTTGGCGGCGAGGTCGATCTTGCTCATCGCCAGGCGCAGCGCCTCGCGCGACTTGGCGACGTCGCCGGAATCGAGCGCCGTGCGCGTCTTCTTGATCTGCGTCTTCATCTCCGAGCGCCGCGCCTTGTTCCTCAAGCGCCGCTTCTCGTCCTGCCGCCTTCGCTTGCGTGCCTGGTCGGAATGGGGCATGAAACCACCTTCGCCTGTCTTGGCTAGTCCTTGAAACCGTACGTGGAAGGCGCCTCCCGGTCATCCCGGGCGTCCTTGCGCCGCTCTGCTGCGGGCGCCGGCGCGCCGGCGCCCGCGCGCGCCTTGATCTCTTGCTGCTCCAGGCTTCGGATCGCCTCGAGCCGCGCGGCAACGTCCTTGTAGTTGATGTTCTGCTCGTAGATCGACTCGAGGCAGCGGCGCGCGCCCGCCCGATCGCCGCTCTTCTCCAGCAGCACGCCGAGCGCATAGCGGATCTCGGTGCCGCGCTCGGCCGTCGGATCCACGGATTCGAGGGCTGCCTCGAGCTGGCGCCGAGCGAGGTCCAGCAGGCCCTTCCGCTCGAACGCGGCCCCGAGACCGAGCAGCGCGTCGACGCGCCGCCGCGGGTCCTTGACCGCGAGCTGGAAGTTCTCGATGGCCGGATCGACCTGCTCGTCCTCCAGGAGCAGCCGTCCCAGCCGGAAGCGCAGGTCGAGGTCGGTGGGATGTTCGGCCGCGCGGCGCCCGAACTCCTCGATCTTGAACTCCCTGAGCTCGCGCGCCAGGTCGGCGGCGTCCGTGCGCCCCGCCTCGTCCCCGCGTGCGGCGCGCGCGCGCGCCTCGCGCACCCGCTCCTCCAGGTCGAGGATGCGCACGTCCCCGAGCCGCTCGCTGAGCTCGTAGGAGGTGGCATCGAGCGCGAGTCCGCCCTCGAGCACGGCGGCGGCGGCAGGGTAGTCGCGTACGCGCACCAGATGGTCGGCCAGGCCGCGCCGCGCACGCTTGTCGCCCGGATTCTCGGCCAGGGCCTGTTCGAGCCTGGCCCGCAGGAGCGCGGCCTCGTCCAAGGCCGGCGCGCTGGCGCCCGCCGCCTCGGACTCCGGCCGCGGTCCCTTGTCGCGCCCCAGCTCGCGCGAGGAGCGGCTCGGGTCGTAGGACCCGGATGAGAGCACTCCCTCGGCCGCCAGGTTCTTGCGCATCTTCTCCGCCTCGGAGTCGCGCGGCGAGCGCTTGAGCACGGTCTCGAAGCAGGCCAGAGCCTTCTGCATCTCCTTCAGCGAGTAGTAGAGCGCGCCGGCGCGCTTCAGGGCGTAGTCGCCGATGCGCTCGTCCTCGCCGATGAACTCCCAGACCGCGACCGCGGAGTTGGGGTGCCCTGCCTTCTCTAGCGCCTCGGCCAGGCGCTGGTTGACGCCTCGATGGCGCGGGTCGTGGCGCAGGTACGCTTCCGCCGCCAGCGTCACCTGGTTCGGGTTCCTGAGCAGAGTCCCGGCGAAGATGGCGGCCAGGTGGTGGACTCCCTGCAGCAACGCGATGAGCGGCGGCACCTTCTTGTACTCGGCGCGCCGAACCAGCGCCTGGCGCAGCTCCCGGCGGGCCTCGCCGTGGTCGGGCTTGAGCTGCAGGACCTGGTGGTACAGGTTGATGGCGTAGTCGAAGTTCTTCTTCCTGACCGCCTCGGCGGCCTTCTCGAGGTGCTTCGCGACGTCCATCCGGTCCTGACCGTCCTTGTGCTGCGCGTCCCGCGGTCTCTCCCGCCCCTCAGGCGACTTGCCGCAAGACTCGGAAGCAGGCCAAGTTATCATGGAGCCGCTGGCCGGTCAACGGCGAATTGCCTTGCCGGCGCCGCCCGGGAAGGCTAACTAAGTACTTTCCAGCAAAGGACGTCCGCCCATGGAACTCGTCACGTACCCGCACCCGGCGCTGCTCGAGAAGACGCGCGCGGTCGAGTCGTTCGACGCGGACTTGCGTGCTCGGGTCGCCGAGATGTTCCGCATCATGCGCGAGTTCAAGGGCGTCGGGCTCGCGGCCCCCCAGGTGGCCTGGCCCGTGCGCGTGCTGGTGGTCAGTCCCACGGGCGACCCGGCCGCGGACGAGGTCCTCATCAACCCGACGATCAAGAGGAAGCGAGGCCGCGTCGCCGGGGAAGAGGGCTGCTTGTCCTTCCCGGGCATCTTCGTCCAGGTCGAACGGGCGAAGGAGATCGAGGTGGAGTTCTTCGACCTCGACGGGAAGAAGCACCTCGAGACCAGGACCGACTTCCCGGCGCGGGTCATCCAGCACGAAGTGGACCACCTCGAGAGCATCCTGCTGGTGCACCGCATGTCGCCGGCCGATCGCGTCCGGGTGAAGCGCGATCTGCAGGCCCTGGTGCAAAAGGGAGCCTGAAGAGCGGCCCGTGCGCACGCTTCACGCGGATCGATTGGATCGCATTCCGGACGCGCCGCGCGGCGGAGTGGCCACGCTCGGCGTCTTCGACGGCGTGCACCTCGGCCACCAGCGCATCCTCGCACGGCTGACCGAGCTGGCGGCCGAGCTGCGGGCGCCCTCCCTGGTGCTGACCTTCTCGATTCACCCGGTGGCCGTGGTCAGGGGACTGCCGCCGCGCATGATCACGTCGCTGCCGCACCGCCTCCGCCTGTTCCAAGGCTGCGGCGTCCAGGAGTGCGTCGTCCTGCCCTTCGACGCCGCGGTTCGCGGGCTCGAGGCACGCGCCTTCGCCGACCAGGTGTTCCAGCACGCCCTCGCCGTGCGCGCGCTGGTGCTCGGCCCGGACGCGCACATCGGGCGCGACCGCGGCGGCGACGCCCAGTTCCTGGCGCGCTATTGCCGCGAGACCGGCATTCGCCTGGAGCTGGTGCCGGACCTGCACGTGGACGGCGTGCGCGTCTCCAGCACGCGGGTCCGGGCCGCCATCGCCGACGGCGACCTGGAACGTGCCCGCCGCATGCTCGGGCGTCCAGTGTCCCTGCTCGGCACGGTGATCCGCGGCGACGGCCGCGGCGGCAAGCTCGGCTACGCCACCGCCAACCTCAACCTCCACCACGAGATTCGCCCGCCGGCGGGGGTCTACGCCGTGCGCGTGCGAATCGACGGCCGCGAGGAGCGCGGCGTCCTGAACATCGGCAGGCGGCCGACCTTCAGCCCGGACGGTGGGCTCACGGTCGAGGCGCACGTCATCGACTTCAGCGGCGACCTCTACGGTTTGGACCTGGAAGTGCTGCCGGTCCAGCGCATCCGCGACGAGCTGCGCTTCGAGTCGGTCGAGGCGCTCATCGCCCAGATCGGCCGGGACATCGAGGAGGCGCGGCGCATTCTCGCGTGAGCTACTACTCCCGAGAATCGTTGCGCCGCGCGACGATTCTTGGGAGTAGTAGCTCCCGCGGCCACGGGCCGCGGCCGCGCGCTTCTTTGCGCGCGGTGGATGCGCGACAGCGTAGCGAGGGTCCCGCGGGCGAAGCGTCACGCGACCATGCTGACGAGAGACTTCAGCGACGCCTCGCGCGTGGTGAACAGTGCCGCGGTGAGGAGCGCGCCCCGCGAGGCCGGACCAGCGGGATCAACGTGCCCCGAAACACGAGGCGATCGAAT
>DYIW01000392.1 GCA_020723465.1 Phycisphaera mikurensis
TCGCGATCGGCTTCGGCTCGGGCTTCGGCTCCTCCTTCTTCGCGATCGGCTTCGGCTCGGGCTTCGGCTCCTCCTTCTTCGCGACGGCCTTCGGCTCCTCCTTCTTGCCGCCGCCCGTCGGCTCGAGCGCGACCTGGCGCTCGACGCGCTCCCCGGGCTTGAGCTGCAGCGTGAAGACCGTCTCCTTGTAGCCCTCCAGGTTCACGCGGATCTCGTGGACCTTGGCCGCCTTGAGCTCGAGCGGCTCGCTCGCCGCGCGCGCCGAGACCTCGGCGCCGTTCACCTGGACCTTCGCCGTCGGCGGCGCGATCTTGAGCAGCAGGTGGCCGGCGTCCTTCGGCACCTGGAAGGAGACGTTCACGACCTTGACGTCGCCGGCCGCGAGCGTCACGGACTGCACCACCGGGTCGAGCCCCTCGGCGCGCACCAGGATGCGGTGCTCCTGGCCGACGCTGAGCTCCTTGATCGTGAGCGGGACGCCGGCCTTCATCTGGCCCTTGCGCTCCCCGTCGAGGTAGACCTCCGCCTCGCGCGGCGGGGTCGCGGTCACGACCAGCGTCCCGGTGCTCACGCCGCCCCGGCGCGAGAAGACCATGAAGAGCACGATCCCGAGGATCACCACCACCGCCACCAGCACGCCGATCAGGATGTCCTTGACGATCGACGGGCGCGGCTCGATCGCCATCGTGCCGCTGATCTGCCCCGGCGGCGGAGCGACGGCGCTCGCCAGGTTGGCGTCGAAGATCACGGTCGGCCCCTGGTCGGGCATGTCGCTCTTGCCGCTGCCGCCGTTCCCGCCGCCCTGCGAGAAGATCACCGTCGATTGCTCGGCGAGCTGCACGAGCTGGCCCGACTCGGCGTTGAAGATGAAGGTCGGCTCGGCCGCCATCTCCCCGGCCGGACCGCTGCCCGACTCGGCGAAGATCTGGGTCGCCCCCGCGCCCTCCTCCTCCACCTCCATGAGGTCGTTGTCGGAGAGGACCTCGGCCTCCGCCACCAGCGCGACCGCGTCCTCGTCGCCGCCGAAGCCCGGGGCTCCCCCGATCTGGGTCGCCCCGCCGGGCTCCTCCTCCTCGAGCTGACCGACGGCGGGGGGCCCCTGCGGCAGGAGCGAGACCGCCTGCTCCCGGTGCGCCGCGGAGACGTGCCCGAGCTGGGCCACGTCCTCGCGCTTGATGCGCTTGTACTGCTCGAGCGCGGACTCCTCGCGCTTGCGCTCCGGCTCGAACATCTTCGAGACGGTCCCCGAGAGCGTCTTCGCGGTGAAGATCGGGTTCTGCGCGACCAGGAGCGCCGCGAGCTCCTCCTGCATCTCGCTCGCCCACTGGTAGCGCTCCTCGGGGTCCTTCTTGAGCGCGCGCAGCATCACCGCCTCGAGCTCCGGCGGGATCCGCGGATCCACCTTGGCCGGCTGCGGCACGATCGAGTTGCGGACCTTCTCGAGCGTCGCGAAGTCGCTCTCCCCGGTGAAGAGCCGCTCGCCGGTGCACATCTCGAAGAGCAGCGTCCCGATCGCGAAGATGTCCGAGCGCTGGTCGAGCGGCAGCGCGCGGACCTGCTCCGGCGACATGTACCCGAACTTCCCCTTGAGCACGCCGGCCTGGGTCTTCGACGAGCGGCTCCGCGCCTTGGCGATGCCGAAGTCGATGATCTTCACCTCGCCGGCGTAGGAGACGAGCACGTTCTGGGGGCTGACGTCGCGGTGGATGATGTTGAGCGGGTGGTTCTGGAGGTCGCGCTTGCGATGCGCGTAGTCGAGCCCCTCGCAGACGCGGGAGGCGATGTAGGTCGCCATCGGCAGCGGCATCTTCTGCCGCAGCCGCCGGAAGCGATTCTGGATCTGGAGCACGTCCTTGCCCCAGACGAACTCCATCGCGATGAAGTGGGAGTCGTCGATCTTCCCGAGCTCGTAGATCTGGCCGATGTTCGGGTGCGAGAGCTGGCCGGAGATCTTCGCTTCATCGATGAACATATCGATGAACTCGTCGTCCTCCGCCATCGAGGGCAGGATGCGCTTGATCGCGAGGATCTTCTCGAACCCCTCCTCCCCGAACGACTTGGCCTTGAAGACCTCCGCCATGCCCCCGACGCTGATCCGCTCGAGGAGGAGGTACTTGCCGAAGGGGATGGGGTGTCTCATGGGAGGGGTGAAGTCTATCTAGCGCAATTCGTGGCTCCAACTCTCACTATATTCGACCGCGGCCATCATCGTCAATCAGAACTGTAGCGTACCATCCGTGGATTCTTAGCCACAATGGCCCACAGGGTGGCATTCTGCCCCGGGTCCAGAGGCCGCATCAACGCGGTAATCTATTGAAATTTAGCGACTAGAACGTGAAGCAGGGGATGGGTTGGGGCCCTGACGCGGTGGGGGCATCTGACCTCATCGGCGCGGTCGGTTTCGGGGCTCGGTAGTAGTAGTAGAGGCCATCGACGATCCCATAGCCGACGAGCACGACGAGCGCGCCGAAGGAGACGTAGTTCGTCACGGTGAGAGGCCGGTAGGCCGCCTCGTGCCCGAGGTAGAGGTCATGGGGCCCGGCCCAGGTCCGCAGGAGCGCGGCGGTCACGAGCGAGGTGGCGGCGAGCGCGACCTCGCCGCTGAGGATCGCGTAGCCCTTGCGACGGTGGCCGTTCTTGAACTGGCCCCAGGGCGGCAGCAGGTTCACCGCGGCGGAGTGCTTCGGCCCGCGCTTGCGGATGAGCTCGTTCTGCTCCGCCGCGTGCTGGGCACGCACCTCCTCGAAGAAGCGGACCACCTCGGGCCGCACGAAGCTCGGATCCAGGCGCGCCGCGGGCTCGATCCGCAGCAGGTCGCGGAAGGCGCGGGCGGCCCCCGCCCGGGCGCCCGAGAGGAGGAGCGAGATCCCGTAGGCGCGGAGCGCCTCGCGCTGGTCGTCGCGATCCTGGAGCACGCGCGTCTCGAGGAGCGGGCGCAGGCGGTCGGCGGCCTGCTGGTAGCGGCCGACGACGTAGAGGTCGATCGCCTGGCGGAGGAGCTCGCGGGCCGCCTCGGCGGTCGGCTCTGCCGCGCGGGGCGCCCGAGGCTGGGCCGCGACCGGCCCGGCGAGGAGGAGCAGCGCCGCCGCCGCGAGCGCCAGCCTCACGGCATCACCGTCGGGATGCGCAGGACGTAGCTGCCATCGCTCCGGCTCTTGGCCTCGTCGACGATCCCGGGGTTCGTGCAGCTCGTGCACCGCACGCGGAGCAGCGCGTCCTTGATGAGCGCGTTGCCCGAGTCGGTGAGGACGCCGCGCACGAGCACCGCGGTCGGCAGGAGCACGTTCGCGGTGGCGCCCTTGGCGACGAGCAGCGCGGGCTGGAAGTAGCTGCCGAGGCGCGTCGTCTCGAGCGGCCGCGCGGTGAGCGCGTAGCTCGTGTTGTCGTCGACGTACATCGCGTACGCGCCGTTCCCGAGGTTCGTGCTCGCGGCGAAGCTGCTCGCCGCCGAGGTCACCGTGACCGAGGCGAGCACCGGCCTGTTGTCGCGGTCGAGCACCTTGCCGGTGAGCAGGACGCGCGGCGCGAGCTCGACCTTGAACGCGGCCGAGCCGGCCGCGATCACGACCGTGGTCTGGCGGTAGCCCTGCTCGATCGACTCGGACTCGCCCGGCCAGAGCTCGGCCTTGTAGGTGCCCGCCGGGAGCTGGTGCTGCGCGGACTGCGTCTCGGGATCGCGGAGCACCCCCTGCTGGTCGCTGACGAGCGTGCGCAGGAAGCGGCCCTTGGCGGGGATCGGGCTCGCGCCGGGGATCGCGAGGCTGCCGACCTGCCCCCCGTCCATCGTCAGCACCACCGTCGCGCCGCTCGCCGGCTTGCCGTCGGTGCGGACGATCGAGCCGCTGGCCGGGACGGGCGTGAGCTTGCCGTAGCTCACGCTCCAGCCCTGGGTGATCGCCGGCGCGGAGAGCCCCTCGACGAGCGCGATCGGGAGCCCCTCGGACGGCGGGGGCACCACGGTGAGGGTGAGCGGGCCGGGCAGGTCCTGCGCCTCGACCAGGAACGCTCCGTCGGGACCGGTCACGCTCACCGAGGATGGCACCACGATCCCGGTCGGGCTCGCGGTGCGGTGGACCGTCACCTTGGCGCCGACGAGGAGCTTCGACTCGCGCGAGACGGTCCCGCCGATCTGAGCTCGCCCCTCGAGCTCCGCGGACCAGAACTGCAGGAGCCCCGCCGGCTCGAGCGCGGCGAAGAGGTTCGGCGCGAGCCCGGAGGCGACGGGCAGGACGAGCGCGTGGAAGGCGCCGCGCACCTTGACC
>DYIW01000393.1 GCA_020723465.1 Phycisphaera mikurensis
ACTACTCCTGAGAATCGTCGCGCGGCGCGACGATTCTCAGGAGTAGTAGATCAGCCCCGGATGCAGGAGAGCACGCGCTCCGCCACCTCGATGGCGGCGAGTCCCTCCGCGCCCGAGACCCTGGGGCGGGCGCCCGTGCGCACGCAGCCGGCGAAGTGCTCCAGCTCGCGGCGCAGCGGCTCCTCGTTGCCGGCCTGCGCCTCCCGCGCTCCGGCGGCGTCGAACACGCCCAGACGCCGCGCCTGGAAATCGATGTCCACCGTCCTCATGTCCGCGTGGATGACGGTGCGGCGCATGGCCAGCGGCGCCACGCGGCTCGCCATCAGCGTGGCGACGCAGCCCGAGGCGAAGACCAGGCGGCAGTGCGCCCAGTCCTCGAGCGGGCCGATGAGCGCGCCGCCCGCGGCCTCGAGCGCCTGAATCCGCGAGCCGGCGAAGTAGAGCGCCAGGTCGATGTCGTGGATCATCAGGTCGTACACGACGCTCGTGTCGCCCGAGCGGCCGGTGTGCGGGAAGGTGCGCCGCGCCTCGATGAGCCGCGGCGCGCCGGCGCTGCCGGGCAGGAGGTCCAGGACCGGGTTGAAGCGTTCGCTGTGCCCCACCTGCAGTACCCTGCCGGCGCGCGCCGCGATGGCGACCAGCTCGCGCGCCTCCGCCAGCGTCGCCGTCATGGGCTTCTCCACCAGGCAGTGCACGCCGCGCTCCAGGAGCGCGCGCGCCAGCGAGAAGTGCAGCGGCGTGGGCGCGGCGATGGAGACGGCGTCGAGGTCCAGCGGCAGTTCGGCGGCGTCGGCCAGCCAGCGCGCGCCGGCCGCCTCCGCCGCCTGGCGCCCGCGCTGCTCGTCCGGATCGCACACCGCGACCAGCTCGACCCCGGCGAGGCTGGCCATGTTCCTCGCATGATGCCGGCCGAGATGGCCGGCGCCGATCACGGCAGCGCGCAGTGTCTTCATGGCGCGGGTGTCAGGTGGCGTCCACCAGGGTGAAGGTGAGCACGGCCTCGGCGGCGACCTTCTCGTTCACCTTGGCCGTGGCCTGGACCTGGCCGATCGTGTCGCGCACCTTGGTGGCCTCGATCTCGATGCGCAACTGGTCGCCGGGAATGACCGAACGGCGCAGCTTGACGCGGTCGATCGACCAGAGGACGGCGAGCTTGCCGGTGTTCTCCAGGCGCCGGAGCAGCAGCACGCCGGCGAGCTGCGCCATCGCCTCGAGGATGAGCACCCCCGGCATGATCGGCTGGCCCGGCCAGTGCCCCTGGAAGAAGGGCTCGTTGATGGTGACGTTCTTCACCCCCACCGCGCGGCGGTAGCCCTCCAGCTCGATGACGCGGTCGATCAGCAGGAACGGGTAACGGTGCGGCAGCAGGGTGAGGATCTCGCGGATGTCGATGCCCGACTCGCGCAGCACCTGTCCCGCCACCTCGCGGCGGTGGATCTCATCGGTGATCTCGCGCACCAGGGCGCGGTTGGTGACGTGGCCGGAAAGCGCCGCGACGATGCGACCGTGGATGTCGACACCGGAGAGGAACATGTCGCCGAGCAGGTCGAGCACCTTGTGGCGCGCGAACTCGTCGCTGTAGCGCAGCTCGTTGTTGACCACCACGCCGTTTTCCAGGACCAGGGTGTTGGCCGTGTCCGCCCCCTGCCCGAGGCCCTTCTCGCGCAGGGCGTCGACCTCCTCCTTGAGGACGAAGGTGCGCGCCGGGGCGAGCTGCTCGAGGAAGGTCTCCTCGTCGCAGCGGATGTCGATGAATTGCGAACCCATCTTCGCGTCCGGCAGGCTGAGCATGTACAGCACCCTGAGGCCGCCGCCGTCCTCCGGGAAGGCGCCGATGGTGGCGCTGCCGTCCATCACGTGGATGGCCTTGTCCACCACGAAGGTCGGCTTCTCGGCCTTCTGCTCCACCAGGCCGCTGTCGCGGAACGCCTTGGCATACGGCAGGGCCGAGCCGTCCAGGCCGGGCATCTCCGGGCCGTCGATGTGCACCTCGACGTTGTCGATGCGCAGGCCGGCGAGCGCGGCCAGCAGGTGCTCCACCGTGTTGACCTCGGCCTCGCCGTTTCGGAGCGTCGTGCGGCGCGCGCCCTGCCCGAGGAAGTCAAGCGTCGCGGGAATGTGCGGCGCCTCCGGCAGGTCGGTGCGCAGGAAGATGACGCCCTGGCTGGGACCGGCCGGCGCCACGCGCACGTGCGTCTCCCGGCCGGTGTGCAAGCCGACGCCCTGGAACTCGACCGCCGCTTTGAGCGTCCGTTGGTTGCGCATCTGTCAGTCCGCCGGCGCGCCGCCGTCCACCTGCCGCGCCGCCTGCAGCGCCTGCACCCGCGCCTCCAGCTCGCGCACACGCTCGAACAGCCCGGGCAGGCGCCTGAGTGCCGCGTCCTCGCGCTTCTTGTCCTGGTGCTGCCGGGCGTGGTAGCCGTACAGGATCGACCCGGCCGGCACGTCCTTGGAGATGCCGGCGCGCGCCGCCACGAGCGTGCGTTCGCCGATGCGGATATGGCCGACGATGCCGGCCTGCCCGCCGATCATGCACGCGTCGCCGATGATCGTCGACCCGGACACGCCGGTCTGCGCGGCGATCGCCGTGCTGCGGCCGATGTGCACGTTATGAGCGATCTGCACCAGGTTGTCGATCTTGGTGCCGCGGCCGACCAGCGTGCGGCCGAAACGCGCGCGGTCGATGGCCACGCAGGCGCCGATCTCGACGTCGTCCTCGATCTCGACCGTGCCGATGTGCTCGACCTTGCGCAGGCCTTCCTTGCCCGGGCGGAAGCCAAAGCCGTCCGCTCCCAGCACCGAGCCGGCGTGGATGACCACGCGCGCGCCGAGGCGCACGCGCTCGCAGACCACGACGTTCGGGTGCAGCACGCAGTCTTCTCCAATCACGGCGTGCGCGCCCACGTAGACGCCGGGATAGAGGACGGTGCGGGCGCCGACCACGGCCGCGTCGCCCACGCTGGCGAAGGGCATCACCGTCACGCCAGCGCCGAGGCGCGCACTCGGCGCGACGCGCGCCGCCGCGTCGACCTGCCCGGAGAAGGCTGCGCGGGCCGGGCGGAAGCACTCGGCGAGGATCTCGAGCGCCGCCTCCGGCTGCTCGCAGCGGATGACGGGCAGGCGGCAGGCGCCGAACTCCCGGCCCGCCAGCAGGGCGGACGCGCGCGTCTCCTCGACCTGCCTCTCATAGCGCGGCTCGGTCACGAAGGACAGCTCACCCGGCCGCGCGTCCAGCAGGCCGGCGACGCCCGAGATGAGCACCGCCCCGTCGCCGTCGAGGACGCCGCCGACGCGCTCAGCAATGCTCTGCAGGGTGAGGCTCACGCACCGCTCCCCGATGATCCTCGGCGAACGACCGTAACTTGTTCACGTCCAGACACTAGCGTTTGGCGTCGAGGATTCTAATCACGGCGCCGGTGATGTCAAGCAGGGCATCGCTGTAGAGAATGTCTCGGAGGTACATCTCCGCCGTCAGGTCGGTGTCCAGCTCTCCCCGGAGCTTCCCCGTGCGCTGCTGCAGCACGAGGACGAGCCCACGCGACTTGGCGTACTCGGCGATGGCCGCGCTCGCCTCGTCGAAGGCCTGCCGCTGGCCCACGGTGATGCGCCGCATGCGCTCCACCTCCAGCCGCTCGTACTCGTGCTCGAAGCGCAGCTTGGCGAACTCGATCTCGTTCTTCAGCTTCCGGTACTCCTCGGAGTCGCGCGCGAACATCTCGAGCTGCGCCTCCTTGGCGGTGATCTCGCCCTTCTTGACGTCGAGGTTGGTGCGCTTTTCCGCCTCGATCCACTCGCGGATGCCGTCCTGCGCCGCGGCGAAGGGCTGCGCCTCGAGCATGACGCGGCTCAGGTCGACCACGCCGATCCCCGGCCCGGCAGGAGGGGGAGCCTGCGGCTCCGCGCCCGCGCGGAATGTCGTCGCCAGAAGGAACAGGGCGGCAAGGCCGGCCCCGGCCGCCAAGGGCCTGAAGCCACACATAGATGGACCTCCCTGGCGCGGGCTTCGCCCGCAGCCGAAGTGTCGGAACGGCGTCGCTCCGCGAATAAGACGGTTGGTTCGGCAGCCACTGCTCGAGGACGACGCCCTGAGGAACTTTCTATCGTGATTCGGCTCGCGGATCACCGGGGTTCCGTCGGGATTCGATTGACTCGCGTTTCGTGGCACGCTGATCCCGCAAGTCCGTCCGGGCGGCAAGGCGGCGGGCGGCGCCGCTCTTTTCCGGCGCCGTGCGCTCCGCATGGCGCGTTCATT
>DYIW01000394.1 GCA_020723465.1 Phycisphaera mikurensis
CGGACCGCGAGCTTGGCGACGACCGCGTCGAGCGAGGCCGAGATGCCGTCCTCGCTGCAGGGCCCCCTGGCGGTCGCCGCCCTCCCGCTCGTCGCTCTCCTCAGGTCGTAGAGGTTGCAGGTGACGATGCACTGCGTGCCGACCTTCATCACCTGCGTCGCGAGCGCACGGTTCGCCGCGAGCTCCTGCCCGATCTCGATCTGACACGACTGCGCGTAGCACTGCTTGTAGGAGTCCTTCTTCCTGTTCGCGAGCGCGAGCTTGAGCCGGTCCTGCGGCACGACCTCGTACTCGCCGCTCTCGGTCAGCCTCGAGGCGAGGTAGCTCGTCAGGCTGCCGAGAAGCGTCGGCGTGAGCTTGAGCCCGCGCGCCTCGAGCTCGAAGACCGCGACGATCGGCTTCTTCTCCTCGGCGCCAGACTCGCGCGGCTGAGCGAAGGAGAGCGTGAGGAGGAGCAGGGAGACGACTCGCGCGCGTGGCATGCGGACCTCCGCTCGGGAGTATACGTCGCCGCGCCTTGACTGTCCGCGCGCGATCCGTTCTTGTACTTGCGGTCGTTCGTCCGGAACGAACCGAGCGACGGTCGGCGGGCCCATCATGTCCAAGCCTGACGAGTTGGTGTGCTCGATCACGCAACCGCCCCTCGAGGAGGTGCGCGCCTCGCTCTCCTCGCTCGCCGACACCGTCGAGAAGAACCCTGACGGGACGATCCGGCCCCCCGGCCCGTTCCCCTCGCAGGAGTCCTTCGAGCACATGCTCCGCGTCGCCACCGGCGCGGCCGAGGGCTCGCGGCTCCGGATCGAGGGGAAGCTCGGGCAGGGCGGGATGGGACAGGTGCACCTCGCGACCCAGCTCACCGTCGGTCGCGAGGTCGCCGTGAAGTCGCTCCGCCCGGAGCATCAGCACCCCGGCGCGTCGCTCCAGCTCCTCCACGAGGCCTGGGTCACCGGCGCGCTCGAGCACCCCAACGTCCTGCCGATCTACGACATCGAGATCGACCCGGGTCGCGGGCCGCTCGTGGTGCTCAAGCGGATCGAGGGCGTGCACTGGGGCGCGCTGATCGACGCCGAGGAGGAGGTGCGCAGGCGCTTCCGCAGCCGCGACCTGCTCGAGTGGAACCTCGGGATCCTGGTCCAGGTCTGCAACGCGGTCTCCTTCGCGCACAGCCGCGGGATCGTCCATCGCGACCTCGAGCCCGAGAACGTGATGATCGGGAGCTTCGGGGAGGTCTACCTGCTCGACTGGGGGATCGCGGTGAGCCTCACCGACGACGGCACGGGGCGGCTGCCGCTGGCGCGCGCCGCCGACGCGATCGCTGGAACGCCGTCCTACATGGCGCCGGAGATGCTCGGCGGCCGCGGCCAGGACCTCTCGGTGAGGACCGACGTCTACCTGCTCGGCGCGCTGCTCTTTCAGATCCTCTCCGGCCGACCGCCGCACCGCGGGCAGACGCTGGCCCAGATCCTCCGCTCGGTCCTCGACTCGAGCCCCGAGCTCCCAGAGTCGGCCCCGCCGGCGCTCGCCCAGCTCTGCCGCACCGCGATGGCCGCCGATCCCGCCGGGCGGTTCGAGGGCGTGGCGCCCTTCCGCGACGGGCTCCAGGACTTCCTCCAGCACCGCGGCTCGACGCTGCTCGCCGCGGAGGCCGAGCAACGCCTGCGCGCGATCGAGGAGCGGCTCGCTCGCCACGAGGGTGAGCTCGACGCCGAGCGGCGACGGGAGCTCTACGGGCTCTACAGCGAGTGCCGCTTCGGCTTCCAGGCCGCGCTCGTGCAGTGGCCGGAGAACGCCCTCGCGCGCGCGGGCCAGCGCCGTGCCGCGATCGCGATGGCCGAGTTCGAGCTGCGCCAGGGCGATCCCCGCGCGGCCCAGACGCTGCTCGCCAGCCTCGAGAGCCCGCCGCCGGAGCTCGTGCGCCGCGTCGAGGAGGCGGCGGAGGCGGCGCGCCGCGCGCAGCAGGAGACCGAGGCGCTGGCGCGCAAGGGCCGGGAGCTGGATCCCGGCATCGGGCAACGGCCGCGCACCCTGCTCAGTGTGCTGCTCGGGTTCTTCTGGTCGGCCGCGCCGCTCGGCGGCGCCGTGCTGGTGCAGGATACGCCCCTCGAGACGCACACCACCTTCATCGTCGCGGCCGCGCTCTTCCTCGGCCTCTGGCTCGCGCTCTGGTACACCGGCCGGCGCTCCCTCTCGAAGACCACGGTCAACCGCCTGATCTGCTCCTCGATCACGATCCTCTTCGTGGTGGAGATCGCGATGCTCGTCGCCACCCGCGCGCTCGGGCTCGGGACCGCCGCCAGCATGGCGCTCCTGCTCTTCCTCTGGGCGAGCACCGCCGCGATGGTCGCGGCCACCCTCGACTGGCGCTTGCTCCCGTCGGCGCTCGCCTACCTGGTGGGCGGCTTCGTCATGCTGCGCTGGCCCGGCCACCGGTTCGTGATCTCGGGGGTCTCGAACCTCCTGCTCACCGTCAACGTGCTCCTGGTCTGGGGCCGAGCGCTCTTCCCGACGCGCGAGCGCCGGGGCGAATCGCCCGACGTGCCGTGACGCTGGCCGCGTCGCCGAGGCGCTGATCGATCAGTTCAGCTTCAACGGGCCGGTGGTGAAGAGGCCGGTGCTGGCCGCGGGGCTCACCTGGCCCTTGAGGTCCAGCGTGAGCGAGTGGATGCGCACGCGCCCCGCGCCGCCGCCGCCGCCGGCGGTGCCGTCGCCGCCAGCACCGCCGGGATCGCCCGCGGCCACGCTGCCGCCGCCGCCGGCCCCGCCCGAGACGGTGCCGGTGCCGCCCGCGGCCCGCGCCGTCGAGAAGGGCGCGTCCGCGCCGTCCTTGCAGCTCTGACCGCCGTTGTAGCCGCCGCCGCCCCCCCCGCCGCCCGCGGCGAGGAGCGCGAGCGGCCCGGTGCTCACCGCGGGCGCCTCGATCAGGATCCCCCCGCCGCCGCCACCGCCTCCTCCCGCGTCGTCGTAGCTGGAGACGTGATCGGCCTCGCCGCCGCCGCCGCCCGCGTGAATGCCGCAGGCGCCGTTCGTGCAGGCGATGCTCACCTGGGTCCCCGAGATGAGCTGGAGCGCGCCGCCGCCGCCACCGCCGTGGCTGCTCGTCGGCGGCGTGTTGCAGCCGGCGCCGCCGCCGCCGCCGCCCGAGCCGCCGCAGAGCGGCTCCAGGCTCGGCGCGCCGAAGGCGATCCCGCCGAGGCCGCCCGGATGGAAGGGCGCGTCGTCCTCGTCGCCGCCCGCGCCCCCGGGGCCGCCGCCGCCTCCTCCGCCTCCTCCGGTCTCGTCGTTGGAGCAGGGGGGCGCGCCGTAACCGCCTCCGCCACCCGCCGGGCCGGCGCCGGGCGTGGGGTTCGTGGCCAGGCCCTGTCCGCCCGCGAACCCGCCCGGGCCTGCGCAGTCGGGCGTCGCCGCGCTGCACGCGCTCCGTCCTCCCCGGAGCTCGACGCGGCCCGCGATGCTGATGGTCCCCGCTGCGACGAGCACCGCCGCGCGCGAGCCACGGATACGCACGGTGACCCCGGCGGGGATGTTGATCTCGGTGAAGGCGAAGAGCGTCCAGCCCATCGACGAGCTGCCGCAGGTGTAGAGCGCACCCTGGCTCACCACCTTCGTGCCGCTGAAGCCGCCGCTGATCGATCCGGTCGTCGTATCGAGGAGCACATCGCTGGTCGGACTGAGCGGCGAGACCCCCGACGTGAGCGCGGCGGGGTTGACGCCGTTGCTCGGCACGACCTGAAGGCAGCGCGCTCCGATCGCGTCGCAGCCCGCGGGGCAGAGCTGATCGAGCGACCACGCGCCGGCCACGCAGTGCTCGAGCGCGGCGCCGCTGCAACGCCAAGGCGGCGTCGGACAGCCGGCCTCGACGCGTTGCTCGAGGGGCGGGAGCGTGTCGAGCGCCTGGTCCGGCGCCCGTTCGCCGAGAGGCGCGTCGCCGGGCGCTCGCTCGGCGAGCGCGCGGTCGGAGAGGGGCCGATCGGCGCCTGCGTCGCGGTGCCGATCGAGGCTGGCGTCCCGCGCGCGCAGGTCCGCTCCGGCGTCGAGCTCGCCGGTCACGGTGAACGCGCCGGCGAGGCGGCCCTCGCGTCCCCGTGGATCGATCACGGCGAGGTCGTAGCGCCCCGGCGGCAGCCCCGCGGGCACGATCGCGGTCAGCTCCTCCACGCTGACCCAGGCGACGGCGCCGAGCGCGTGAGGCCCGAGGCGGGCGGTGAAGGCGGCGCTGGAGCCGGCGGCCTGCGGGTCGTCGAAG
>DYIW01000026.1:0-22531 GCA_020723465.1 Phycisphaera mikurensis
AAAGCGATGGAGAATTCCGCAAACTCGAATACGAGGTAGACCACGGTCGCGCCCAAGTCGTTCGTCAGGGTCTGGGTGAGCACGAACGGCGGCATGAGCAGGAACGTGCACCCGCCCAAGTTCGCCTGCGCCGCGCCCAGCGAGATGCCGAGCAGCGCGGGGGAGAAGGGCCGCGCGTCGCTCAGGGCCACGCCGAACGCCGGATTCGAGTAGGTCGGCAGGCCGATCCCAGAGATCTGCGGCACCTTGCCGCCCGTGCCCGCACAGCCGGCGCCGTACTTCTGCGCCAGCGCCGCGGGCACCGCCAGGAGCACGGTCACGTCGTTCGAGGCCGCGTTGGCCACGGCCAGGTCGAGCGTGTGGTCGCCGTTCAATTCGGCCAGCACGAGCGCCGCCGGGCTCAGGCCGGCGGTGAAGGACTGGATCGCCGCGAAGCCCGCGCCGTCGAAGCTCTTGAAACGCGTCCAGTTGCCCGACCCGGCGTTGGTCACCACGATGTCCTGGCGCGAGAAGAAGCCCGGCAGGCCATCGTCGCCCAGGTCGCCGAGAGCGATGTCGTCGGGCGTGAGACCGCCGGGGAAGGCTCCGGCCGCGAGGAAGTCCGTGGCGACGTTCCACGCGCCCGGCGTGAGCCCCAGGTTGAGGAAGACCAGCACCTGTCCCGGCGCCGGTCCGGGCGACGACTCGGCCGTCACGGCAACGTCCGCCGTGCCGTTGCCGTCCAGGTCGCCGAGCGCCAGGCCGGACGGATTCTGCGCCGCGCTCAGCAGCCCGGAGAGAACGAACGCGCCGCCGGTGTTCTCGTAGAGCAGGACGTTGTCGATCATGGTCGGCGTGGCCCCGAAGGCGGACATGGTGGCAACCACGTCGCTGTCCCCGTCCGCGTCGAGATCGGCGCAGGCCACGCCCCGCGGCGAGAGGAAGCCGCCAGCGGGAGCAGGCAGAAGGGCCGGCCCGCCGCCGTTCAGGATGACCTCGACCGCTCCGCCGCCGCTCGCGGCGGTCCCCCGCGAGGCCACGGCGATGTCGTCCGTCAGGCTGCCGTCCAGGTTGCACACGGCGAGCGCCACGGGCTGCTCCCCGAGCGTGGTGATCGAGCTGACCACGGAGAGGCCGCCGCTGTTGGCGACGATGCGCACGACGCGCGCCCGGGCGCTCACCACGGCGAGGTCCACCCCGCCGCCCGCGACCAGGTTCCCGCTGCCGACCGCGACCGGCTGATCGCCTGCGGTGAGCGGCACGGCGAGCGTGAGGCCGCCAAAGCCGCCGGCGCCGTTGTTGATGAGAACCGAGAGATCGTCCGAGCCCGTGTTGGCCGTGATGAGGTCAGGCCGGCCGTCGCCGCTCAGGTCCGCGGCGGTGATGTCCGCGGGCGCGGTGCCGGCCGCGGCCACGCCCGGCGCGAAGCCGAACCAGCCGCCGCTGGGGAAATGGTCGATCGAGGGAGCACTGCCCGGGACCATGTAGACCGACGGATAGCCCGGGTTCGAGGTCCAGTCGCTCCAGGTGTTGCCGTCCCAGTTGTTGCCGCCGGACGCGTCGTCCGTGGCGTTCTCGTAGCCGTATTGTGCTCCGTTGTTGTTGAAGTAGTTGCCGCTGACCACGCCGAAGGAGACGTTGCTCCAGATGCCCGACCCGTTCAGGTTGTTGAACGTGTTGTTCGAGACCTGCCAGGCACCGCCGGTGATCAGCCCGGAGGAGTCGTAGACGTCGATGCCGTCGTAGCCGGCGCTGGCCGTGGCGAGCTTGGTGAAGTCGCAGCCGGTCACCGTCAGGTCGACCGAGGTGACGGCGATCCCTTGCCAGTAGACGCCGGTCTGCGCGTCGCGCAGCGTGCAGTTGGTGATCGCCACCGGCGCGCCCGCGTCGTAGGCCAGCACGCCGGACGAGGTCCACGATCCCGGCGTGTACCAGAGCCCCTCGATGACGCAGTTGTCCACGGTGCCGCGGCCGCCGAAGGAGAACTGCACGCCGTTCTGGGCGATCGACGTGGTCGGGCCGCGGCCGGTGATGGTCGTGCCGCTGATCGTGGCCACGGCGTTGCCGCCGATCACCACGAAGGTCTTCTGCACCGCGGAGAGCAGACAGTCGCTGATGGTCACGGCCGTGAGGCCGCCCTCGGCGAACACCCCCACGCCGTTCTGCTGGCCGCTGGTCACGCTGGCCTGCACGCCCGTGATGGTGCACGCGTCGATGACACCCACGCCGTCGCGGAACGAGACCGCCACCGAGGTCGTGTTGGATCCCGTGTACTGGTCGTCGTTGCCGTCGAAGGCGAGGTTTCTGAGCGTCAGCCCGCTCGTGCCGTTCGCCCAGAGGATGAAGTCGCCCTGCTTGCCCGAGCTGGTCGTGATCGCCGGGTTGAACGCCGCGGCGCGCGCGGCCATGGCCGGCCACTGGATGATCGCGCCCGGCCCCGTGCCCAGGATGGTGAAGCTCGCGGGACCGTGGCTGCCCGTGCCGTAGACGTTTCCCGGATCCACCAGGACCGTCTCGATGTACGTGCCCGGGCTCACGAAGATCGTTCCGCCTGCGCCGACGAGGTCGACGGCCGCCTGGATCGATCCGATCGGGTCGCCGCTCCCGCCGCCGCTTCCCGTTCCCCCCGGCGCCACGTACACGTCCTGCGACGCCGCCTGCGCCATCGCGGCCAGGAAGGCCGCCAGGGTCAACGCGATCCTGCTTGGCATGGAATGTCCTCCTCGACCCGGACCACGGGCCGGACCTCGGGGAGGCATTCCAGAAACCAGGCGCGCAACGCCCCTCAGCGCCTCCCCCTTTCCGAGGGATCGTCATGGAGCGCGCTGGCGCGAGCCCTACCGAAAGCCGTCAGAGAATGAAGCGCCGGTGCCCGGTGGCGATCGGAACGCCCGGCCGAGGTCGAAGACCTCACACCAAACCGAAGGGCATTGTAGGCCGGAATCCAGGATCTGTACAGGAGGTCACGAAAAAAGCCCGCGCCGGCCCGCAGGACGCGAAACGCGCAACGCGAGCCCGCTCGCCCCCTCGAGCAGGCGCCTCCCGAGCCGCGACTTCACGCTCGTGAAGGGGCTCGCCGCGAAGAACCCGGCTTTCTCCAGCAGAAAGTCCACGACCATGTCGTCGAGCGCCTCGAACACCGGGTACACGCTCTCCCCGGCCAGCACGCGCCGGAAGAGCCGCAGGAGCCCCACGCGCTTCATGCCCTCCATGAGCGAAGTCACGCTCGCGCCCGCGGCGCAGGGGCCCATGAGATCGACTTCGACCGCGTCCAGGGTCGTGGCGAATCCCCCGATCTGGAAGCCGGCGCAGCGCCCGCCCTCGAGCACGGGCCGCAGCACGCGCCCCGGGTCCGGGCCGCGCGGGTCGTCGCTGATCGACCCGGCCGTCCCCTCGATGACGAAGCTGCCGGTCGCGTAGTCGCGCGGCTCGAGCACGCGGCCGAGCGCGCCGTTCTTCAGGCGCACGTCCACGCGCGCGGTCTCTGCGCCCGATCTCTTCCTGCGCGCCCGGGAAATCACGTCGCAGGCGAACAGCTTCTTCATCGTCGCCAGGGCGTGGTAGCGGTAGGCCGAGCCCTGGAATACGACGCGGCGCGCTTCCCCGATCAGCGCGCGCGCCCGCGGCGCGCGCAGCACATCCAGCCACGGCAGCTCGACGCAGTCCTCGGCGACCTCCGCGCTGTGGAAACGCTCGAGCCGGCGCGCCGCGCCAAGCTGGCGGAAGAGCACCACCGGCGGTTCGATCAGCAGGTCCAGGCGCTCCGGCCGCAGGCGGCAGAGATGGGCCAGCACCTCGGGCACGCTCGCCTTGGCCACGGCCAGGTAGATCAGGTCGCCGTCCCCCAGGTCGCCTGCGCCGAGCTGCGCCACGCTCCGCACGCGCCGCTCGCCGCCCCCCGCCTGCATGGTGCGTTCGGTGCGCGCGTAGAGGCCGGCGAGCGCCAGGCGCGCCGCGACCTTGTCGAGCACCGGCAGCACCGTTCCCAGCACCCTCTTCCCGGCGCCGATGACGTGGATGCGCCGTTCGCTCATAGCGCCTCGCCTGCTGCCTTCGACGCGCCGAGATCGCGCGCGATCGAGCGCGCCAGCCGGATGGCCAGCGCCACGATGGTGAACGTGGGGTTCGCCGAGCCGCTGGTGGGAAAGACGGAGGCGCCGGCCAGGTAGACGTTCCGCACGGCGTGCAGGCGGCACTCCGCGTCCACCGCGGAGTGCGCCGGATCCCTGCCCATGCGCGTGGTGCCCAGGTGGTGCGAGGCGTCCAGGTCGATGGGCCAGGAGGGCTCCTCGGCCAGCCCGCTCGACAGCTCGCCCAGGCCGTTCCTCTGCACCTCCTCGGCCAGCGCCTCGTGCAGGGCGATGAGCGAACGCCGGTCCCGCTCCGTGCAGCAGTGGCGCACCACGGGCACGGGCTGGCCGCAGGCGTCCTGCTCTTCGCTCAGAAGGACGCGGTTCTCCGGATCGGGCTCCATCTCCATGAAGTTCCGCAGGCGGATGGCCCGGATCTTGGGGCCGGCGCCGGGCGCGAGGCGCGCCCAGAGATAGCGGCAGACCAGAGGGAGGTTCAGAACCACTTTGAAGCCCAGGCCGATCCACTCGCGCGCGGACTTGCGCGCGTTCTGCAGCTCGCTGTCGTCGCCCGTCTCGGCGTAGTCCCGCAGGGGCAGGGCTTTCCCGCCCTTCAGCCGCGCCAGGCTGCGCGCCAGGAAACGGGCGCGCTTGGCCAAGAGGATGAACGCCTCGACACCCCGGTTGTCGGACCAGGGATAGAGCGGCTCGAGACGCACGTACGGATTGAGCAGGCCGCGCTCCTCCTGCTCCTTCTCGTTCAGGCGCAGGCCGGCATAGCCGGCGAAGCCGCCCGCGAGGCAGCCGAAGTAGAGCGGCAGCTCGCTGAGCGGCCGCGCCAGGCGGATCACGCCGTAGTTGTTCTTCGGGTGATTCATCAGGCAGCGGCCGACCTGGTCGTGCTCGTTACCCAGGCCGCGCGCGCACAGATCGGTGGAGCAGAGCAGGAGGCGCGCGTTCTCGATGCCGCCGGTTGCGAGCACGAAGGCGCGCGCGCGCAGGCGCAGGGCGTCTCCCCTGCTGCTCACGGCCTCCGCCCAGAGGATGCGGTCGCGCTCTCCGCCCGCGCACAGCCTGAGCACCGTGGCGTCGAGGTAGAGGTCGGCGCCCTTGCCCTCGAATACGTGCCGGAACTCCTTGCCGAAGCTCTGCGGCTTCACGGCCGCGAGGAAGGTCTTCTCCTCCAGGCGGCTCCATTGCGGCTTCAGGTCGCCCGCCTGCCGCGCCTCCTCCAGCGTGCCGCCGGCGAAGCTCTCGAGCGGCGGGAAGCGGTAGCGCGCCGCGGCCTCGGCCCAGCAAGAGAGCAGCTCCTCGCGCGCAATCGGCCAGCCAGGCCGCCCGAGCGCCGGCCGCGGCTTCATGTCGATCGCGTCGAGCGGGCTGGACAGCCCGGCCCAGGTGGTCGAGGCGCCGCCCAGGACGCGTTCGCGCGAGTACTCCTTGATGAGGATCCCCTCGCTCTGCACGCGCCGCAGGCGGTCGCCGTGCCGCGTGGGCTTCTGCCTCCCGCTCTCCAGCACGCACAAGGACAGCCCGGCGCCCGCCAGCTCGTTCGCGACCGTCATGCCCGCGGGCCCGGATCCGACGATGCACACGTCGTACTCCGGCAGGTCCGTCCTCGGGGACTCGCTGAGGTCCACGATCATGAGGTCTGGTCCCGTGTCGCAGGAGCGCGCTGTGCGCCGGGCGGCGCGCCACTATAGCGCGCCTCTCGCATTTTCCGCTGCGCCTGCTCTAATCACGGGCTCCACCACGGTGGATACGACTGGAGCGAACGGAAAGACCATGCGCAAAGCCCGACTGCCGGCGGCCGCCCTCTTCGCCTTCTCGCTCGCCGCCTGCTCCGCCACGTACACGGTCCAGCCCGCGGCGCCGGACGGCGCCTGCCTGGCCGCGCTGGACAAGGAGCTGGCGCGCGAGCGCTTCTTCGTGCCGGCCGAGGCGCGGTTCAACGGCACGCTCGCGAGCGACGAGCCCATCGCGGCGCACAGCAGCTCCTTCTTCGCCTTCTTCCCCAACGTCTACCGGCTGCCCGTCTTCCCGGTGGTGCGCCAGGCCCTGGCCGAGGCCGTGGAGGCCACCTTCACCGCCCCCTACCGCGGCGACGAGACGGAGATGTACCTGCACGAGCGCGCCATCTCGGACGCGCTCTGGGTCGAGTTCAAGCTGGCGAAGGTGCTTTCCGACCACGGCGGCGGCGCGGGCGACATGAACCTCACGCTCAAGGTCGACTGCGAGGTACGCTATCCCGAGCCCGACCACCGTCTGCTCGCCCGCTTCCCCATCGAGGTCAACGTCACAGCGGACATGAACGAGGACGGGAGCGGCGCGGCGGGCCAGTCCGGGCCGCTGTGGCAGGCCGCCGCTGAACTCGCCCGGCGCACCAGCGCCGCCCTGCCCGGGCCCAAGGTGCTCGAGCACTTCAAGAACCGCGAGGCCTTCATCGAGCGCGTCCACTCCACCACCGGCGAGCCCGCGCCCAAGGACGACCCGAATGCGAAGTTCGACCCCTTCGGCAAGCACGGCGAGTACGTGGAGGTCGTGCGCCTGATCAAGCGGAAGTAGCGGCGCGACAGCGCCGCTACTGCTTCCTCGGCCAGCCGCACCAGGTGCACTGGCCTTCCGAGCCGCGTATCCACTTGTCCATTGGCCTCGAGCCGTCCGGCGTTTCGACCGTGGGGTGAGGATCGCCTTTGCCGGTGCGCGGGCAGTACTGGCCGCCGCACTCCGGGCATTTCTCGGTTCCGACGACGCGGCCGTCCTTCATGGAGCAGACCACGGCGCTTTCCTTGTCCACCGGGCAGATCACGAGCCAGCGCACCGTCTCGTTCTCTGTCGGGTCGACCATGCGGACCTTGATGGGGCTGAGCGTCGGGCCCGGGACGTCCTTGACCGTGGTCCGCCCATCGAGCGTGCCCGAGACCGGGGCCTCGATCACCTCCGCCTCGAGCGCCTCGCCCGAGAGCGCCGTCCCGTCCACTTCGAGGGCCTTCAGCGTCTCACTGGGCATGACGACCAGGAGCAGCACGCCGTCCTTCTCGATGAACGAGAACTCGGCCTGGGGCGCCTCCGTGTCCACGCCGTGGGCGTAGCGAAGGGGCTGCGACACGTTGCCGGCCAGGTCGGTGAGCACGATCACGTACGCGTCGCCGTCCTTGGCGGGCAGATCCTTCTGCTCGAACTCGGTTCCCTCAAGCCGCGCGGCCGGGACGCCGTCCACGGTTGCGGACTTCAGTTCTTCGGTCGCCTGCCCACGCAGGGCTACGGCGGAGAGGATGCGCCCTTCGCCGAACGTCGGCACGAACTCCGGGAGGCTCGCGAGCAAGGGCGGGGTACGATCCGCGCACCCCGCTACCCGGACCGGCTTGCTCTGCAGCCCCACGTGGTCGGCAGCGCGCACCTCCAGCACCAGCTCGCCCTCCACGTCGCTTGGCAGCGCCGCGTCAGCTTGGAAGTTACCGTTCCGCTCGAGCGCGGGCTCGCCGCGGGCCTTTTCCACGCCATCGCAGAGCAGCAGCCACGTCGCCTCCTTACCCAAGTTCTCGTCCAGGACTCTGCCCTCGAGATGCACGATCGCGCCGTTCGTCAAGAAGTCGTTCCCGGGCTGGTACACCTTGACCTCGGGTGGCGTGAAGTCCGCGACCACGACCAGCTCGCCCGCGGGAATAATTGACTTCTCGTCCGGCCAGTACCAGAGGAAGTCGTTCGTGCCCTCCTTGAGCGTCGCCGTGTGACGGACCGTGCCGTCCTGCTGCACCGCGACCTGCTGCTTGACGTCGTTCTGCGCCAGCCAGAGCGTGCCGATCCCCTTGCTGTGCGCCACCTCGAAGGAGAGCTCGACCTCCTCTTTGGCAGTGATGTACTCACCCAGGCCCGTTTCCTCGGCATCCGACACGCTCTTCAAGATGGGCACGGGATCCCAGCGCAGCACCTCGCGCGCCGGGCTCTTGAACTCGAGGCTCGGCACTTCCACCACCAGCTCGTTGTCGCGGCCGGCGAGCGGCACGGTGAGGATCAGCAGTCCGCCTTCCTCCCAGGAACCGCTCCACTCCCCCGCGGCCAGCTCCTTGCCGCCGCGGCGCACGACCACATCCGGCCGTTCGTCGGCCGCGAGCGGCGGATCGAAGATCACCTTCACCTTGACGCTCTCCCCCTCGACCTTGTCCCCGTTCTTCAGCTCCTCGTCGCCGTCTCCGGTGAAGAAGCCCGCGAGCAGCACGCGCGGCGGCGCCTTCACTGGAATCTCCGGAGTGGTCGTTTCCGTCCCTGCCGGCCCGTTCGCCACGGGCGGCGCCGGGGTCTTGCCGCCCCAGCGCTCGCGCTGCGTGTAGAGCACGCCGGCGGCGAGCGCCGCGACCAGCACCACGGCCAGGACCGGCCAGAGCGGCCGCTTCTTGACCTCGGTCAGCTCGGCCAGGAACTCCTCCACCGAGGCCGGGCGCCTGGCCGGGTCGGCCTCCATGCAGCGCATGAGCGGCCGCCTGAGCGGCGCCGGGATGAGCCTGGCCTCGGGAACGGCCGGCGTGGCGTTCGTGACCAAGTGGTAGAGCGTCTTGCCCAGCGAGTAGATGTCGGAGCGCGCGTCCGCGCTGCGCGAGGCGTCGAACTGCTCGGGCGGCATGTAGAGCGGCGAGCCAGCGCCCGCCCGCGAGGTGGAAAGGGTCAGGTCGCCCGTGGCGCGCGCCAGGCCGAAGTCGGCGAGCTTGGGCTCGCCGGTCTCGGTCAGCAGGATGTTGTGCGGCTTGACGTCGCGGTGGATCACGCCCTTCTTGTGGGCGTAGGCGAGCGCGCCGCCGATCTTGCGGGCGACGTCGATGACATCGGCCGCGGGCAGGGCGCCGTCGCGGTTCAGGCGCTCGCGCAGCGAGCCGCCCGCCGCCCACTCCAGCACCAGGTAGTCGCCCTGCTCGTCGCGCGCCGGCTGCAGGAGCTGCAGGATATGCGGGTGCGACAGGCGCGCGATGCTGTTCGCCTCGCGGCGGAAGCGCTCGAGCACGCCGGCGTCGAGGCCGCTCTGCGTGAGCAGGCGCTTGATCGCCACCTTGCGGCCCGTGGCAATCTCGACGGCCATGCGCACCGAGCCCATGCCGCCGTCCATGGCCTCGCCTTCCAGGCGGTAGAGGTCGCCCACTGGCCGCCAGGGGAACCTGCCGGTCGCGGCCTCGACCGCGCCAGCGGATGAGACGCTGAGCGCGGCTGCCGGGCGCGCGCTGGCGGCGCGCGGCCCCGCGGAGGCGGGCTCGACCACTTCCGGCAGGGCCTTGACCTCGGGGAGCAGCGCCACGGCGCGGCACAGCTCGGCGGCGCTCTCGAGGGCGCCGGGCGCCTCGAGCCGGCAGCGCTCCAGGAGCGGCCTGAGCGAGGCCGGCACCTCCTCGCACAGGCCCTCGATCAGGGTCGCGTAGGAGGCGAGATCGAGCCGGAAGCGGTCCACACCGGCAAGCGTGCGCGCGCCGGCCGGCAGGACCGCGGTCGCGTCCTCGCCGGCCGTCTGGGGCACGCCGTACCCGGTGAGCTTGAAGGTTCCCCGCTCCGTTTCGAGGATGCGGCGCGGGCCCAGCTCCGCGCAGGCCAGGCCCGCCTGGTGCAGGCAGAGAAGCGCGCGGCTCACGTCCCGCGCCACGGCAAACAGTCTGGCCTTGGACAGCGGCCCGGCCGCGCGCCGCTCCGCCAGCGTGCCGCGCTCCGGCCACTCGCTCACGAAGTACGGGCCGGCGTCGTCCCGGAAGAGCGCGCGCACGCGCACCAGGTTGGGATGTTCGAGGGAGCGCACGCGCTCCAGGTCCGCCGCGGCCGCCGCGAACTCCGGCGCGAGCCGCACGATCCCGACCGTCTCTGCCGTGGCGCGCTCGGTCGCGCGGCACGGCTCTCCGGAAAAGGCGACCGCGCCGCCCGCGGGCAGGTCGAACCGCTCAGCGATCGGCACGCGCTCCGGCGCGGCGGCCGGCACTCCCGGCGACGTCATGAATCCTGCCTCCCGAGCACTTGCTTGCCACAATCGCGCGCGCAGCCGATTCACAGGGCCGCCGCTTTACTCTAGCCTAATGGCGACGGCGGACTCCACTGCCGGGAGGAACACGGATCGTGAAGATCGCGCGCTTGGCCTTGCTCCTCGCCGCGGCCCTCTGCTGCGAGGGCTGCTGGTCCTACCCCGTGCACGTGGCCGAGGCCACGCGGCCGCTCAGGCACGGCGGCTACACGGAGAAAGGCCCGACCAGCGGCTGGTCCACCGGCTTCTCCATCCTGCACATCTTCTCTTTCGGGCCCGACGATCCCCTCGGCCGCGCAAGGGACCAGGCGCTGGCCAAGGTCGAGGGCGATGCCCTGATCGACGTCACGGCGCGCATCGACCACGTTTCCTTCCTGCTGCTTTTCAGCATCCACACGACCACCGTCGAGGGCACGGCCGTGCTCGAGGCCGCGTCCCCCTGAGGTCATCCCATTGGCGGAGCAATCGACCATGAACATGCGCCTTCTCACCCGCGTCGCCCTGCTCGCCCTGCTCGCCTCCGCGGCGGCGTGCCACGTCTTCCCCATGACCGTGGCCCCCTCGACCGTGCCCCTGGCGCCGGGCGAGTACACCGAG
Source organism: Phycisphaera mikurensis (assembly GCA_020723465.1). Taxonomy (GTDB): domain Bacteria; phylum Planctomycetota; class B15-G4; order B15-G4; family JADJEK01; genus JACQZJ01. The sequence goes on from DYIW01000026.1 coordinate 10,636, forward strand.
CTCCAACCGGCGAGCGGCTCGTCCACGGGCTTCTACGTGTTCTTCGTGCCGTTCTCGACGCGCAGCTCGGTCGACGCCGCCATCGCCGATGCGCTGAAGGAGCGCGGCGGCGACGCCCTGATCAACGTCACGGCGGACGTGAGCATGACCTACCTCATCCTCGTCAACTTCATCACCACGCGGGTCTACGGCGTGGCCGTGAAGGTCGACCAGGGGGAGGGCGGCTGATGCGCTCCGCGTGCGTCCTGTTGCTGTTCGCCGCGTTGCTGGCGCTCCCTGCCTGCCGGGCGCGACCCGCGGCCCTGGCCCCCTCCACGACTCCGGTGGAACCCGGCGACTACGTCATCCTGGGCGACGCGCAGGGCTCCGCCTGGGGGATCATGCTGTTCGTCATCCCGCTGCACGGCCGCCTCACTGAGCGCGCGCGCGACGCCGCCGTCGCCTGCCACGAGTCGGCGGACGGACTGGTGAACGTCACCGTGGACTACAACCTCTTCTACCTGCCCTTCGTCACCCTCACGCGCGCCAACGTGCGCGGCGAGGCCTTCCAGCGCAACCAGTAGCCGGGCTGCTAATCCCCCCACCAGAACTCGACGGCGTTCTCCAGGCTGCCGTGCGGGTTGTCCCCCAGAAGGATGTGCCCGCTCTTCGGCATGCGCGTGGACACGCGCTTCAGAAACTGCTGCTCGCCGGCGAGCGCCAGCAGGTACGTGCCGTTGGTGCTGTGGTCGCTCAGGTGGAAGGCCCCCTGGCGGTGCTCGATGCTGGCGTGGCGGCGCGAGACGCGCGGATCGTCCACGCGGATGTCGCACTCCGCGGAGCGGCCCATGACCAGCGGCGGGCGTCCGGCCGCGGACTCGTAGCGCCGCTCCCGGAAGACGAGGACCATGCGCGCCTGCTCGGCGGCCTGCAGCCGCGAGGCGCTGGCAAGCTGCGCCACGGCGGTCATCTCGTCGTCCCCGAGCACCACCCCGAACAGGCCCAGCGGCCGCGTCATGCCCTTGAACGTGGTCTGGCAGATCTTGCGCGTGAGCAGCCGCAGCTCCGGATTCAGCTCCAGCACGGCGGCCTCGCTCAGGAGGACCTCGCCCGCCTTGGACAGGCTGACGACGCGCGCCGCCACGTTCACCGTGTCGCCGTACAGGTCGCCGCCCTCCTCCAGCACCGGCCCGCAGTGGACTCCGGTCTTCACGCGCATGCCGGCGGGCAGCCCCGAATGCATGGCGGCGGCGGCGCGGAACGCGTCGTCCGCACCGGCGAAGAGGCACATGATCTCGTCGCCGATGGTCTTGATGACGCGGCCGCCGTGGCGCCGCACTACCTCCACCAGGCCGCTGAGCGCCGCGCCGATCTGCTCGTGCGCGCGCACGTCGCCCTGCCGCTCGTACAGGGCGCTGCTCCCACACACGTCCGCGAAGAGCACCGCCCGCTTGTCTCGCTCGCTCATGTCCCTCCCGCCGAGCGGGCCGTCAGCTCCCGTAGAGCGGATCCACCTGCACCTGCGCCGCATGCTGCAGCAGTTCCTGCAGGAAGAGCGCCGCCAGCCCCGGGATGTCCTGCATGCGCATGGTCGTGTCGTGCTGCGGGTGATTGTCGTTCTGCCAGCGCTCGTTCCACCAGGAGAAGCCGATGACCGCGGGCCAGCGCGCCGCGAACAGGGCGTCGAGAGCCGGCGCCGCCCACTCCTCCGGCGCCACCTTGGGATTGCCGGCGCTGCAGCCGAACTCGGCGACGATGACCGGCTTTCCAGCCGCGACGCTCTGCACACGCGCATACGCGGAATCGGTCTCGTCGACGAAGGCATCCACCCACTTCTCCATGGGCGTCTGCGGGCCGTAGGCGCTGATCGCCACCCAGTCGACCACGTCGTCCCCCGGGTAGTAGCGCTCGAGCCGGTTCCACTGCTTCTCCGGCCCGTCCGACCAGTTGACGTGGAACACCCAGGTGATGTTGTCCGCGCCCTCTTCGCGCATGAGCGTAACGATATGCCGCCAGGCGTCGCGGAAGCGCTCCGCCCCGTCCGTCTCGCCGTGGTCGCCGTAGCCGCGGCGCGCGCGGCCGTTCCAGCGCCCGTTCCAGGGAAACCAGCAGCCGTTGCACTCGGTCCCGTACTCGACCAGCAAGGGCGAGCCGAAGTCGCGCGCCGCGTCCGCCCAGGCGCGCAGGTCGGCGTCGTGCTTGCCCTTGATGATGCGCCGCAGCAAGAACTCCTTCTCCTTCTTGGCGAGGGCCTGATCGGCGCTCGAGCGCAGCATGAGCCGGATGTAAGGCACGCTGCCGTGGTCGCGGATCCACGCGGCCGTGGCCTGGGGGAAGGCACGCGCCGCGTACCAGTTGTGGGAGAAGTAGACCCAGGCCACCTTCTGGCCCACCGCGGCCTCGTAGGCCTGCACGTCGGCCAGCGTCAGGTCGTCCTCCTCGCCCGTGACGCCGCCGGGATAGACGCCGTGATAGAGCACGCCCGGCGGCGGCGGTACGACCTTCTGGCCGGCCGCGTGCCCCGCGCCCGCGGTCGCCGCGCCGGCGCAGGCCGCGAGCACGGCCCGCGCCAGCACGCGTTTCATGGTTTTCCGCGCGCGCGAGAGAACGCTCCTACTCCACCGTCCACCACGGCGTGGCCGGAGGAGTGCGCGTGGCGTTCGTGCCGCAATGCACCTCGCCGAGCCCCTCGTGATACGTCCAGTCGTCCAGCCACGCGATGCTCATGCCGATCGCGCCCAGCGCCTGGATCACCGGCTCCTTGAACTTGTCCACCCCGCCGTCCACCGGGCCGAAGGGGTCGGCCGAGAGGAAGTGATTGCCCAGCACCATCGAGTTCACCATGTTGGGCATGTAGGCCACGGCCTTGCCGCCCGAGTAGTTGGAGAACAGCGCCGGGATGTCGATGATGTCTGCCTCGGCGATGCCGAGGCCCGTCTTCATCTGGACGCGCACCGCGTCGATCACCGGCTGCAGGCCCTGGTTATACGTGACGAGAGAAGTGTTGGCGAGGATGCCGTTGACCGTGGTCTGGCTGCTCTTGCCCTGGAACACGGCCAGGCCGCCCTTGCCGGCGTTCTGCAGGTCCTGCAGGATGGTGAGGGCTTGCGTGGTGCTCGGCATCACCATGCGGTAGGGAGACCCGCTGTTCGCGGGCACGAAGCATACTTCCTCGTCCACGTGGCCGATGAGCAGCCAGCCGGTATTGATCTGCAGGACCGGCCCTTGCACGGCCTGGGCGTCGAGGAACTCGAGCACGGCCGGGTGCATGGTGAGCGAACCCTGGTAGCCGGTGTAGATGCGCCCGAGCTGCCAGCCGGGCAGCGGCGGCGTGCAGTCGAGGTTGCCGAACCAGTCGATCCAGCCCACGCCGCTGCGCTTCCACCCCTTGTAGACGTAGCCGCAATCCGGGCCCAGCCAGTAGTCCACGGTCCAGGCGTCGAGCGCGTAGCCGCGCGGCGAGCGCAGCACCGCCGGCGCGATGCGCGGGCCACCCGGCGCCGGCAGCGCCGCGTAGCCGAACTCCATGGCGTCCTGTTCCCAGATGTCGTACGAGGGCTCGAGGACGATGCCGTCGATCACGGAGAGCGCCGTCTGCGCGGCGTTGACCGCGGGCCCGAGAACATTGATGAAGGACTGCGTGCTCGCCTTCTTGACCACGTACGCGGTCTGGCCCGGATCCAGGTTGGAGAACAGCAGGAACGGCGCCACGCGCAGCCGCACCTCGTCCCGGCTGCGCTCGCTGCCGGAAGCGTCTTTGAGCACGAAGGTGAAGGGCGCCTCGCCGCTCCACTTGCCCGCCGCGCCGCTTGAGGTCTGAGCGTAGCTCAAGGCCTCGACGCCGAAGGCGACGCCCGCCGCAAGGTCGGCGGCGAGCAGCGGGTTGTGCGTGGCCGGATCGAAGACGGCAAAGGCGCCTCCGCCGAGGTTGCGGAACAGCCTGACGTAGTTCCTGGCCGCGGCGTCGACCGTGAGTTCGCCGGTCCAGCCCGCCGGGACGGCGGGCAGCGGCCGCAGGACCAGCGGGGCGAGGTCAAGCTCGTCCGGCGCGCCGTTCACCACCGCGTCCGTTGCGTCGACCGTCCCGTTCGCGTCGTCGTCGTCGTTGTTGTAGAGGAACACGGCGCCCTTGGCGGCGGACCAGGTCTCCTCCTGCGCGTCGTCCTCCGCGCTCCCGGCCTCGACCGTGCCGTCGCGGTCGGCGTCCGCGTCCAGGTCAGCGCCCCAGAACGCATCGTTCACCGAGTTCGACAGGGCGTAGCCCGTGGGATTGCCCGCGTCCAGGATCGCGCACTGCAGGTTCAGCGGGAAGTCGAACGCGGCCGAGTCGTTCGGCACGGGCAGCGGGAGCTGCAGGTCGCCCGCGCCCGAGGCCGTCCCCACGAAGAACAGCAGGATCGCCTGCGGTCCCACGCCGAGCGTGCCGTAGGGCGTAGGAAACGGCCCCGGGTAGGGGCTGAAGAGCAGGAGCACCGGGGCGCCCGGCAGGGCGCTCGACAGGGACACGTCCAGCACGGAGCCGTACACCGGCAGGCTCGTGGCGAGCGCCGGGACGCCGTTCGTGCCGGGAGTGCCGGGCACCGAGGAGAGGGCGCGCGGCGCGGCGAGAGCCAGGTAGAGGAGAGCGGGCAGCACGAGCAGGGTGCGCTTCATCGGGGTCCTCCTGGAATGGCCCATTCAGTCTAACATGAGCCCGGACGAAACCACGTGGCGCCCTGGCGCGCCGGAACGAGAGGCGTCTGGAATGGTCCTCCTGAATGTCGCTCTCCCGCTGATGTACCTGGACCTCCGCGCCCTGGCCTTGTTCTTCCTGGTCCCGATCGTGATCGTCGAGGCAGCGGTGGTGCGGCGCATGGCCGGCATTCCATGGTTCCGGTGCCTCGGTCCCGTCGCGGTGGCGAATGCCGCCACGACGCTGCTCGGGTACCCCCTGGGCTGGCTGCTGATGCGGGGAGTGCGCGCGGTCACGGGGAGTTCGTTCTACGGGGGCACTCCCTTCAACTTCCCCTGGGACCTTGGCCTCAACGCTGCTTTCTACGACACGTGGCTCTCCATGTCGATGAGCTGGCCGGCGATGCTGCTCGTCTACGCCGTCAGCCTGCTGCTGCTGGTACTCGCTTGCATCGTGTCGATCTGGGTGGAGACCTGGATCTGCGCCGCCATGCTCGGCAACTCAGGTTCGCGCCTTCCTCTCGCCGTACGCAAGGCGAACCTGCTCTCGTACGCCTTCCTCGGGCTGCTGCTGCTGGCCCTCGCCGTGAACAACCTGGCGCAGGTGGAGGGACGGCAGGTGGAGGGCAGGATGAACCGCTTCGAGCCAGTTCCGGCCTCGGAGTTGGAAAGGTAGTCCAAGACGACGGGCGGCACACGCATGGCGGCGCAGGACGGACAGGAACCGAGGGAGACCCTCGCGGCGGGCGAGCGGGCCGCGCGGCTCGCCGCGCGCGCCGAGCGGCGCCAGGGCGGCTTCGAGCACGTGGCGCTGCCCCCCCTGCCGGACGTGCCCGGCATGATCGCGCCCGCGGAGCAGCGCTACCTCTACTGGCTGACCCGCGCCACCTTTGCCGGCCAGGGTGCGGTCGTCGAGGTCGGCACCTGGCTCGGCAAGAGCGCGCTGCATCTCGCGGCCGGCCTGCGCGACGCTGGCCTCGGCGGCACGCTCTACTGCTTCGACCGCTTCCGCTGGCGCGAGCCTGCGGAAGGGCCGCACGGCCTGGTGCAAGGCAGCGACACCTTGCCGCTGGTGCGCGCGACGCTCCTGCCGGTCCACCGGGACGTGGTCCTCACCGCCACGGAGATCAAGGACCTGCGCTGGCAACAGGGACCGATCGAGATCCTCTTCCTGGACGCGCCCAAGGCGCACCGTCCCTTCGTCCGCTGCCTGCGCGAGTTCGGCCCGTCGCTGCTTCCCGGCGTCAGCCTGCTCGCGTCGCAGGACTTCGCCTACCCGCGCGCCTACGCCCAGGCGCTCTGCCTCGGCCGGCTCGTGGATCGCCTGGAGCTGGTCCACGTGGCCGGCAACCTGGCCGGCTTCCTGGTGAGGAAGCCCCTGCCGCAGGGACGCGAGCTGGCCGAGCTGCTGGACGAGCGCTCGTTCGCCGCCGAGGAGTCCCTGCGCCTCTGGGATTCCTTCCTGGCGCGCATCGAGGAGCAGAAGACCCGGCGGCAGATGCGGCCGGGCATCTGCCTGCACCTCTACGCGCGCGGCGAGCGGCGCCTTGCCTGCCGCCTGATCCGCGAGATGGAGTTCACCCCGCACATGCGGAAGCGCTGGGCCGGCTGGGCGGCCGAGCGCGAGACCTGCCGCCTCTACCGCGGCCTCTTCGCCGCCCTCGGGCTCGTGCCGGCCCGCCGTTTCCCCTGGCCGTTCCGGCGCGAGCGGCGTTGACAGCGCCCCCGCGGTCGCTATTCCTGCACCCTTCGCGCCCCTGGCGCCGCATTGGAGGACATGATGAACCAGCCCGACTCGCACCTGCTCGAGGCCATCGGCATGGCCATGGAGGCCGAGCAGAAGGCCAGCCGCTTCTACCGCGACGGCGCCGCCCGGGCTGGCAGCCCGCGCGGCCGCGACCTCTTGAACCAGCTCGCCGACTTCGAGCAAAGCCACTACGACAAGCTGGCGGAGCTGCGCGCCGGGCTCGCCGCCGGGGAAGGGTACGGCGCCTACAAGGGGACGACGCTGCGCGCCGCCCGGCCCGAGCCCGAGGGCGGGCAGACCGCGGAAACCCGGCTGGACGACATCCTGGACATCCTGCGCGCCGCGATCGCCGCCGAGAGCGAGGCGCAGCGCCGCTACCAGGAGCTGGCCGCGCAGTGCGGCGACGCCAAGGGCAGGAAGCTGTTCGACCGGCTGGCGCAGGAGGAGCTGCTGCACCGCCGCATCCTCGCGGACGAGTACTTCAGCCTGTCCAACCGCGACGGAATCTGGGCCTGGGGCGAGTGAGAGCCTGAGCAGGTATCTACCGGTAGCCGCGCCGGGTCGAGGAGCGAGCAGGGCAAGGCGCGAGGAGGAGTCGTGTCAACGGAGAGACACGCCGACGACGAGCAACGCAGCCATGCGAAGCTACTCGGCCCGGCCCTTCGGGTTGCGGCGGCGGGGGATTCCTGCTCAGGCTCTGAGGCTCCGCGCTACTTGGCGCCGAAGCGCGTGACCAACTGGAAGACCGCCTCTTCCAGCGTCTCGCGGATGGCCAGGTCGAGCGCGTTCGAGATCTCCACGCCCGCGCTCACGCCCCACGACGAGCCGCCGCTCAGGCCGGTGGTCTTCACCTCGCGCCGCACGTCGATCGAGTCCAGGACCTCGCTCGTGGCGGAATCGACGATGCGGATGTCCAGGCCCACCTGCGCCGTGTACTGGCGCAGGCCGGCGCCGATGCCGCTGTGCCCGAGGTCGACGCCGAACCCGCCCTTCTGATCCAGCTCCGTGACCGCGCCGGCGAAGATGAGCTGCGCGCCCATCATCTGCGTCTCGCCCACGGTCCCGGTGGTCTCGCCCGCCCGCTGCAGGTTCTTCTCGGTGAGCACGTCGTCGAGCACGGCGCGCTCCACCACCTTGAAGTGCTTGGTCTTGACCAGCGCGGTGATGAGCTGGTCGGTCATGCCGTTGGTGATCTCGAGGCCGTGCGGGAAGCCGGTCTTGTTCTCGATGCGGTAGACCGTGACCGTCTTCACCTTGTCCGGCTCCGGCGCCGGCAGCTGCGTGAGCTTCTCGGTCACCCGGCTGCCCTCGGTGGTCGGCGAGGGATTCAGGAACTCGTCGACCTGCTGGCAGCCCACTGCCAACAGGCACGCCAACGACAACACGATCTGCACGCGCATGAGGATCTCCTTTCGCGAGCGAACGGCCGCATCCACCCGCCGCAGGCTCGACGCGGCGCCACTATAGCGAGGGCGCCGCGACCACGGTAAACACCTTCCGCCGGCCCACCGTCGGGCAGCCGCTGCTACAGGTCGAGAACCTCGGGCGAGAGCGCGCCCACCCCCAGGTACTCGACGCGGTACGGCTTGACCAGCACGACCACGTACTCCGGGTCGTCCGGACCCTTGAAGTAGGCCGCGAGCATGTCGCTCCAGAAGGCCTTGCGCTCCCGCTCGTCGGCCGTGACCTTCGCCCTGCCCTGGATCTGCAGGTACGGCTTCGAGTCGTTGAGGGAGGCGACCCCGCAGGTGAGGTGCACCTCTGGATGGAGCCGGATCTGCGCCACCTTGCGCGACGAGGCGTAGGTGGCGAAGCGCAGCGCCAGCGCGGCATCCGCGACCACGACCACGTAGCGCACCCAGGGCTTGCCGTCCTCCGTCACGGTGGCCAGGGAGGCGAGCTGCGGGCCGCGGAGCACCTCCGCGATCTTCTGCCGGAGTTCGTTCATTCGTTCATCTCCAGTTCGCATGCATGGGGAGCGTGGCGCATCATACGCGTGTGTGTCAGCGGCCAGCGAGCTGATCGATGCGCTCGGCCAGCGCGAGGTCGAGCCCGGTGACCCCGCCCGCGTCGTGCGTCGTGAGCTTCACGGACACGCGGTCGTAGTTGCTCGTCAGCTCGGGGTGGTGGCCCAGGGACTCGGCGGCCAGCGCCACGCGCGCCAGGAAGCCGAAGGCCTCCACCAAGCTCGCGAAGCGGAACTCGCGCCCGATCGCCCCGGCGGCCAGCCGCCAGCCGCCGAGCCGCTCCAGCCCCTTCCTGACGTCGTCGTCCGCGAGCCGTGTTCGAGCGTGCATGTCCAATGCCTCCTGCAAGGGCCGAGCGCACCGCGCTCGCGTGCGCGCGGTCTGGCCGGAAGATAGCCTGTCCCGGCGCGCGCGCCCGCGCGCAGGCACGGCGGGTGTTACACTCTCTGTGCCCCGCGCCCTGTCCGGTCTGCCCCGCCAGGACGACGCGGCCACCGCGCCCCGGGGGCGGCTCCGCCCCCGCCGGAAGCCGCCTCCCGCAGGAGGGCCCGCATGAGTAGTCCGAGTTCATGGCTTGTTGGCACCGCGTTCCTCGCGCTGGCCGTCCTCTCCACCCGAGCTCCGGCTCAAGAGGCAACAACCGCACCGCCAGCGCCCTGGGCGGCGGCCGCGCTGCGGCAGATCCAGCGCCTGGAATACGAGGTCTCCCGACAGGCCGACAGCGGCCAGCCCGGCCTCGCCGGCACGCTGCAGGCGCCGAATCGCGCGCAGGCGCTGCGCACCTGCTTCACGCTCGAGGGAATCCGGGTGGCGCCGCGCGCGGTCTCCCCGTCCTCCTGGGAATGGCGCGCCTCCCTGGTCGCCTGCGGCCGGGCCGCCTGCCCGCGGCCCGTGGGCCCGGCCGAGCCGTCGGCGCGGGGGAATCTCGTGGAGTATCGCCGGGACGGCCTGGTCGAGTGGTACCTGAACGAGCCGCGCGGCCTGGAGCAGGGGTTCACCCTGACCGCGCCCCCGCCAGGGGCCGGACCCCTGGCACTCACGCTCCATCTCGCCGGCTCGCTCGAACCGTCTCTTGCCGCGGGCGGCCGCTCGGTGGTCTTCGCCACGGCGCAGGGGATCCGCGCCCTCGAGTACGGCCAGCTCGCGGCGTTTGACGCGCGCGGCGCGCCGCTCCTCGCCTGGTTCGAGCTCGACCAGGGCCTTCTCCGCATCCTGGTGGACGACGCGTGTGCGGCCTACCCCGTGACCATCGATCCTCTCGTCACCACGCCCGCCTGGCTGGTGGAAGGGAACCAGGAGTACTGCGGCTTCGGCCTCGCGGCGGCCACGGCCGGCGACATCAACGGCGACGGCCACGGCGACCTGATCGTCGGCGCGCCGAACTACGACGCCGGGCAGGCGGACGAGGGCCGCGTGTTCGTCTACCTCGGCGGTTTCCAGACCTGGACGGCGGAAGGGAACCGCCAGAACGCCCAGTTCGGCGCCGCCGTGGCCACGGCCGGCGACGTGAACGGCGACGGCTACGCCGACGTCATCGTGGGCGAGACCGGCCTGGAGGGCCGCGTCTACGTCTATCACGGCGGCCCGGCCGGCCTGGGCAGCGCTCCCTCCTTCCAGGCGCAGAGCGAGCAGTACGGCAAAGCGTTCGGTTACTCGGTGGGCACGGCCGGCGACGTCAACGGCGACGGTTTCTCCGACGCCATCGTCGGCGAGCCCCACTTCGACGGGGGCCAGGAGAACCAGGGGCGCGCGCTCGTCTATCACGGCGCACCGCTCGGCCTGCAGGCTCCGCCGGCCTGGGTGGCGTACGGCACGCAGAACGACGAGGAGTTCGGCTGCGCGGTGGCCACCGCCGGCGACGTCAACGGCGACGCCTGCACTGAAGTGATCGTGGGCGCGCGCGGGCACGACGCCGGCCAGCCTGACGAGGGCCGCGCCTTCGTCTACCACGGCGGCCCCTCCGGCCTGGCGGCAGCGCCCTCCTGGACCGGCGAGAGCGATCAGGACGGGGCGCGCTTTGGCCATTCCGCCGGCACGGCCGGCGACGTCAACGCCGACGGCTACGCCGACGTGCTGGTCGGAGCGCCCTGGTTCGACGGCACTCTGGGCAACGAGGGCCGTGCTTACGTGTACTTCGGCTCGGCCGGCGGCCTGGCACCGGGCGCGGCGTGGACAGCGGACGGCGACCAGGCCCAGGCGACCTTTGGCCGCTCCGCGGGCACGGCCGGGGACGTCAACGGCGACGGCTACGCTGACGTGATCGTGGGCGCGCCGCTGGCGGACGACGGTGAGCTCGACGAGGGAATGGTCCTGGTCTACTTCGGCGGCCAGGACGGCCTGCGGGCCAGTCCGGCCTGGACGCAGGACATCGACCAGGCCAGCGCCTGGTTCGGCGGCATCGCGGCCACGGCCGGCGACGTGAACGGCGACGGCTACTCCGACCTGCTCGCCTCGGCGCTCTACTTCGACGGCGGCCAGACCGATGAGGGCGCGGTGCTGGTCTACCTCGGCGGCGCGGACGTGCCGGCGGCCGCGCCCGGCTGGACGGCGCAGGGCGAGCAGTTCGACGCCGAGTTGGGCTTCTGCGTGGCCTGCGCCGGCGACGTGAACGGCGACGGCTTCAGCGACGTGCTCATCGGCGCGCCGGGCTTCGACAACGGCCAGACCGACGAGGGCCGGGCCTTTGCCTTCCACGGCGGCGCGGAGGGACTGGTCGCCGCGCCCGCCTGGAGCGCCGAGGGCGATCAGCACGGCGCCGGCTTCGGCCGGGCCTTGGCGGGCGCCGGCGACCTGAACGGCGACGGCTACGGCGACGTTCTAGTCGGTGCCGACACGTTCGACGGCGCGCAGGCCGACTCGGGCGCGGTGTTCGCTTTCCACGGCGGGCCGGCCGGACTCGGGCCGCTGCCCGACTGGTGGTACCAGAGCGAGCAAGGCGGGGCGCGGCTCGGTCTCGCCGTGGCCGCGGCCGGGGACGTCAACGGTGACGGCTATGGCGACGCCCTGGCCGGCGCGCCGCGGCACGACAACGGTCAGACCGACGAAGGACGCGTCCTGCTCTTCCACGGCGGTCCCGCGGGCCTGGCGGAGACGCCGGCCTGGGTCGCCGAGCCGAACCAGGCGGACGCGCTGTTCGGCAGCGCTCTGGCAGGCGCCGGCGACTGCGACGGCGACGGCTTCTGCGACCTGATCATCGGGGCGCCCCGCTGCGACAGCGGCGCGGCGAATGAAGGCCGCGCCTTCCTCTACCGCGGCGGCCCGTGGGGCGCGCAGGCGGTCGCGGCCTGGACCGCGGAGGGCGGTCAGGCCGACGCCCACTTCGGCTCAGCCGTGGCCGGGGCCGGCGATGTGAACGGCGACGGGCGCGCCGACGTCCTCGTGGGCGCGCCGGAGTACGACGGCGGCTTCGCCGACGAGGGACGCGCCTGCCTGTACTTCGGCGCCCCGGCCGGGCCTCCGGCAGCGGGGGCGGCTCGGGCCGCACTTCCTGCGGGTCGCCGGGGTCGCCCGCAGCCGCGCCCGCCCGGCGCTC
>DYIW01000026.1:22541-31936 GCA_020723465.1 Phycisphaera mikurensis
AGCGCCGGCGTGGGTGGCCGAAGGCGACCAGCCCGGCGCCGGCTTCGCCGCGGCCGTGGCGAGCGCGGGGGACGTGAACGGCGACGGCCACATGGACGTGGTCGTGGGCGCGCCCGGTTTCGACGAAGGCCAACCCAACGAGGGCAAGGCCTTCCTCTTCCTCGGCGATCCGTCCGGGCCGGCCGGGGAGGAGAGCTGGACGGCGGAGAGCGACCAGTCTGGTGCGGCGTTCGGCGTGTCGGTGGCGGGCGCCGGCGACGTCAACGGCGACGGCTGCGCCGACGTGCTCGTCGGCGCGCACCTGTTCGACGACGGCAGCTTCGACGAGGGCGCCGCGTACCTCTTCCTGGGGAACGGCGGCGCCGGACTCAGCTCGCGGCCGCGCCAGCGCCTGGCGGATGATACCGGCCCGGTCGCGCCGCTCGGCATCGCCCGCGGCGGCTCCTTCCTGGCGCGCATGGTCTGCCGCTCGCCCTTCGGGCGCGCGCGCTGCAAGCTGGTGCTCGAGAACAAGCCTCTCGGCGTCCCGTTCGACGGCCTGGGGCTGCAGAGCGTCCCGTTCTTCACCAGCACCGGCCTGAGCGGCGTCGAGCTGGAGGAGATCGTGGCCGGAGTGGGCCAGGCCGAGGCGCACCACTGGCGCGCGCGCGTCGCCTACGATCCGGTCTCGTCCCCCTTCCTCGGCCGCGGCCGCTGGATCACGCCGGCCGGCAACGGCTGGCAGGAGGCAGACCTGCGCGGCGAGGTGTGCCCGTCCTTTGCCGATCCCGCGGCGGCCACCTACGGCAGCGGCAAGCCGGGCACGAACTCGATTCCGGCTCTGCTGTCGGTCTATCCGCCGCGCATGGGCCAGACGGTCGATCTCACGATCGCGAACGGCCTGCCCTACGCGGCCGGGCTGCTGGTCTATGGCCTGGCGCCCGCCTCGCTGCCCTTCGACGGCGGGACGCTCCTGGTGAGCCCGCTCGGCACGCTGACCGTGCCGCTGGGCCCGGCGGGAGGAGTGACGCTGCCCATTCCCCTGCCGGTCGAGCCGGCGCTCTGCGGCCAGGGCGTGTACTTCCAGTACCTCTTCCCGGACCCGGGCGCGAGCGGCTTCTACCACACGGCCCAGACGCCCGGCCTGCAATGGACCCTCGGCGACTGATATCGTTCCGGCCGGAAAGGAACCGTCCATGAGCACGAAGAGCGTTTCCCGGCGCGGCTTCTTGAAGGCCTCGGCCGCGGCCCTGGCCGCACCGAGCATCGTGACCGCGCCCGCGCTCGGCCAGGGCGCCATCCCGCCCGCGTCGGAGCGCCTCGCTCTCGGCTTCGTCGGCGTGGGCTGGCGCGGCAACGACCTGGTCAAGTCGTTCCTCGCCCTGCCTCAGGCGCAGTGCGTGGCGGTGAGCGACGCCTTCACCAGCCGGCGCCGCTCCACGGCCGCGGCCATCGACGCGTACTACGCCGCGCGCAGCGAGAGCGCCTCCTACCGCGGCTCTGCCATGCACGCGGACTTCCGCGACCTGCTCGAGCGCGCCGACATCGACGCGGTGGTGGTCGCCACGCCGGATCACTGGCACGTTCCGGTCGCGCTCTATGCGGTGCGGGCGGGTAAGGACGTGTACGTGGAGAAGCCGCTCGGCGTGTCCGTGGCCTGGGGGCAGCTCCTGCGCGGCGAGCTCGAGCGCTCCGGCGCGGTGTTCCAGTTCGGCACGCAGCAGCGCTCGGACGAGCGCTTCCGCCAGGCCTGCGAGCTGGCGCGCGGCGGCCAACTCGGCACGCTCGAGCGCATCGAGGTCTGGGCGCCGGGAATGCGGGCGCCGGGCCACTACGAGAGCCTGTACCGGGACGGCGGCTCCACCGAGGCCATCCCCGTGCCGGAGGACCTCGACTACGAGATGTGGCTCGGTCCCGCGCCCAAATCGCCCTACACCAAAGACCGCTGCACGCACGAGGGCGCCAACCACGTGTATGACAACTCGCTCGGTTACATCGCGGGCTGGGGCGTGCATCCCCTGGACATCGCGCTCTGGGGACACGACGCGGCCGGGACCGCGCCGGTGGAGTACGAGGGCACGGGCGTGCTCCCGGCGCAGGGGCTGTACAACACGGTCGCGGAGTGGGACGTGCGTTGCCGCTTCGCCGGCGGCGTGGCGCTGCACTTCATGGACACGAGGACGGCGCGGCCCGTGGTCGAGGCCTACCGCCCCATGAACGAGCACGGCACCACCTTCTTCGGCGCCGAGGGCTGGGTGAGCGTGGACCGGAGCGGCATCCACGCCAGCGATCCGGCCCTGCTGCAGGCGGAGCGCGCGGCGCGCCTGCCCGCGAGCGTCAACCACTCGCTGAACTTCCTCGAGTGCATCAAGAGCCGCGCGGCCACGGTCAGCCCCTTCTCCTCCGCCATGCAGTCGTACGTGATCTCGCACCTGTCCGACCTCGCCATCCGCCTTGGCCGCAGGATCGCCTGGAACCCGCAGAGCGAGCGCGTCGAGGGTGACGAGGAGGCGCAGCGGCTCCTCGATCGCCCGCTGCGCTCCCCCTGGCGCCTGTAGCGCGCGGCCCGCCGCTGGTGCGCGCGGATTTCGCACGGGCTGCGCGGCCGGGGCCCTGGCCAAGAGGCCGGAACATAACTAGATTCTTGCCCCGTGCTTTCCCTTCCCGCCGCAGGCCACTTCGGAGTCGCGTCACGCCCATGAGAGGAAAACTCCTTCTGCTCGCCGCTTCCCTCCTGCTTCTGCCCGGGCCCAGGTCGGTGATCCAGGCCTGCTCCAACTACCTGATCACGCGCGGCGCCTCGGCCGACGGCTCGACCATGATCAGTTACTCGGCGGACTCGCACGTGCTCTACGGCGAGCTGTACTACACGCCGGCGGCCGACCATCTGGAAGGCACGATGCTCCGAGTCTTCGAGTGGGACACGGGCAAGTACCTGGGCGAGATCCGCCAGGTGCCGCACACCTACACCGTGGTCGGCAACATGAACGAGCACCAGGTCTCGATCGGGGAGACCACGTACGGCGGCCGCGAGGAGCTGGTCGATCCCAAGGGCGGCATCGACTATGGCAGCCTGATGTACATCGCGCTGCAGCGCGCCCGGAGCGCGCGCGAGGCCATCCAGGTCATGGGAGAGCTGGTCGCCGAGTACGGCTACTGCAGCAGCGGTGAGTCGTTCTCTGTCGCCGATCCGAACGAGGTCTGGATCCTGGAGGTGATCGGCAAGGGGCCGGAGAACAAGGGCGCGGTCTGGGTCGCGCGCCGCGTGCCGGACGGCTACATCTGCGCCCACGCCAACCATTCGCGCATCCGCCAGTTCCCGCTCGACGACCCGGAGAACTGCCTGTACGCCCCGGACGTCATCTCCTTCGCCCGCGACAAGGGCTGGTTCAACGGCCAGGACGAGCAGTTCAGCTTCGCCGACACCTACGCGCCGGCCGACTTCGGCGCGCTGCGCTTCTGCGAGGCGCGCGTCTGGGCCTTCTTCCGCCGGGCGGCCCCCTCCCTGAACCTGCCGATCGAGCACATCAAGGGCGACCCGGCGGCGGCGCCGCTGCCCCTCTGGATCAAGCCGGACCGCCCGCTTGCGGTGCACGACGTCATGGAGCTGATGCGCGACCACTTCCAGGGGACCGAGCTCTACCTGGGACGAGGGGTCGGCGCCGGTCCGTTCAGCCTGCCCTACCGCTGGCGGCCGCTCACCTGGAAGGTGGACGACGTCGAGTACTGCAACGAGCGCTCCACCTCGACGCAGCAGACCGGCTTTTCCTTCGTGGCCCAGGCGCGCTCCTGGATGCCGGACCCGGTGGGAGGCGTCCTGTGGTTCGGCGTGGACGACACGAACAGCACGGTCTACGTGCCCATGTACTGCGGCATCCGCCGCGTGCCGCACTGCTTCGCCGTCGGCACGGGCTCGTTCCAGCAGTTCACCTGGGAGTCGGCCTTCTGGGTGTTCAACTTCGTGGCCAACTACTCCTACTCGCGCTACAGCGACATGATCCGTGACATCAAGGTCGTGCAGCGCGAGCTGGAGGGCGAGTTCTTGGCGCGCCAGCCCGATGTGGAGGAAGAGGCGCTGTCGCTCTACGCCACCTCGCCGGAGCGCGCGCGTGAGTTCCTGACCGAGTACTCGGTGGCCCAGGGCGAGCGCACGACCAGGCGCTGGATGAAGCTCGGCGAGCAGCTCCTGTTCAAGTACCTCGACGGCAACGTCAAGGACGAGCACGGCAAGCCCACGCATCCCGGCTACCCCGAGGAGTGGCTGCGGCGCATCGTCCAGGAGGACGGCGAGCTGCTCAAGGTGCTGAAGAAGCCGGGCGAGGAATGAGCGACAGGCGCGGCGGGAGGAAACGGTGAGCGCGGCGCCGGCAGGGCCGCCGGCCGGGGTGCGCGCGCTGCTCGAGCGCGGCGTGCACATGCCCGATCCGGCGCAGGTGTATGTCGCCGCCGACGTGGATCCGGCGCGCATCGCGCCCTCAGCCGTGCTCTTCCCGGGCACGCGCCTCGCGGGTCCGCGCACCTTCCTCGGCGCGGGGAGCTCGGCCGGAGCCGAGGGACCGGCCGTGCTGGTGGACGCGGTGCTCGACGCGGGCGCGGCCGTCGCCTCAGGCTACGTGCGCGGGGCGGTGCTCCTGCGCGGCGCCTGCCTCGGCGCCAACGCACACGTGCGCGAGGGGACGTTGCTCGAGGAGGAGGCGTCGACCGCACACTGCGTCGGCCTCAAGCAGACCATCCTGCTGTCCTTCGTCACGCTCGGCAGCCTGATCAACTTCTGCGATGTGCTCATGGCCGGCGGCACCTCGCGCCAGGACCACTCCGAGGTGGGCAGCGGGTACATCCACTTCAACTTCACGCCCTGGGGGCGCCGTGGTGACAAGGCCACTGCGTCGCTCGTGGGCGACGTGGTCGACGGGGTCTTCCTGCGCAGCAAGCGCATCTTCCTGGGCGGCAGCGGCGGCCTGATCGGCCCCACGAGCGCCGGCTATGGCAGCATCGCCGCCGCCGGGCAGGTCGTGCGCCGCGACGTGCCTCCCGAACGCCTCGTGCTGCAAGCCACCAAGCCGCTGGATGTGCCCGCGGCCGAGCCCGGCGACCAGCGCGTGGAGCGCGTGTGGCGCCGGAACGTGCGCTTCATCGGCCAGCTCGCCGCCCTGCGCGAGTGGTACCGGCAGGTGCGCCTGGCACGCGCGGCGCTCGGGGCGGCGGCCGAACCGGCGTGCATTCCGCTGCGCGAGGGCCTCGACGTGATCGACTCGTGTCTGCGCGAGCGCGTCGCGCGCCTGGAAGCGTTCCTGACGGAACGCGGCCGCACGCTGCCGCCTCTGGGCACCGGCGCGCACGATCCCTGCCCCTTGGGCGCCGCGCTCGCCGCCGGAGCCGCGGAGCACGTGGAGTGGGTGCGGAGCCTCGCGCCCGCGGACGTCGCGGCCGGCCGGATCTGGCTCCAGGGCATCGCCAGCCGGGTCGAGAGGGAGATGGGTCCCTAGCCGCCGCGCCGGCGGCGGGGAAAAAAAACGCTTCCCGCCGAGAATGGCCCGATCAAAGCGCGCCGCGCTGCGTCGAACAGCACAGTTTCGAGAGCTGGCGCGCCACGTTCCACTCCAGAAACGCGCGCCGGTACCAGCATCGCCCGGATCCGGGTCGCGCCACACCCGGACCGCCGCGTTCGCCCGAGGATGCTATGTGACAGGCGGGTTGACGCCCGCTGCAGCGTCGTTTCGCGGAGTGTCCATGTCCCTGGCCTCTCGATGGGTGGTCCGAGCCCGCCGTACAGCGAGCACGGTGCGCCGCGACCTCGCACTGCGGCGCGCGCTCGCGCGCGTGCGGCGCCTGGGCGCTGGCGAATACCCTCCTCCATCACCCTGCCTCGCCGGCCTGCGCACCGCCTTCGGCAACGAGGGCTGGTCGGCGGACGTGCCCTACCTCGAGGAGCTGTGCCGTCTCGTCAGCCACACGCAGGGCGCCATCCTGGAATGCGGCAGCGGCGTGACCACGCTCCTGCTCGCCGCGCTGACGGAAGCAGCTCGGCGCCCGGTGCATGTGTTCGAGCACCTGCCGGACTGGCATGAGCGCCTGCACCGCGACCTTTCCCGCCTCGGCGCGCCGGCGGTCGACCTGCGGTGCCTTCCCCTGGTGTCCTACGGCGCTTTCGACTGGTACCGCCGGCCGCTGCTGCCGCCCGGTACGCTCTTCTCCCTCGTGGTCTGCGACGGCCCGCCCGGACAGACGCGCGGCGGCCGCTACGGCCTGCTGGAGGTGATGGGCGACCACCTCGCCGACGAGTGCGTCATCCTCCTCGACGACGCCGAGCGCGAGTCGGAGCAGCAGGTGGTACACCGCTGGAAGAAGCGCTTCGACCTGGTGGAAACGAGCCGCACCGAGCGGTTCGTGACTCTCGTGCTGCGGAAGAGCCCAGCGCTCCCGCGCCCGGCGGCACGGACCACGCGCTAACCGCCGAGCCCCTGCACCACGCGCAGCGCTTCCTCGATGTGCCGCTCCGGGCTGAGCATCGCGGAGAAGATCAGCCGGATCGCGCCCCCGCGGTCGAGGACGAAGGTCACCCTGCCCGGAATGCCCAGGGTGGAGGGCACGTGGTAGAGCCCGCGCACCGCGCCCTCTTCGTCGCAGAGCAGGACGAAGGGCAGCTGGTGGCGCGCGGCGAACTCGCGGTGCGACGCGGCCGAGTCGCCGCTCACGCCGATGACCTCAGCCCCTGCCTCGAGGAAGGCCTCGTAGGAATCGCGGAAGCCGCACGCCTCCGCCGTGCAGCCGGGCGTGTCGTCCTTGGGATAGAAGTAGAGCACCACGGGGCCCTGGCCCAGGAACTCGTCGAGGGACCGGACTACGCCGTTCTGGTCGGACAGAGTGAAACGGGGCGCGGGGTCGCCGATCTTCAGTCCGTCAAGCTGCTGCAGCTCCTGCGCGCTGCAGCCGGCCAGCGCGCAGGCGGCCAGGGCCGCGACGATCCGGCTCGATCGCTTCATGGCTCTCAACTCCTTCGTGCTCGAATCTCGGTGCGCGCTCGCGGCGATCACCGCCCGCGCCAGCACGATCGTAGCCTCGGGCAGGCGGTGCGATCGCTCCAGGAAAACGTTTCCCCGCCGGCCGGGCGCCACGGAAGGAGTTTCACCGTGTGCCGGCGCAAGTGCCTGTCCCGCACCGGCACGGCCCTTGCATCGAGCCGTTCGCAACGCGTTCCCCTGATCGGAGGACCCATGGGCATCGAGTCCATCTGCAGCGGCGGCTCCTGACCCGTCATCGACCTCCTGCGGGAGGCCAGGCGGCCGGGTGCTGCCGGGAACACCGCCGGTCCAGCGACCGGAACCACGACCCTCCTCACCGCCGGAAACGGCGCAACGAGCTTCGCCGACGTGCTCGACGTTCTGAGCCCGCTGCAACGGGTCCCGGTCGTCTCGAGCATCTACCAGGCAGTGAAAGGCGCGGTCACGCCAGCAGGACCAGGCTCCTCGAGCGGCATGCTCGGCAGTCTGGCCAGCGCCGCCCTGGACGCGGCGGCCGCGAAGTACCTGGGGCCGGGCACGGCCGCGCTCGCGGGCAGCACGACCAGCGGCGCTCAGACCGCGAACGGCGCTGCCGCCTCACCCGCGGCAGCCGCGCCGGACGCGGACGAGCCGTCGCGGAGCGCGCTCGAGGGCCTGCGCCTGAGCGAGGCCCTCGACATCTACCGCCTCGACCTGGCGCTCGCCGCCTTCCAGACGGCCGCGCGCGCCGCGGCGGCGCGCTAGTCACGCGGGCGCGCCCGGCGCTAGAGGCGCCGGCCGAGCACCACGCGCACCGCCTGCCGCGCTGCGCCGCCCGCGCCGGGCGGAGCGGCGCGGTCGATCACCACGTCCACGGCGTCCCCGGGGCGGCGTGCGGCGATCGCCTGCCGCAGGCCGGGAACGCCGTCCACGGCCAAGCCGCCGAACTCCAGGATCACGTCGCCCGGCCGCAGGCCGTGCTGCTCGGCCGCCGTGGCCGGATTGACCCAGGCGATCCTCGCTCCGGGTCCCGGGTGCCGTTCGTCGAACATGACCCCCAGGTGAGCCGGCCCGGCGAAGCTCTCCTCCAGTCCCGCGATGAACTTGGCCGCGCGCTCGGCCAGGCGGCTGGCCTCCCCGGCTTCGCCGGCGATTCGACGCATCTCCTTCATGAGTTGGTTCGCGTCCTCCCGCGCCAGGGCGCTGCCGCCGCGCCGCACCTGCTCGCGCACGGCGCACTCCCGGTCCTCGAGCTCCCGGTGGGCACGCACGGCTGCGGCGAAACCGCGGCTGTCACGCGCGCGGCGCAGCAGTTCCGCGGCCTCGCCCGCGCTCTGGTCTTCGGCCGGGCGTCCCTCGGCCACCTCGCTGGCAAGCAGGCAGGCGTCGACCAGCTCGTACGGCCGCCGCGCGCCGCGGAGCAAGGTTCGCGCCTGCTCGAGCCGCGCGCGCGCCGCCTCGGCGTCGATCTCCGGCATCTCGTGCTCGCCGAGCAGTGACTCCGCGCAATCCGCCGCCGCCGTGCCCGCGTACTCCTGCACGAGGGGCTGCAGCTCGAAGCGGAACGTGGCGATCATGCGGCCGCGCGTCGCCAGCAGGTCCACGTCGTCGATCGGGTAGTAGTCCATGTCGTAGGTGTACTGGCCAGCGGGAGGCAGGCCGCGGAAGACCGCACGCGCCCGCTCCAGCGCGCGCCAGGCCTCCTCCTCGGCCGCGAAGCCCGGCGCCGCCGTGGTCCGGTCCAGGGCCGCGCGCGCCTGCTCGCCGAGGACGTCGCCCGCGAACATCTCGGCCAGGCGGCCGAGGATCTCCACGCGCTCCACCGGCCCGCAGTGCACCTCCTGCGTCTTGGCGACCTGGCGGCCGAACCAGCGCTCCACGCTGGCAACGAGCGCCCCCGCCTCGGCGCTCTCCGCGCCGCCGCCGGAGCCGCGTGACGCCAGCGCGCGCAGCTCCGGCAGGCGGCCGCCCGCGCGCCGCGGAGCGCCCGCGATCTCGGCCGCGATCCCTTCGAGCCGCGCGTACGGCCCCCCCACCAGCCAGTGAGGAGCCGCGGCCAGCGCCTGGTCCAGGACCTCCTCCAGGCGCGGCAGGTTGCCGGCGTAAATCCTCCTGCCCTCGTGGTCGAACACGATCACCCACGGCAGGTAGTCCGCGGGCCACTCCCAGTCCGTGCCCAGCATCGCCACCGGGAAGTTGGGCCGGAGCTGCTCCAGCGCCCACACCACGTTGTTCTCCTCGAGGGCAGGATTGCGCATGACCTGGAAGCCGATGACGAACACGCCCCGGTCGGCGTAGCGCTCCACCACGCTGTTCATGTACGGAAACGCGCCCGTGGAGATCGGACAGGTGATGCACCAGTGGTAGAGCACGACGATCCGGCCCTCGAGGTCTTGGCGGCTGAGCCTCGGGCCCACGAGCTGCCAGCCGAGGCTC
>DYIW01000395.1 GCA_020723465.1 Phycisphaera mikurensis
TGGCGGCGCACTTTCGCGAGCACGCGCTCTCGCCCGCCGCCACCGCCGAGAAGTTCGACGCGGCCGCGGCCGGCTGGAATGGCGACCCCTCCTCACCCGCCTACGGCCACTACCGCTGGATGCGCCGCCTGCTGGCCGTGCTCGGCAAGCCGCGGCCGGGCGAGCGCGTGCTCGACGCGGGCGCGGGCGCGGGCTGGGTGGGCCTGGAGGCGGCGCTCCTCGGCGGCCGCCTCTCCTCCTTCGATCCGAGCGCGGAGATGGTGCGCCTGGTGCGCCAGAACGCCGCCCTGCTGGGCGTGGAGGTGGACGCGCGCGTGGGCTTCACCGAGGAGCCGCCCTTCGCCGAGACCTTCGACCTGGTGCTCAGCTCGGGCGTGATCTCCTTCGCCCCGGACGCGGGGCGCTTCCTCGACGGCCTGGCGCGCATGGTGGCGCCGGGCGGGCGCCTGGTGATCGGCGACCTCAACCCGCTGTCGCGTGGCTTCCGGCGGCGGCGCGCCGAGCGCATGGTGCTGCCCTGCCGCGAGCTGAACGCCCTGCCGCGCGACCACGTGGCGGCAGACCTGCGCGCGCGCGGCTTCCGCGTCGACTGGCTGCGCCACTACCAGAACACCTCGCCCTTCCCGGAGCTGCTGTTCCGCTCGCAGAGCCGCTTCGTCTGCCGCCTGCTCCTGCAGGCGAACCGGCTGGCGAGCGCGCTCGACGCGGCCTGCGGCGCGCGCGCCGCCCCGCTGTTCGATTCGTGGATCGTCGGCGCCACCAGGGAGGCGCGCGGCATTACGCGCGTGGATCGATGCGCGCGTCCCGCGCCGTCCTGAGCAGGCGCGCGCGCCGCCGCGCCACCTGCGCCTCGAGGCGCGCCCGCGCCCGCCCGCAGTGGTCGATGAGGCTGAGGCCCTTCTTGCGCGTCCCGCGCTCCGAGAGCAGCGCGTAGGTGAGCCAGGGGAAAACCGCGGTCACGTCGCAGTGCACGTAGGCCGAGCGTTCCACGCCCTGCGCCGAGACCTTGCCCCAGGTGTGGCCCTCGCCGGCCGGGCAGGAGGAGAGGGCGCCGTTGTCCACCGGATCGACGCAGAACTGCACGTCGATGTCGAAGCCCTCGGTCTCGACCTCGAGGATCTGCCCGAGCAGCGGCTCGCCCTGCAGCGTGTAGTTCTTGGGCACGCCGCCGCCCAGGATCCACACGGCGAGCTTGCGGCGCAGCGCGGCCGCACAGTAGTGCTGCAGCGCGGCCATCAGGAAGACGTCCTCGGCCGCGTCGATCTCCAGGCGGAAGGCCGCGCCGAGGAGCTTCCTGAGCTTCACCATGTTGAGGAAGATGGAGCCGTCCGCGGGCGCGCCGACGAAGATGGGCACGCGTGCGCGATAGGCGCTGGCCAGCAGCGAGGGCTCCGTCACGCCGAGCGCTGCCTCGATCTCGGCCAGGTGCTTCCCCATGAGGAAGTGCAGCTCGGGCGTGGTCATGCGGCGTTGGAACTCTTTCCGCCGCAGCAGCGCCGAGAAGAAGCGGTCGGTGTCGAACAGCACGTCCTCGCCGAAGCCGAGGTCGTAGATGCGGATGATGCCCAGGCGCCGCAGGCGCAGGTCGCCGGCCGCCGGGTTGATCTCGCGGATGCGGTGGCCGAGCACGCGGTGCAGGTCGTGGTAGAGGTTCGCGCCGGTCGTGACCAGGCAGTCCACCGCGCCCCGCTCGAGCAGCGGGATGATGCACGACTGATGCAGTCCCGCGGGCGTCATGGCGCCGGAGAGCGTCAGGAAGACCGCGTGCTTCTCCTTGAGCGAGCGGCGCATCAGCTCGAAGGCCGTGCGCTCCTGGCGGCCGACGTAAGCGGAGAAGGCCTTCTCGATGATCTCGGCCGGCCGCTCGCTGCCGCGAATCGGCGGCGGCGAGACTGCGGGCGCGGCGTGGAAGCGGCGGCGGTCCGCGGCCAGTCCCTGGTCCCGCGTCTTCCTCGATCGACCCGGGCGCGCGGCCATGCCCTCACCTCACGAAGTAGCCGAGCATCTTGTAGGCGATGCGCGCGGCCAGCAGGCTGCTGTGGTGGTTCACCCCGTCCGGGGCCAGCTCGACCACGTCGCAGCCGACGACGCGGCGCCGCTGGCCCGCCAGCGCCAGGAGCGCGAGCGCCTGGTAGTAGTCCAGGCCGCCCGGCTCGGGCGTGCCGGTGGAGGGGAGTTCGCTCGGATCCAACCCGTCCAGGTCGAAGCTGACGTAGACGGGGTCGCCCAGGCGCTCGACCGCCGCGGCCGCGAAGTCCGAGGCGCCGCGTGTCTCGCGCGCGCGGAACACGGCGATGCCGGCCGCCCGCGCGAACTCCCACTCCTCGCGCGCGAAGGCGCGCGCGCCGCAGTTGACGATGCGGCAGCCCAGCTCGGCCACGCGGCGCATGACCGAGGCGTGGCCGAAGCGCGTGCCCTCGTACTCGTCGCGCAGGTCGAGGTGGGCGTCGATCTGCAGGATGGACAGGCCAGGGTGGCGCTCGCGCAGGGCCTCGACCAGGCCGAGCGTCACGCTGTGCTCGCCGCCGAGGGCGAGGATGAACTTGCCGTCCGCGATGAGCGGCCGCGCCGCCGCGCGCACGCGCGCCACCTGCTCCTCGGGCCCGCCCTTCGCCGGCGCGAGCGGCGCGATCGGCCCCGTGGCGCGAGCGTGGTGATGCCGACCTCGAAGGTGTCGCGCTCCAGCTCCTCGTCCCACAGCTCGACCTGGTTCGACGCCTCGATGATGGCGGCCGGGCCGCGCGCCGTGCCCGCGCCGAACGAGCAGGTCGCCTCGTACGGGATGGGCAGCACGGCCACGCGCGCGCGCTCGTAGGCGGCGTGCTCGGGCTCCAGGCCGAGGAAGTTGTGCGGGAAGAGCAGGTCGGACATGGGGGCAGGGTAGCGCCCGCGCCCCGCGCGCCGCAACGTGCTATCCTGCCCGTCTGACGCTGCTTCGTGGGGCGGCGTCTTCTTCCTTCGAGTGTGGAGGAGCCATGCGCACGCCGGGCGGGACCGATCCCCGCCGTGTCGCCGCGGTCAAGTGGAACGACTGGCGCTGGCAGGTGCGAAACCGCCTGCGCACGGTCGCGCAGGTGGCGGCGGCCCTGCGCCTGCCCGGGTGCGCGCGCGGCCTCGAGCGCAAGCTGCTTCTCCGCTTCCCCGTGGCCGTGACGCCCTACTACCTGTCGCTTGCGCGGTCGGGAAAGGCGGACGATCCGATCGCGCGGCAGATCCTGCCGATGCCCGAGGAGGGCGAGGCGCTCGCGGGCGAGACGCCGGATCCCCTGGCCGAGGACGCGCTCTCGCCCGTTCCCGGCGTGGTGCGCCGCTACCCGGACCGCGCGCTCATCGTGCCGACGAGCTTCTGCGCCACGCACTGCCGCCACTGCTTCAGGAAGCGCGCCTGGAACGGCGGCGCGGCCTTGACGCGCGCGGACCTCTTGCGCGCCGTGAAGTTCGTGCGCGACACGCCCGCGCTCCGCGACGTGCTCGTGACCGGCGGGGACCCCCTGCACCTCGAGCCGCGACGGCTCGCCCTCCTGCTCACGGAGCTGCGGAAGGTCCCGCACCTCGAGGTGCTGCGCATCGCCAGCCGCGCGCCCGTCACCCTGCCGCAGCGCATCGACGGCGAACTCATCGCCCTGCTGCGCGCGGTGCGGCCGCTCTGGTTCCTGACGCACTTCAACCACCGCGTCGAGGTGACGCCGCTCGCCGAAAGCGCCCTGCGCCGCCTGCTCGACGCCGGCATCACGGTGCTGAACCAGACCGTGCTGCTCAAGGGAGTGAACGACACGAGCGCGGAGCAGCTCGCGCTGGCGCGCGCCCTGCTGGCGCTCGGGGTCAAGCCCTACTACCTGCACCTGCCCGATCCCGTGGCCGGGACCGGGCACTTCCGCGTGCCGCTCGATCGCGCGGTCGATGTCGTGCGCGGGATGTTCGGCCGGATCGCGGGCTTCGGCATCCCGCGCCTGGTTGTCGACCTGCCGGGCGGCAAGGGCAAGGTGCCGGTCATGCCGGGCTTCCTCAGGCGCCGCGACGGGGACGACCTCTGGTTCGAGAGCCCTTTGGGCGGCGGCGAGGTGCTCTATCGGGAGCGGCCGCGAGCGGGCCGCAGGCGGACCTGACGCGCGGGGTGTCGCGGCTGTTTGGCTGGGATCCAGAGATGGGGAGGGTGGCATGAGGAGCGTCGCGGCCGTTTCCCCGGAACCGGAGGGGAAGAGAGTGTGAGGAGC
>DYIW01000396.1 GCA_020723465.1 Phycisphaera mikurensis
TTCCGCCTGTCCTTGACGCAGGCCACGATGCTGGTGGCGACCGCCGCGACGGCCAGCAGGTTCACGAGGGCCCCTAACAAGGACCCGCCGAGCGACCCTCACCCGAACCTCGCCGTCGCCAGCGCCCCGATCCCGGCCCAGAAGGCCACCCCCAGGATGAACGCTGTCTTGCCGATCGAGGTCTCTGCTTCGGCCATCGCTCGACCTTCGCCTCCGGTCTCGCTCCTCGATCTCGGCCGACATGCGCTCGCCTCGGCGACCGAGCACTTCTTCAACGGGCTGCCAGAGCGCTACCTCGTCTGGTTCAGCTCATAGCGTTCGAAGTAGCCTACCAGAGCGCCGCCGTCGTCCCGAACCGGGGTCATGTAGACCCGCAGGTTGCGGGTCGTCACCGTGAGGGACTCCTCGCCGCCGTGCTGCTCGAGGCGCGCGCTCCGGTTCATGAAGCGGATCGTGTGGGAGAGGTCCGCGAACAGGACCGGATACGGTATCGCCTCGATCAGCCACCTCGCGATCGTGCCTTCATCCATCGTCCGCCTCGCCTTCGGCTATCGAGAGTCTCTGCCGAGTCCATCCGAGCGTGGCACAACCGCGCTCAAGTGGCGACGTTCCAGCGCCTGGCGGCCGGAAGGGCGCCCGCCGCCACTACGGTTCCAGCTCCAGGTGAACCAGGGTCACCAGGCCGTCGCCGCTCACCGCGGTGCGGCGCGTCTCGACCTCGGCCAGGCGATCGACCAGGTCCGCCCAGTAGCGGCAGCGCTGCACCGAGGGAATGGTCAGGGTGTCCGGGATCTGCTTGACGAGACGCAACTGGTCCGTGGGCATGAGGAGCAGCACGTGCCGGAGCCCGCGCGCGCGCAGGAGCGCGAGGAAGGCTTCCGCCGAGTCCGCCTGATCGAGCAGGGAATCGAGCCGCACCGCCCGCAGCACGCCTGGCGCCTCGTGCCCGTGGCGCGACGCCAGGTTCCACTGCTCGAAGAACCACGTGCCCAGGCAGTCGAGGGTCACGTATGTCTGCTCGTGATCGAGCTGTGCGTCCATCCACAGCTTGACGTCGCGGCAACTGTCGACGCGGCCGTAGCGCTGCTCGAAGTTGCGGTAGGTGGCCGCGGCATGCGGCGCCAGCAGGAGCAGAGCGCTCGCGACGACCACGCCCGCGCGCAGCGCCGGTGCGCGGCGCCACGGCCGCAGAGCCAAGCCGATGACCGCGTCCAGGCAGAACGCGCCGAACACCAGGACGAAGGGAATGGCGGGCAGCAGGAAGCGCATGCGCGCGACGATGCCGCTGCCGAAGAAAAGCAGCGTCGGAAGCGCCGCCAGCAGCAGGAGCTGCGCGCCCGTATGCCCGCGCCGCACCGCCAGGTAGAGCAAGGCCGCCCCGCCCAAACCGCACAGGATCGCGAACGGCAGGCCATTGTTCAAGGTCGCGGCCTCGCGCAGGTAGTAGTCCCAGGCCGAGGCGCTGGCCGCGGCCTCCTCCGGCACCCAGCCGTGCGACAGCAGGCTCTCTGCCTGGCTCGTGAACTGCTTGATGACCAGGGCGAAACGCGGGACCGCGAGCGGCGAGCCGAGCAGGAAGCCGGCCGGCACGAGCAGGAAGCCGAGCCACTGCCGCGGCCGCAGGAGCGCCGAGAGCCGCGCGCCCGGCGTGCTGTCCCGGAGCGCCCGGATGAGCGTCGCGAAGGCGAAGGTCACGACGAAGCCGCCGGCGTTGTACTTGGCCGACACGGCCAGGCCGAGCAGCAGGCCGGCGAGCGCGTGCCGCCGCCAGTTCGGCCGCTCCATGTACGAGAGGAGCGCGAGGAACCAGACGAGCAGGAGGAGCACGGTCATGGCCTCGTTGCCGGCCAGGGCGCAGCGCTCCACGTGCGTCCAGTTCAGCGCCAGGGCGAGCGCGGCGGCGAAGGCGATGGGCGCCGAGAAGAGACGGCGCGCGATCCAGTAGAGCAGGACGACCGCGCCCGC
Source organism: Phycisphaera mikurensis (assembly GCA_020723465.1). Lineage (GTDB taxonomy): Bacteria > Planctomycetota > B15-G4 > B15-G4 > JADJEK01 > JACQZJ01. The sequence goes on from DYIW01000396.1 coordinate 1,966, forward strand.
GCCGAACAGCAGGGACAGGCCGCGGCCGGTCATGGTGACGAGGTATGGGTTGACGGTCGCGTCCACGACGAAGTCGCCGAAGGACGCGCAGGCTCCGCCCGCCACCAGGCAGGCGCCCACCAGCGCGGTCGCGCCGTAGAGCACGTACATGTAGAAGGAGGGATTCACGAAGTAGGTCACGTCCCAGTCGCCGTTCAGGAAGGCGATGACGTGAGACACGTAGTGGACCTCGTCGTGCCTCATCGAGACCTGGCCCGCGATCCCGGAGTTGTTCAAGTGCGCGCGGAAGAAGACGGAGAGCAGCAGCACGAAGCCGAGGCCGGCAATCTCCCAAACGACGGCGCGGCGCGGCGCGGCGGAACCGCGCCAGGCCGCTTCGCACTCGTTTCCATTCGCCGGCGCCATGAGCTGGCCGCCGATCGTAGTGCTTCAGCACGCCGTGCCGAAGGGCCGCGGCGGAGTTTCGCGCGCCGCGCGGATGCCGTCCCTGCTACGCTCTCTGGCGATCTCGCATCGCCTGCACCCGTCCCGTTCGACGAAGGAGAAGAAGCATGTCGCGCCGCCGTTCGGCCTGGCTCGTTCTCGCTGTCCTGCCCGCTCTCGCCGCCTGCCAGCTCCGCCCGCGCTTCGACCTGGGCTACGACGTGCCGCAGGCGAGCCGCGCTCCGGTGTCCTCGGCCTCGCTGCTCGTCCTGCCCTTCCAGGACGAGCGCTGCCCGCGGCGCTACAGCACCCAGGGCCGCACGTTCCTGACGTACATCCCGCTCCTGCCCTACGTCACGATTCCCTTCAACCGCGTCGACGAGATCGTGATCGAAAACAGCGAGCGGGGCGGAGGCGCCTTCAGCCTGGTCAGTCCGGTCGTGCAGAGGATCGAGCGGCCCGAGGACGCGCACTTCACCGTCTCGTTTCCGGCCGCGATCGCCCAGGATCTGCGAGCATCCCGGCTCTTCGCGCGCGTGGAGTTCGCCAAGGAAAGACCGGCGGACGCGGACTTCGACTACCTCCTCACCGGCACGCTGGTGCATTCGGAGTACCGCACGGCCTTGACCTCCTACTGCCTGGGAATCGCCGGAGTCCTCCTCTGGCTGCTGCCGATCCCCATGTGCAAGGTCACGGGCGAGGTCGAGCTCGACCTCGTGCTTCAGGACGCGGCCACGGGCCAGACCGTATGGCAGAAGCGCGTCTCCGGCAGCGAGACCTCGTACCGCACGATGTACGGCACGTCCTCGATGATCCACGGCACCGGCGTCGGCGCTTTCACGTTCCAGGTCCAGAAGGGATCGAACGACGACTACGTCAATCCCTATTCCCTGTTCTGGTGGAGCTTCATGGCGCTCCGCGACGCCATGGAGCAGGCGAAGCCCGACCTCGAGGTGTTCCTCACGTCGCAGCCCCGGAGCGGCTGAGCGGCGCTACGCCCGCCACGGGCGCTGGCAGTCCTGACAGCGGTACTTCACTCGTGCCCGTCCGATGGGCACGATGATGAGGATCCGGGTCCAGATGGCCATGCGGCGGCCGGCTTGATGCACCGTGACGCGTTGCGACCCGCATCGCGGACAGGTGGGTGGATCCGGAGGAGCGACCTTGCGCTCGAGGATGGCCCGCGCCGCCGCGGCGGCGCCTACCGGCACGACCGCGTTGATGCCCCCCGAACGCGCCGAACGTCTGCGTGTCGGCCGTCACGGGACCCGCCTCCGGCACGATTCCCTATCTCTGAGCATACCCGGCACACGGCCGCCCCTCACGGGTCCGGGCGGTATTTGCCCACGACCTTCCCGAGAATCGCCGAGCGCTGAACCGGCCCGTACGCTCGCGAGTCTCGGCTGTTGTCCCGGTTGTCGCCAACCAGGAAGTACTCGTCCTTCGCCAGAAGACCGCTCACCGCGGCCGCCTCGCACGCGGCGTCGCCGCGGTGTGTGATCAAGTGAGGCGGTCCGTTGCCCCTCTCCTGCTCGATCACCGCGCCCAGGTTGTTCTCCACCGCCGCCCGCTCGTACTCCGCCCCAGCGACTTGCTCATACTCCAGGAGCACCCCGTTGACCTCCACGCGGCCGCCGTGCGCGGTCACGCGGTCGCCCGGACACCCGATCACGCGCTTGAAGACCGAGTACTCCTCGCCTGGAGGGCGGAACACGACCACGTCGCCCCGCTGCGTTTCGGAATGCGAGACGATCACGATGTCCGTGTAGGGCAGTCGCACGTCGTAGGCTGCCTTGTTCACCAGGATGCGAT
>DYIW01000397.1 GCA_020723465.1 Phycisphaera mikurensis
CAGCAGGAAGGTGCAGCCCCCGCCGATGGGCACGTCTGCCTGGCCTGCGCCGAAGAGGAAGAGCGCCAGGCTCCCCGCCAGGCCTTGCGTCAGAGTGATCTCCACGGCCTGGTTTGGCGCCGGGCAGCCTGACAGCGCGAGCGCCGGGACGAACCCGCCCGAGCCGCCGCAGCCGGTTCCGTAGGCGGCGGCGCTCCCGCAGGTCTGCAGGCCGAACACGTAAGCCGAGCCGGCATCTTTCCCGCCAGCGTGGTCGTCGGCGTCTGCCCCCACGAGCGCCGTCTCGCCGGAGAGGGAGACGGACGAGCCGAACCTGTCGGACACCCCGGCGTCGGCGGCGACGAGCTTGGCCTGCTGGGTCCAGCTCGTCCCGCTCCGCACGAACACGTATGCCGAGCCGGCGAACATCACGCCAACGTGGTGGTCGTAAACTGCCCCGACCAGCGCCGTGTCGCCGGAGAGGCAGACGGAGTAGCCGAAACAACCCGGAGTCGCGGCGTCGGCGGCCACGAGCTTGGCCTGCTGGGTCCAGTTCGTCCCGCTCCGCACGAACACGTATGCCGAGCCGGCATCGGTAAGGCCGGCGTGGTCGTCACCCCAAGCCCCGACCAGCGCCGTCTCGCCGGAGAGGGAAACGGAATAGCCGAGGAAGTCGTAAGCCGCGGCGTCGGCGGCCACAAGCTTGGCCTGCTGGGTCCAGTTCGTCCCGCTGCGCACGAACACGTAAGCCGAGCCGGCGCGGTTTCCGACTGGCTGGCAGTCGTAAGGAGCCCCGACCAGCACCGTGTCGCCGGCGAGGGAAACGGAATGGCCGAGGGATTCGTACGCCGCAGCGTCGGCGGCCACGAGCTTGGCCTGCTCCGTCCAGGTCGTCCCGCTGCGCACGAAGACGTAGGCCGAGCCGGCAGAGTTCCCGCCTGCGTGGCAGTCGTAAGGAGCCCCGACCAGCGCCGTGTCGCCGGCGAGGCAGACGGACCAGCCGAAGTAATCGTAGGTTCCAGCGTCGCCGGCCACGAGCTTGGCCTGCTGGGTCCAGGTCGTGCCGCTGCGCACGAATACGTAGGCCGAGCCGGCAACGAGCCCGCCAGCGTGGGAGTCGCGACATGCCCCGACCAGCACCGTGTTGCCGGACAGGCAGACAGAACAGCCGAACTGCTTGTATCCCGCAGCGTCGGCGTCGATGAGCCTGGCCTGCTGGGTCCAGGTGGTCCCGCTGCGCACGAACACGTACGCTGAGCCGGAATCGGTCAAGCCAGAGTGGTCATCACTGCAAACCCCGACCAACGCCGTGTCGCCCGAGAGGGAGACGGACCAGCCGAAGCAGTCGTGGTATGCGCCGTCGGCGGCGGTCAGCTTCGCCTCTTGCGTCGCGATCACCGGATCGACGGTGATCGGCCAGGCCGCACCCTCGGCCCGGACGAGGATCGCCACGCCTCCTGCCTCGCTCTCCTCGAGCCAGACCGGAAGCTCCCGGCCGTTCGCGTCCCACGCGGCCAGACCGGAGTAGGAGAGGCGCGCTACGCCCTGGGCGTCGACCAGCGTCACGCCGTGACGGTCCTCATCGAGCTGCGGCGCGAGGGTGCCGCCGAGGGCCATGCTCAGCTCGAGCACGCCGCCATCGGCCGGCTGCGCGGGCGGCTCGGCGATCGTGAAGCCCTGCTCCAGGCCATCCTCGGCGTTCACGTACCACTCCGTGACCGGCCCGCGCCGGTACTCCAGGCGCGCGCCGTCAACGAGGATCTCCGCCGGCTCCGGGCCAACGAGCGCGCCCTCCCATCCCCACCCGACGAGCCGCAACGTCAAGAGCGACGGCTCCTCCGGCGCCGCCGTCCGGCCGATCCGCACGCCCGTGTCGCCGAACGTCGCCCGCAGGCCCTGCGCCGGGTTCTCGGCGGTCCAGCGCGGCTTCCCGTCCGCCGCCGGCAGGCCCGGCAGGACCGCGTACTCGCCCGGCGCGAGCGCCGCCTTGACCGCCTGGCGCAGGACCGGCGGCACGGCCTCGTCCTGCGGCGCGCCCACTCCTGCATCCAGCCGCGCGACGAAGAGGAAGAACCCGACGACCTCGAGCACACCGACCTTGCGGTCCATGCGAATACCCCTCTAAAGGCGCCGATTCCGCCAAGCCTTCTGGACGCCTCTCCCATTCTGCCACGGACCGCAGTGCTCGGTCCATCCCTCCTTGGGCCGGGCAAGCCCAACCGACCCCCTCGGGCTGGCTCCACTCGCCCGTCAGATTGGATCCCGCCTTCGCCTCTACCGACGCCGACCCCGCGGACCAACCGCCGCCCGCGACTTCGGCAGCACGCCCGCGCCAAGCCGCGCCGCGGGCCATGCGTCGAGGCCCGAGCGCCGTGAGCGCAGCTCGTCACGGACGTGCTGGCCTGCGCCTGCGTGCGGCGTGGTCGCAGGGGCCGTGCTCACGGTGTTGAGCGCGACCGCCCTTTCGAGTGAAGGGCGGCCGCGACGCACTGGGCTCTTCACGCCGTACGTTCCTTCGCCGCGCGGATCCGCCGGCTTCGCCTCCGTCGCCAGCAGGCCACCCATCGTTCGTCGCGCGCACGATGCACCGGAAGGCGCGCACGCGTCCCCGGAAGCCAGGGAAACGGCCGCGACCACTCTGCACACGCCCCTCCCCTCTTGCTCCCGAGCAGCCAACTGCGACGCCTCTCTCACCGCGCGTCCGCGCGCGGTGCACCATTCTGGGGGGAGCCTTTCGCTCCGGCTCACCCGCGGCGGGCCCGCGCCTTGCCCGAGCGTTGCGCCCCACCGTTGTCACGCCCGCCGCCACGCGCAAGCGGTTGTTGGGCAGCCGTTCCACCGGATGACTTCCCACCGGATTCCGCGGATCGACGCACTCTTCGGCCAGCGGCCTCCCAGAACTTCCCGTGAGCGACGCCCTTTCCCGCTCGCACAGCCGCGCGCGACTTGAACAGAAGAGAGCGGAAGCGCGGCGACCTCGACAGCAACAGGCGCTCGAGGTCATCATCGTCAATTGGAGCCAGCAGAATCGCGACGGCCCTGCCGTTCCGAGTAATGACCACTGGACCAGTGGTCCCAACCTCATCCAGGAAGGCACTGAGCTTCGCTTTGACCTCGGCCAGACTCGCGATTTTCATGGCTCGAACTCCTCGCCGGCGATGAACAACCGGTCACGATCTTTGACGCCGATGGCCAGGACCCACACTTCCCGCAGATCGGAGCTGTACTCATAGAATACGCGGAACTCATTCCTCGCGCCGCAGCGGAGTTCCCAGGTCGCTCCAAAGGGACCCGGCTGATCCTCCAGGGGCTTGCGGTTGCGAGTCGGATCCCCCGGGGCGAACGACAGCTGCTGCAGGATCGTCCGTCGAATCAGACCATGGTACTTGGCCTCGATGGCATCAACGTGACGGCCCACCGCGGGCGCGTACACGATGACGAGTTTGGCGCGGCGGCTCATTGACTATAATTATGGTCATCTCTGTGGATCTGTCAAGGTTGCATTCTGAGACGCGTCGAGCGCGTCAGGTCTGCCCGCCTTCAGTTTGTTGTTTCTCGCAAGACGGAATCCGGTGGCCGCGGCCGAGGAGGGCGCGAGGGAGGCGGAGCAGCCGCTTCCCTGGGAGATGCGCTGGGGAGGCCGGCCTGCGCGTGACGCGTTCCGGGCGACGTTCGCCGAGTTCGCGCCGCTGCGGGTGGTGGTAAAGGCGGGCACCCACACGCACTGGATCTGAGACGAGCTCACCTCGGTCGGCCACGAACTGTTGATCGTGGATCCGCGCGACCCGCGCACGCAGGGGACGAAGAAGACCGATCGCGAGGACGCGCGGCGCATCGCCTCGGCCGACTTCCTGCCTCCCGGCTTCCTGAGGACAATCCCCTACCGCTCGCGCGCGACGCACCTCGACCTGACGCAGCTGCGTGCCCGCACTCGGCTGGTCGCAGCGCGCAGGACCCTGGTCAACTCGGTGCGCGGGCTGGTCAAGCCCTTGGGCGCCAGGATCCAGAGCTGCTCCAAGGAGGACTTCCCGCAGCGCGCCGCAAGGGACCTGCCGCGCGAGCTGCTGCGCATTGTCCTACCCCTTGGGGTCACGCCAACCCAGGGCGACGGCGCGTTCGCGCAGGCTGAGCTGAACGCGAGAGCTTTCGCCGTGGCGGCGGACTTGGTCGGGGGACGACTGCCGCACGTAGACCACCGCTTCGC
>DYIW01000398.1 GCA_020723465.1 Phycisphaera mikurensis
TGTTTTGGATCATCAGCCGCGGCGCGGCGAACTCCAAGAGCGCGCTGTCGTCCGTGTGCAGCCTTCCTCCGGCGGCGAAGCGCGCCACGGCTGCAGCGCCGAGCGCCTGGCGCGCCAGCAGCCCGGCGGCGGAGCGGATGCCGATGCGCTCCAGGTCGGCGAGCACGCGCGGCTCGGCCAGGCGCTGCTGCAACAGCCCGAGGTCCACGGCCAGGCGCCCTTTCACGCCGATGAGCTGGAAGTCGTAGTCGGTCGACTGCCACAGGCTCGCGCCCGGGAACACGTCCGCGAAGGTGCGCACGATGCTCTTCAAGAGCGCGCGATCGAGGTTGTAGGTCTCCACCCAAATGCAGGCGATGCCGCCCTCGGCCAGGCGCGCGCGGCACAGCTCGAAGAACTCGCGCGTGAACAGGTCGGCGATGCCGGCGATCCACGGGTTCGAGGGCTCGGAGACGATCACGTCGTAGGTGCGCTCGGTCAGGGCCAGGTGGTTGCGGCCGTCCTCGAGCAGGATCTGCAGGCGCGGATCGTCCAGCACGTGCTCGTTGTACGCGTCGAAGCAGCGGCACGCCTCCACCACCTCCGGCGAGATCTCGGCGCAGTCGAGCCGCCGCGCGGCGTGGCGCGCGCACGAGGCAAGCGTGATGCCGCTCGCCAGCCCGATCACCAGCACGCGCTCGGGACGCGGGTGCAGGAGCATCGGCGCCTGGCCGAGGAGGATCTGCGTGGGCAGGTCGCCGTGCGAGGACGCGTCCGGCTTGCCGTTCACGCACAGGATGCGTTCGCCGTCGGCGCGCTCGCGCACCGTGACCGTGGTGCACGTGCCCTCGCGGTAGAAGATGACGTTGTCCTGCGCCACCACCTCCTGCAGGAGCGCGCCGGAGGAGAGCACGCGCTCCGGCAGGCGGCGCGCGCCGATGAAGGGCCCCAGGCTCATGAGCGCGGGCCTGAACTCCGGGGCCAGCAAGGCGCCGGCGGCGAGCAACAGCAGCAGCAGCGCCGCGCTCGCCAGGCGCCGCGCCCGCCCCAGCCCCTCGCCCGCGGCCAGGAAGGCGCAACCGATGAGCAGGTTGGCGGCCGCGGCCACCAGGATCGTGTCGCGGATGCCGAGGTAGTGGATGAGCAGGAAGCCGCCCGCGAGCGAGCCGGCGATCGAGCCGCAGGTGTTCGCCGCGTAGAGCGTGCCGACCGATCTGCCCGGCTGCGGCCGGCCCCCGCCGAAGAGCCGCGCCGCCAGCGGGAAGGCCGCGCCCATGAGCGTGGTCGGGACGAGCATGACCAGGAGCACGACCCCGAACTCCGCCAGGTGCAGCAACCAGAACGAGGAACCGTGCCGCCAGATGAGGCGCGTGGCCAGCAGCGGCAGCTCCCCGAGCAGCGGCAGGACCGCCGCGGCCGCCAGGCCGATCCCGGCCTGCAGCAGTCCGAGCACCAGGAGCGGCCGGCGTACGCGGTCGCTCCAGCGCGCGTAAACCAGGGCGCCCAATCCCAGGCCCAGGATGAACGCGGTCAGCATGAGGCTGAAGGCGTAGACCGAGGAGCCGATCATCAGCGAGAGGGCGCGCGTCCAGGCGATCTCGTAGATCAGGGCGGCCCCGCCCGAGAGCGCGTAGCCGGCGAGCAGCAGGCCGCGCATGCCCGGCGCCCGCGGCTCCTCGGGCGGCGCGTGGTGCCCAGCCGCGGCCTGCTGGCCGCGCCGTGGCGCGCCCGGCCGCGGCGCCAGGGCGGCCTGCGCCAGGGCGGCGCCGCCGCGCGCGTGCAGCCACAGCGCCAGCGCCGAGACCGCGAGGTTCAAGGCCGAGGCCGTGGCGATGGTGCGGTACATGCCGAGGGCCGGCAGCAGCAGGAAACCGGCGGCGCCGGCGCCCGCGGCCGCGCCGAAGGTGTTCGCGGCGTAGAGGCGGCCGGCGGACCAGCCGAGCTGCTCGGAGGAGCGCGCCAGCAGTCGGGTCAGAATCGGCAGCGTGGCACCCATGAGGAGCGCCGGCAGGAGGAGCAGGACGCCCGACAGGAGGAAGCGCGCCGCGCCCAGCAAGAGTGGCGAGGCGGCCAGACTCTGGTAGGCGGCGCGATACACCGGCTCGACGCCGTAGATCAGGAAGGGCAGCACCAGGCAGTACAGGCCGGCCGCCCCCTCGAGCACGGCGAAAACGCGCAGCGGATCCGCACGCCGCTCGGCCACGCGCCCGCCGAGGAAGCTGCCGAGCGCCAGCCCCCCCATGAACGCGCACAGCACGGTGCTGACCGCGTGCGTGGTGTTCCCCATGACCAGCCGGAGCAGGCGCGTCCACACCACCTCGTGCACCAGCCCGCAGAAGCCGGAGACGAAGAAGGCGGCCAGCACGCCGCGAGCCAGGGCCCGCGCAGAGAAGCTCGACCTGCTCGCCGACACGCTCGCCAGGCTCCTGTCCGCACGCACGAGGGGGATAGTCTGCCGCAGGCGCAGGCTGAACACAAACACAGCGCGGCGGCGTCGTACCAAACGTGTCCGCGCTCACTGGTTGGGTCTGGCCGGCGCCGCCGCGAGCTTGAAGTCCGAAGTCGCTAGTCGGAAGCTGGAAGGCCGTCCGGCCGACTGCTGGCCTCAACGCGTTCGCGTTCCTCGGGTCCTCCGCGAGAAGGCTCGAGATCTTCGTGCCGTGCGAAGATGCTGGCGGTTCGTGGCACCGGGCGTGTTCGGTCGCGCTGGCGCGCGGCGCGGGCCAGTTCCTTGCCGGCCACAGCCCCCGCGACTCAAGGTCTCCGCGGCGTTTTCTCGACATGCGGGCAGGAGGCAGCAGCCATGCAGACCTACGCGCCCAGCACTCCGGAAAGTCCTTCCCTGGCGGCCGCTCCGGCCGCCGCCAGGGAGCGCGCCGGGGATCCGCCCGCGTGCCGGCGGAAGACCCGCATCTACGTGGGCGGCACCTTCGACTGCTTCCACAACGGCCACGTCAACCTGCTGCGCCGCGCCCGCCAGCTCGCCGACTACGTCATCGTCGCCCTGAACAGCGACGCCTTCGCCGAGTCGTACAAGGGCAGGCCGGTGCTGCGCGAGGCCGAGCGCTTCGAGATCGTGCGCGCCTGCCGCTACGTGGACCTGTGCTTCATCATGGAGTCGCACGACCGGCAGCGCGCCGCCATCGAGCTCCTGCGTCCGGACTTCATCCTGCACGGCGACGACTGGACCGGCGATTCCCTCATCGCCCAGCTCGGCCTGACGCGCGCCTTCATGGATGAGCACGGCATCGCCCTCGCCTACGTACCCTACACGCCAGGCATCTCCACCAGCGAGATCAAGCAGCGCATCCTCGTCCCCGGGGAGACGCGCTAGGTGTTCGCGCTCACCTGCAGGTTCGACCCGGCGCGGCCCATCGTCTTCGAAGCGGTCGCGAGCATCCGCCGGCATCATCCGGCGGCGGAAATCGTGGTCACGGACAGCGACTCCCCGGACCGGAGCTACCTGCGCGAGCTGGAGCGGCAGGGCGTCATCGTCGAGGACATCGGCAACCGCTGCTACGAGGCGGGCGCCATGTGGCACGTCTACGGCGAGCACCGGCGCGACTTCTACTACTTCCTGCAGGACAGCGTCATCGTCAAGCGCAACCTCGACCACCTCCAGCGCCTCGACGTGTCCGGGATGATGTACTGGCACGGCTGGGGAGGCTGCGAGGCGCGGCACCTCGAGTGGGCGCGCCTCGCGCTGGCGCAGAGCCGCTACGCCTGGCTGGAGGACGGCTTCCACATGGTCTTCGGCAGCATGCTCTTCTGCCGCCGCGCGGTGCTCGACCGCCTGTACGCCGCCGGCATGCATCGCGTCCTGCCCGCGGACAAGACCGGCTCCGAGGCCATGGAACGTCTCCTCGGCATCGCCCTGCAGCACGAGGGCTTCGGCCGGCGGATCCCCTACACCTTCCTCACGCGCTGGAAGGGCTGCGAGGAGCACGAGGGCCGCAAGCTGACGCGCACGCCGCACATGGACAAAGTCTGGCTCGGCCGGCAGTAGGGCGAGGTCCGGAAGGGGACGCGCGCCGGCGCCTTCCGCTCAGAGCCTGAGCAGGAATCCCCCGCGGCCGCGTTGCGAGCGTCGGGGGGCCGAATGCGCGGCGCGGCGACGACTCGACTCTTTTCGAGTCATGGAGGACCCAGAACGCCGCAGCCGGCCCCCCGCCGCCGCAACCCGAAGGGCCGGGCCGAGTA
>DYIW01000399.1 GCA_020723465.1 Phycisphaera mikurensis
TTCTCCCTTTTTTTCCGAAAGTGCTGCAAGGGGCACGTGCTGGTTCCGGGGCTAGTGGCCGAGTACGCCACCCTGCCCGGTGAGCCTCACCTTCTCAAGTCTCATTCCATCACCCACATACCTCTCGCCGCACACGTTGAAGCAGTCGTCCAGTTTGATCAACAACTCCATATCGCCAGATACCACGACCAGGAATACATTCAGCCTCTCCTGTCCGACGTCTGGATCGTAGCTCACCCGGGTGAAGTCCATTTGCGCCGTGTCCATTAACACGGCCTCAAGACGCGCGTGCTCCCAATCGAATCCCCCTTCGTCTGCCGTAATAGCATGAATACTGCGAATCGACGCTGTCATGTGCTCCACAGCGCGCCCTGCAGCCTCGCGATAGGCCTCGTGCATCTCCTCCGGGGACCCGAAGTCGTCCTCCCTCCCGCGGCAAAGGATGACGTACCTGTCCTCCGTCATGACATACGGCATGGCGATACTTGGGTCATTGCCCTTCAGCGCCAAGAACAGGGCTTCCGGCATCTTCCTTGCGTGATCTCGGCCATCCACCGTGCTACAGCAGGAAGCCAGGCATGATAGCATCACGCCCAGCGCGGCCTTCGTCATTGTCCCACGCATAGTCAGCTCCCTTGCTCCACCTTGCACAATCCTAGGGCGGTCCTGTCACAGCACTCTCCACCAGGGCGCTGCGAGGACGCGCCGCGTCAGCGAGAAGATCTCGTCGCCGCCGTAGAGGAGGAGACCGCCGTCGCAGCGGTCGCCGTATTCGTCCACGAAGGTCTCGAGACCCCTGGCGTCCGTCGGGAGTGCCCGCGCGGAGCTCTTGATCTCGATGGGCAGGAGTCGCCTTCGCGTCTCGATCACGAAGTCCACCTCCGTGCCTTCTGCCGTGCGCCAGTAGAGGACCTCGGGTCGCGGGATCTCGAGGTCGCGCCAGGCCAGCAGGTCGAGGAGCACGAGATTCTCGAGATGGGCGCCGCGCGGCTCGGACTCCCCGCTCAGGTAGAGGGCGAACGCGGTGTCGCCCCAGTAGAGCTTGGGCGCCTTGATGAGCCGTTTCGTGCGGTTGACCGAATACGCTGGCAGCCGCACGGCCAGGAAGCTCGCTTCGAGCACCTTCAGGAAGCGGTGCACCTGCGGTTGACTCAACCCCACGTCGCGGCCGAGCTCGGCCTGATTGAGAAGCGAACCGATGCGCAGGCAGGCTGCCTGAGCCAGCCGGCGGAAGTCGCCCAGATTCTCCACCGCCCGCAGGTCCGGAAGGTCGCGCTCGAGATACGTCTGCAGGTAGCCCGAAAACCAGAGCGCGCGCTCGTCGGGTGTGGAAAGCTCGTGAGCCGGCACCGGGAAGCCGCCTCGGCGCACGGCGTCGCGCCAGTCGGGGCGCACGAGTTTCGCGCCCTCGATCACGCCGCTCCACTTCGTCGCAGGAACGGCGAGCAGCTCGCTCCAGCAGCCGGTGCGGCCTTCGCCAGCCGCCTCGCGCCCGGTGAGCGGCCACAGCGTCACGTACGCGGCGCGTCCCGCCAGGGACTCGCCGATTCTCCGCAGCATCAGCAGGTTCGCCGATCCCGTCAGCACGAAACGCCCGGCGCGGCGCGGCCGATCGCGGTCCACGGCCCGCTTGACGGCGATCAGCAGGTCGTTCGCCCGCTGCACCTCGTCGAGCACGAGCGCGGGCGCACGCGAAACGAGCGCCTCCGGATCGGCCTCGGCCTGGAGCCGGACGGCAAGGTCGTCCAGCGTGAGGTACGGACGGCCGGCCAGCGCCGGATGGGACCGGACGAGCGTCGTCTTGCCCGTCTGGCGCGCGCCGAGCAGGACGACCACCGGCATGACGCCGAGCGCCGCGTCCAGCGCCCGGACGGCGGCCCGCGGAAGCAAGGGGGCCGGAAGGATGGATTCCATGGGAGTATGATAATCATACTTTCAGAGTATGCAAGACGTTACGCCAGGCACGCTCACGCCGGCTGCGGGGGTCCACAGTCTTCAGGGCGGCTGCCCGACCGAGCCAAGCTGCCGCCGCCTCAGAGGTTATGATCGGTCGAGAGCCTTGATCGAGACCGGGTCCAGGAACGCCCACGATGCCCCCACCACCCCCTGTAAGGCGCCGGGGTCTTCCGGGTCATCGGACCACGGTTGCTCAGGGGCGGACAGCGTGACCCGGCCGTCCGTTTCCGCTCTGGTCCGGGGACTGGTTCAGGGGCAGGCAGAGCGGCCGCTTGACCGGCGGCGCGGTCTTTTGGCCCTGCGACGGGCGAGTCTCTGGCGCTGCGTGGCGCGCTCGAAGCGGACCTCGCACCACAACCAGCCCGTCCTTGCCGCCGCCGCGCTCGTCGCCGAGGTGGCGGCGCTCCACGTCCGCGGCCGCGGCCTCGCGCAGGCCCTTCAACTCGCACTCGACGAACGGGGCGAGCCCCGCACGCAAGAGCTCCATCGCCTTGCCGACGCGTTCCTGGTTGCTGATGGCCATGTTCGTGTGTCTCCCGTATCCCTCAGGCGTCCGGCTGGGCAAGCAGCCACTCGTACGCGGGCTGAACCTCGATCTCCTCCGCGCCGGTTTCCACGCGCGCGTCGCGATCGAGCACCAGCAGCCGCTGCACCGCGCGCGGATGGTCGTTTCTCGCCGCGGTCAGAGCCCGCAGCTCGCGCGTACGCGTCTCGGCCGACGACACGTCGGCGCACACCTGGATCAGCTCCTCGCCGCCGGCCGGATGGCGGGCGAGGAAGTCCACCTCGAGCCCTTCCGCGGTCTTGACGTAGCCGACCTCGGCGCCGCGCCGCTCCAGCTCGTTCAGCACGGCGGTCTCGAGCGCGTGCCCGACGTTCGCGCGGCCGCTGGCGTCGAAGGCGGGGATGAGCCCAGGGTCAGCCGGGTAGATCTTGCGCGGATTGCTGTTGCGCTTGCGCTCGGAATCGGTGGCGAGCTGCACCTCGCTCAGCAGGAAGGCGTCCATGAGATGCCCGAGCAGGGTGTGGACGGCGTCCCGCGCCACGCCGTGCCCCTGCGCTTTCAGGTCCCGCGTCAGACGATGCACGCTGAAGCTGCCGGCCGGACTGCGCAGGCAGTGCCGCACCAGCCAGCGCAGCGCGGCGACTTGCGAAACGGAGAAGCGCTCCACCACGTCGCGGAACAGCACCGCGTCCACGTAGCCCTGGAGCAGCTCGATCCGAAGCGCGGCCGGCAGCCCCTGAGCCTCGGGAAAGCCGCCCTCGACCAGGAACTCGCGGAAGCGCTTCTCCACCAGCGAGCGTTCCGCCGCGGTCCACCGCCGCGCGGGCCTGGCCGGCTCTTCGCCGCGATGGCGCAGGAACTCCCGGAAGCTGAACGGCCGGATCACGGTCTCCATGCCGCGGCCGCGCAGCGAGGTGTGCACCTCGCGCGAGAGCATGCGCGCGGAGGAACCCGACACCACGAACTCGACCTTCTCCGAGTCCATGACCCGCCGCACGAAGCGCTCCCAGCCGGGCACGAGCTGGATCTCGTCGAGGAGCCACAGCACGACCTCCCGGCCGCGCAGGGCCGGGTGGCGCCGGTAGAACTCCTCGAGCAGGAACCCGAGCTGCTCGACGCCGATACCGGCCAGCCGGTCGTCGTCAAAGCTCAGATACAGCGCGCGCTCGGGCGGCAGCGCCGAACGCCGCTCCGCCAGAAGCTGGTGCAAGAAGGTGGTCTTCCCCGCGCGGCGCATGCCGATCACCGCGTGCGCTTTGCCGGGCACCGCCGGCAGGCGCGCGTCACGCGGGGTGAACGCTGCTGGCGCGGCGGCGCTGAGCGCGGCGTTGAGCCGTTCTTCGAGCACGGGGTGGAGAGGCATGTAGGCAGGATGGTCAGAAGGTGGCCTTCTGTCAAGGCCAGATTTCATTGATGCCTGCCTTTCTGGAAGGCCACCTTGACTCACCCGAACAGGCCGGCCTGCTCGGCGCGGGGCCTCACGTTCGCCGTCTACATGCACATGGGGATGGAGGACCTGGAGAGAGCGCTCGAGGCCCTGCCACCGACGCCGGGGGTGACGCCCTCATACGCAATGGCCACGGACCGATAGCGCCAGCGCTAGCCCAACTTCCGCAGTTCAAAAAGTCGGATCGTTTCCCTGAAAGGACTTACGTTCGTTTCGGCCGAAAAGTTGGCACTACATTCGGCTGGGCACGACGGAGATCCTCATGCGGAG
>DYIW01000400.1 GCA_020723465.1 Phycisphaera mikurensis
TGTGGACCCCGCCCCGCGCAGAAAACCACCCCGACCTATTCCGCGGAAAGTAGGTCTTAGTGCGCGTTGGAGTGTGGAGGGAACCGATTGTCGTGGGTATCATTATGCGAGCTGGACAGCCTGGGGAGGTGCAGGTGGGCGGATGACGGCCGCTTCGTGGGATAGCCGGGCCAGCGCCCGCGCCGACTCGCATTGGTCTTTCCGGCGCAGTTCGTAAGCTTGCGGCAGGCCTGGAGTGTCCTTGCTGCAGCGGTGGGGCGGCCCAGCTGCTCGAGGCATGGAGGGACGGAGAGGATGGCGAGGGGATCGACGGGAGGACGCTATATCGGCGGATGACTCATCAAGTGCAGAGTTGTCGGGGGATGGAAGTCTGCCTGCTGCTCGATCGCTGTTGCTGGCGGCCGCATGAGCCGCCCTCGGCCGCTGCCTGAGTGCCGTGCGGTGCGGGCTCTTCGGCAGGCGGAAACGACGGTTCCGCCCCCGGATCCGGCCAGAGGATCGGCTCGGCCCCGGGGTCGTCCCGCGCGGGATCGAGGGCGAAGATCCCGAACAGGAAATCGATCGCCTGCAGCGGCGAGAGGCCGGCGCGCAGCCCGGCCACTCCGAAGAAAGCGCTCATGTCGCAGTCGAGCAGGCTCCACCAGGACCAGGGCGGCTTCTCCCAGGGCGTCTTGATGAAGTAGGGCGGGAGGAAGGGGAACCACACGTCCCCGTCGCGCGTCATGGCCGGGATGACGATGAGCGAGGAGGCGCGCATCTTGCGCGTCTGGTCGCGCCAGAGCTTCTGGCCGCCCGGCAGGCGGCCCTGTGCGCCGCGGTAGTCCTGGTAGCGGTAGCAGCGCCACACCGGGATGCCGCGCTCCTTCTCCCACCAGATGGGGCCAAAGCGCATCTCGCTCGTGCCGGCGCGCCAGTTGTTCGTCCAGCCGGCGCCGATGCCGCAGAGAGCCGTGGCCCGGAACTGCGCAGAGAGGCCGTAGCCGCCCGCCACGCTCGCCGGGAAGACGTCGGCCAGGTCGAGAGCGCGTGCCTGCGCGTACTGCGTGGGCCCGTCCCAGCGCGGCGCGGGCGGCAGGAACACGCAGCCGGCCGGCGCGGCCAGGAGGAGCAGGACGGCGAGCAGTGCGCCGCGCCTCATGAGCCGGGTTCTCCGCCGGCGCGCGCGGGCGCCTCCGTCTTGAGCGCCGCCGCCGCGTCCAGGATCTCCATCAGCCGCAGCCGGAGGCCCTTCTGCATCTCCTCGTGGCGCGCCAGGTCCTTGGTCTCGGCGCGATAGAAGGTCAGATAGGGGTCGTAGGCCTTGCGCAAGCGCGCCGTGGCGTCGTCGATCTCGGCGTTGAACTGGGTCTCGAAGGACTTCTTGAACTCGCGGATGAGCGTGTCCACGCGCAGCGAGAAGGCCTGGATGGCGGCGCGCTTCTTGCGCGGCAGGATGACGAAGCCGGCGGCGAACACCACGCCGGCGGCGAGGATGCCGGTGACGTCGAAGAGCACGCCGGTGAGGATCGACACCAGCAGCGTGCCGAGGCCCACGGCGCCGGCCTGCACGCCGATCTGCTGCAGGATGCCGCGATAGGCCGTCTCCAGCACGCGGTGGCACTGGCCCTCGACGTCGAAGTGCTCGATCTCGCGGCGGAAGCCCTCCTGGATCGAGCCGACCAGCTTGTCGCGGTGGTACTCGAAGCCGTGCTCCTGCGGCGCGGGCGCCGGCACGCGGTCCTTGTACTTCTCCACCGCGAGGTGCTCGGCGAGGTAGCGCAGCGAGCGCTCGAACAGCGAGATCTGCTCCTTCATGAGCCAGTCGGTCGCCGCGTGCATGTTCTCCTGGATCTTCTCCTTGAGGTCGCCCACCGCCTCCTTCTCGAAGCGCCGCCGGAACGCCTCGGGGTCGCGCAGCAGGCCGAAGTTCTTCACGCGCATGACCGACTCGAAGAAGTTCTTGCCGCGGCGCTCGAACTCGCGCAGCAGGTCGTAGAGCCGCACCACGTACACGTGGTAGCGCTCCTTCAGCTCGGCGCCGGCCTGCTGGATCTGCTGGTCGAGGTCGGTGAGCGAGCGGAAGTCGCGCTCCAGCAGGCGGTGCCGCTCGCTCACCAGCAGGCCGATGTCGCCGGCGAGAGCCAGCGCGGACTCGACCGGGCTGGTGAGCTTCAAGTGCACGCGCTCCTGCTCGGCCAGGCTGGACACGAGGAAGCGCTCGAGCGCGGGCAGGCCGCTCTCCTCGAGCGCCGCGCCGTCCTCCGCGGCGCGCGCGCACGGCCTGTTTGGCCGAGATGGGGAAGACGCGCGGCTCGAAGCCGTAGAAGCGCGCGCAGTTCTCGCGGATGTAGCCCACCACCTGGGCGACGTCCGACGGCTCGCGGCCGTCGATCTTGGCCAGCAGGAAGATGACCTTCTTGCGCCACTTCTCGCTGATGTAGTTGAGGAAGAGGTGCTCGGACTCGGAGAAGGGCCGGTCGATGGAGGTGACGAACAGGATCAGGTCGGCCTTGGGGATGAACGACTCGGTGATGCGCTGGTGCTTCTGGATGATCGAGTTCGTGCCCGGCGTGTCCACCATGTTGAACAGGCGCAGGAGCTCGTTCGGGTGCTCGCGCTCGTAGACGTACTCGTCGCGGATGCGCTCGGCAGGCGCCGCGCCGTGGCGCAGCACCCAGATGCGGTCGGTGAGCGGCAGGGGGCCTTCGGCCTGGACCTTCTCCTTGAGCAGGGCGTTGATGAACGAGGACTTGCCGGACTTGACCTCGCCGACCACGACCAGCAGGAAGAACTCGTCGAGGTGCTCGCGGATGAGGCGGGCGTTCTTCGCCGCCTCGCTCTCCGCGTCGATGGCCGCGGCCACCTCGCACAGGGCGGTGAGGGCCTCCTTGATGTCCTCGAGCAGGCGCGCGGCCCCGGCGCCGATCACTTCCTTCATCATGTCGCGGCTCATGTGGGATGCACGTTACGCGCACGGGGCCGCAGCGGCAAGCAAACGCACTAACGACGTGGCCGCGCCGCGCGTACGATGTGTTCGACCGGAGGCTCGATGCCAGCCGCCGCGCGCGCGGCCGGCGCGGAATCCCTTATGGAGGAGCACTCGCGATGAACGGATCCTGGATGCGGACATGCTGCCTGGGTGGTTCGCTGCTCGGCCTGACGGGCTGCGGTTTGCTCGGCATCGGCGGCGGCGACCAGCCCGCGGCGCCCGTGGCGTCGGCCGCGGAGGAGGAGGCCGCGGCCGACAACAACAAGGAGGACACCGCGGCCAAGCGCACCGAGCTGAACCAGAGGCTGGCCATCGCGCAGCTCAAGCTGGAGAAGGCCAAGATGGACGTGGCCGACCAGGAGACGGACGCCTCCGACCGGCTGCGCCAGGCCACGGAGGAGCTGGAGCTGGCCCGCGCCAGGCTCACGCAGTTCGAGACGCTCGATTCGCCGGCGCGCCTGGCCGAGGCCCGGCTCTCGCTGCGCTCGGTCAAGGACCGGAAGCAGGAGGCGGACGAGGAGCTGGCGCAGATCGAGATCATGTACGAGGCCCAGGATCTCGACGACAAGACCTCCGAGTACGTGGTCGCGCGCGGGCGGCGCAACGCCGAGCGCATGGCCGAGTCGGTCGCGATCCAGGAGAAGGAGACCGAGTCGCTCGAGCAGCACACGTTGCCGCAGGAGCTGCGCAAGCTGAAGCTCGAGGTCGATCGCAAGAACACGGCGCTGGAGAAGACGCAGCGCGACGCCAAGGGCGAGAAGCTCTCGCGCCAGATCGCGCTGGAGAGCGCGCACGCGGAGGTGAGCAAGATCCAGCAGGAGCTGAAGGACCTGGACGCGAAGAAGGACAGGAAGGGCAAGAAGGACAAGAAGGAGCAGGAGGAATGAGCGGCGCGCTGGCCGCGGCCCTGCTTTTCTCGGCCGCCGCCGTCCTGCCGGCCGCGCAGGACGAGCAGCCTTCGGCCGAACCGGTGCGGGCCGGGATCGCCCAGGGCGTGCAGTTTCTGTTGGGCGCGCAGAACCAGGACGGCTCCTGGGGCGGCGTGAAGAACGCCACTTTCGTCAGCGGATTCGCCAATCCGGCCACGTACCACTGCTGGACGGTCGGCACCACCGCGCTCGCCGCGCAGACCTTGCTGCAGGTGGGCGAACAGGCGGGCGCTGAGGAGCGGGCCTTCGTGGCCGCGAACCGCGGCATCGACTACCTGGTG
>DYIW01000027.1 GCA_020723465.1 Phycisphaera mikurensis
GCTGGCGAAGAAGCCGTCTCTTTCGGGCGGCGACATCCTCTTCCGTCTTGGGTTGCGGGCGAAGCCCGCGCTGAGTATCTGCCGGTGTGCGCGCGGGTACCGCTACCTCCGCTCGAAGCGCAGCCTGGCGCGCAGGCCATCGCCCTCGAAGGTGATGCCGGCCTCCACGGTCGCGATGGTGTCGATCATCGAGGGCAGGCGCGGCTCCTGGCGCGGCGCGATCGGGCAGCCGTAGGCCGTCGATTCCATGGTGCGCCACGCCGCGCTCCAGACGTACTCGCCGCCGCCCGGGCAGACCAGCTCCTCGCCGAAGAGGCGCGCGTGCGCCTCGACCGGATCCTGGCCGGGGAAGAGCCGCCGCCACTCGTTGAGGATGGGGAGGTTGCGCCAGGAGGCGGCCTGCCGCTCTTCCTCCTGCCATTCGCCGAAGTAGGCCTGGATGGCGTCGAGGGCCCCGCGCTCGAGGCGCAGCGCCACGCTCTGGCCTTGCCAGGGAAGCACGTCGCCTTGCGCAGGCGCCAGCGCCCGGTCGATCGCGGAGTGGAGTACCGCCTCGCAAGGCGTGATCAGGAGCCGGCCGGGGAGCAGGGCGCAGTAGAGCGTGAGCGGGCTCCAGTCGTCGAGCGCGACACGCTCGTGGCGCAGCTCCGCCGTCTCGGTGAGCCGCACGGCCTCGATTCCGCGCCAGGTCACGGTGTCCGTGTGGAAGGCGCGGCCGTCCCATCGCTGCCAGAGGTCCCGTGCCACCCCCAGGAAGCGCGCGGCGCCCTGCGCGTCCTTCACCTCGAGCGTCACTGCCACGGGCAGGCGGCTGACGTTCTCGTCGATGAACTCCCACAGGTCGGGGGCTCGGCCGAACTCCGTCCAGAGTGGATCCGCGTCCAGGTAGAGGGACACGGAGTCGCCGAGCCAGTCATAGCTCTGGTTGGCCAGCAGGATCCTGGTGCAGAGCGGCTGAAGGGGGCCAACGGGCGGAATGCGATCCGCCAGCAGTCCCAGAGCCGGCGTGGCGCTCAGGGACGAGAAGCCGGCCTGCGCGAAGTGCAGGACGGTCCCGGGATGGGGATCCCCGGCGCCGGCCTCGATGCTCGCGCTGCCGCACAGCCGCCGGTACTCCTGGAGTTCCGAGTGCAGGCTCAACGGCATGACCGTCACGTCGCTGTCGAAGCCGCGCGCGCGCAGCGACAGGCGCACGGCGATCGGATCGAAGACCGTGCGCCACTGCCTTTCGTACGCGGCACGGAAGCGCTTGTAGGCCCGTTCTTCCTCCAGCGTGGCGCACTCGACGCTCAGCTCGGCGATGGGCGTGATGAACGCCAGGTTGCCGTACTCGGCGGCGAGCGCGGCGTCCGCCGCGGGCGCGGCCGCGGCGGCCAGCCCGAGCTCCTCGACCTGACGCGCGCGCGCGTGCGCGAGCGCGGCCGCGGCGCGGATGCGGCGCGACGCGCTGATGCGCCATCGCGGCCCGAGCCAGCGGCGGATGGTCGCGTCCGTGAGCAGGAACAGCGCGGTCTCGCCCTGGCTGGCGCGCGGGTAGCGCGCGCGGAAGAAGCGGTACTCGGGAAGGCTCTGAAGCGAAGGCCTGCTGCCGGCGAGCACGGCGGCGAGGGCATCGAGTTGCGCCGGCGAGTTCGTCACCAGCACCGCGTTCTCGTGGCGCGCCAGGTACGAGCAGAGCGCGCGATCCGGCGTGCGCACCGCGACCCAGGAAAGGCCCCCGGTCTCGCCCGAGAGGGTCTCGGCCCCGCGCACGGCCGCGGCCGCGGCGCGCTGCCGGGCCTCCAGCCAGGCGTAGAGGGCGTCCACGTTCCGGCTCTCGAACAGCACGGCCACGTCCGAGCCGGTGCGGTAGTAGGGATCGGAGCCGGTCACGGCCACGCTGTCCACGAGGGCCGGCCCGAGCGCCCGCGCCAGCTCGTCCGGCTCGAGGCAGAGCTGCCGCTCGTAGCGGCCGCGCGCGTCCGTCTCGATCGCCGCCTGCTCCAGGAGGCGCAGGATGGGCGTGCCGGTGCGGTGCGCCTCGTCGATGAGGTCGAGGAGCGCCTGGAAGCTCGGGAGGAGGATCGCGTGCTGGTCCGCCGGGATGAGCCGCGCCAGCGGGTCCGCGGCCGGCGGCGGCTCGCCCGCCCCTTCCTGCCACGCGTGCGCCGGCACGGTGATCCCCGGGATGTCTTCGAGCGGAACCGTCTCCTTGTCTCGATGGGTGGCGCTGAGGAAGCGATCGAGCTGCAGGTGCTCGGCGAGCGCGCGGGCGCCGGTGAAGAGCGCGAGCGTCGCGTCCAGGCCCTCGTGCTCGCGCGCGGCCCGCGGCGCCCTTTCCACGAAGATGTCGCGCGCGCTCCAGCGGAACCACGCGGCGCCGGGGATGGCCAGGTTCGCCAGGTAGTGGCAGCGGAGCTCCATGGCCTTGCCGAAGGCGGTCGGATCCTTGCTGCCGCGGCCGGCCGGGACGCGGAAGCGCACGTCGGTGCGCCGCTCCCCGCGAATGCCCGGCACGATGAGCCGGCCGGTGACGTCTCCCGCGTGGGGTACGCGCGCGGCGAACAGGATCTTCCACACGCCCGCGCCGCGCAGGTCGACGAGGTGCGCCTCGCCCGGACCGTCGAGGAGCACGACCGGCAGGAAGAGCGCGTCGCGGCCGGTGAGCGGCCGCACGTGCCAGGCGGCGTAGCGCGGCTCGGGCAGGCGCCCTTCCGTGATCTCGAGCTCGTTCAGGGAGAGGGAGAAGTACGTCTCGCCGCCGCGGGCTTCCGCGCCAACAAGCGGAGCGAGGGCAAGGGCCGCGAGCAGCAGGGCGGCGCCGGAGCGAGAGGAGAAGCTCGACATCGTGACCACCTCCAACCGCCGGATGATCCCGGCGGAAGAGCACGCGGTCAGGGCGCCCATTCCGGAAGGAGTGTAGCACGAGCACGGGCTCGTCCGGGCCGCTCCTGCGCCCCGCGCCGGGTATGATTCTCTTGAGGGGCCCTTGCGCCCTGCGGCCGGCGCGGCCGCCAGGCGGCGGCCGCCGGGCGCGGGTCCCTTGCCGGAGGTGCGCCATGGTCGCCGTCCTGCCCGGTCTGGTGGCGCTGCTGCTTCTCGCCGGCGAGCCGGGGGATGACCCTCGGGCCAAGGAGCTGCCGGAGCTGACACGCGAGCAGGCGGAGCCGCTGGCGGCGGCCTGCCGCGAGAAGATGCGCTCCAAGGAGGCACTCGAGCGCGTCGCGGCCCTGCAGCAGCTCGCGGCCGGCCGCCACGACGCGATCATCAAGGAGCTGGTGAAGGCGCTCAAGGACAAGGACCGGACCGTGCGCGTGGTCGCCATCCAGCTCCTCGGCACGCAGCGCGGCCCGGAGGCGCAGAAGGCCCTGCTGCCCATCGTCACGGCCGGCCGCTCCTTCGATCCGCTGAACGGCTCCGAGGCCGTGCGCTCGCTCGGCTACGTGGGCTACGGCAAGAACGGCTTCAAGATCCTCGAGGACCTGTTCTGGAAGCAGCGCGCGAAGGAGGTGCGCAAGGCGATCGTCGAGGCCGTGGGCCGCCAGAAGGAAAAAGACGCGGTCTCGCTCCTGATCGCGGTGCTGGACCAGCCCGTGCCCAAGGACCCGAACGATCCGAACAACCCGCCGCCGTCCTTCTGGCAGGAGAAGTACGACGAGTGGATCCACTTCAAGGACGACGCGATCAACTCGCTCGAGGCCATCACCGGCAAGCGCTTCTTCAACTCGGACACGGCGATCGACTGGATCGAGAACGAGGGCAAGAAGCAGGGCTTCAAGTACACCAAGCAGCCCAATCCCTGGTGAGCCGCGCCTTCCTTCCTTGGCGGCGCGCGTCAGCGTTCCACCAGGAACCTCATCTCGAGGTGGGACATCGCCTGCGCGGGCCCGCTCTTCGGGTCGTGGATGCCGAGGCGCATGTCCAGGACGCAGCGCAGCTCCCCGGCCACGGGGAAGGTGCGCGTCAGGTCGAGCACGAGCTCGCCGCACGCCGTCCCTTCGAGCGCGAGCAGCTCGCAGCGCGCGCCCGGGGGCAGGTCGGGCAGGGGGAAGGTCTGCGGCTCGGCCAGCAGGATGGCGTCGATCGCCACCGTGGCCTCATCGCCGGCGAGCGCCTGGAGGCAGTACTCGGCGCTGTGCGTCAGCTTCAGGCCCGCCATCTCCAGCGTTGTGACCGCGCGCCAGCGCGCGCCCACGCCCACCGCCTCCTCGGGCAGGGGCGTGGCCAGGGCGCCCAGCGCCTGCCGCAGGTTGCCGAAGTAGTGGCGCAGGCTGGAGCGCGCTCCGCGCGGGATCTCGAGGTCGACCGCGCGCGCGTGCCCGCGGCAGGAGCGTGTCACGGTGCCGGCGATTCCCGCCGGATTCTGCAGGGCCAGGTCCTCTTCAAGCTCGCGCAGCCGCGCGGCGTCGCTCCCGCGGCCGGCGATCTCCACCGTGGCGATGGTGAAGGCCAGAGGGAGCGCGCCGTCCTCGATCGGCCCGAGCACGCGCAGGGAGAGGGTCGAGCGGAGCGCGGGAATGTCCTGCACCGGCAGGTCGGCGCCATCGAGGACCATGCCCATCCTCATGCCGACCACGAGCGTCGCGGTCTGCTCGGCGCCAGGCGCCGCCTCGTGCCGGAGCAGCCGGCGCGGTTCCGCCCCGGCGTCGGCGAGCGCAACCGTCGGATCCGCGGGTGCGGAGGGCCTCGGGCCGTCCGGGCCGCAGCCCTGCGCCAGACAGAGCGCGGCGAAGAGCCCCGCCGCACGGAGCGGCCGGCACTTCACGGGTCTTGCGGCATTGCATTCCATCGTTCGCGGTCGCATGAGCGCGCTTCGCCGCCCCAAGGCGGCGGGCGAGGGTATCATTCTCGTTGCCGTCGCCGGCGGAGGAACGTTCGCCATGAAGAAACTGCTCGTCTCGATTGCCGCGGCGCTGCTGGCCGCGGCCGCGGCTTCCGCTCAGGGGCCGGCCCTGTCCTCCACCTACGTGCTGGGCAAGGGCAGCCAGCTCGCGCAGGGGTGCGTCCCGCCCTGCATGTGTCCGGTGTGGCTGGTTCCGGACTTCCGCGGGACGTTCCATCTCGAGAAGACGGTCAGCTCGGATCCCGCCTTCGAGGAATACGCCATCACGGACGTCAACTGGCTGGCGGGCCCGCTGGAGTACGAGGTGCGCGTGGTCGGGGCGGGCACGTACCGCGTGGGTGCGCCCGCGGGCGGGGTGGTGCAGCAGCTCGTGCTCGATCTGCGCGTGGGCGCGGAGCCGCTCGCGACCTACGACAGCGGCCTTCTCCCGGGCGGGACGGGTGGCGCGCATCCGGAGATCGACCTGCCGCTCAATCCCGTGAGCGTGACCTGCTTCGGCACGTTCATGCAGGTGCAGGCGAAAGCCGCGCCGCTTTCGGCCATCGCCTCCTACCAGGTCGTGCTCGGCTCTTTCCAGGAAGGCTGCCTGCCGCCCTGCAACTGCCCGACCTACGCGCCCGTTCCGGTGAGCGGCACCTTCGACCTGGTGCGCGTGTTCCAGGACCGCGAGAAGGTCGAGTTCGGCGTGGTGAACGTGGACTGGGCGGTGCATGCCTTCCCGCCGCCGCTGCCGGCGTTCATCCCAGCCACGGGCGCCGGCATCTACCGCGTCGCGGGCAGCTTCACCGGCGGCCTGCACCGCATGCTCCTCGACCTGAACGTCGGCGGGACGGACGAGCGCTACGACAGCGGAGTCGTTCTGGCCGCGCGGATGCCGCGCATCGACATCAGCCTGGCCATGAACGGCTTCTACTGCTACGACCAGGTCTTCTGGATCCTCGCCGGGCCGAAGTAGGGGGCGCGCCGAGAGGAGGCTGACATGTGGCACGTTCTGCTTCTGGCGGCTCTTGCCTTCCCCCAGGTCGAAAGCGCTGCCGCGCTCCTACGCGAGTACGACCTCAGCGGCCTGTGCGCCGCCGCCGGCGCGGTCGAGGCACGACAGCTTCCATCCGTTGAGATACTGGCGCGTCTCGTGCAGGAGCACGTGCTGACCTCGGACTCCAGCAGCGTGAAGGTCGTGGGTCCCGCTGCGCTGCTCGTGCGCGCTTCTGCCGCGGAGCATGACGCGGCCGAGGTCCTGTTCAACCGCGCGCGCGCCGAGTCCCGTGACGCGTACGGCGTCTTCTGCATGCGCGCCGAGGTGCCACGCGGGCGCTATGGCGAGCCGGCGCAGGCTCTGCGCTTCGTCGCCCTGAAGGGAGCGGGCGCGTTCGCCGCCACCGCCAGGTCCACGGGCGAAGAGCGGCTGGAGGTCGTGGTCCTCGGCGCCGAGGAAGACGGCGCCGCCAGGATCGACATCAACGGAGAAGAGCTCGAGTCTCCCTCCTTCGAAGGCGCACCGAGCCGGCCGCTGCGCCGCCTGATCTTCAGCGAGCCAAGAACGACGCGTTTCATCGAGGGCTACGACCTCCTGAGCAACGTCGAGGGGCGCCCGCAGGGCCTTGCGGTGCCGCGCTTCAAGGAGCTCCAGGAGGGACTGCAGCTCGAGGGCGTCTTCATTCCCGTGCCGGCGGAAGCAGGCGTGCCGTCGAGCGTGCGTCTGTTCCTCGACCTGAAGATCGGCGTGGTCGCGCGTCCGGTCCCCGTCGTGGAGGCCGAGCACGGCCCGGTGCACTACCCCGTTCTCGCCACCGGCACGGTCGAGGCCACGGTGACGTTCACGCTGGGCGAGGGTTTCGCGATCCTCGTGCCGGGCGGGGCACAGGACGAGACCGAGACCCTGCTCGCGATCTGGGTGAACGAGACGGACGCGTCAGGCCGCTGAGCTGCGCGCCGCGCGAAGGCTCGCGCGCGCCGTCGCGGCGGTGTACTCTGGCGGAAGGAGAGCACGCCGCGCGTGAGCATGGACGTCGCCGTCGCCACCGACTCGACCGCTCCCGGGCTCGACCCGGACAATGCCCTGCTGCTCGCGGAGCTGCAGCGCCGCGGCCTCGACGCGCGGCCCGTGGTCTGGGACGACCCGAACGTGGACTGGTCCGCGTGTCGCCTGTGCGTGGTGCGGGCCACCTGGGACTACGTGCAGCGCCGCGCCGAGTTCCTCGCCTGGGCGGAGCGCGTGGCCGCGGTGACGCGCCTCGCGAACGACGTGGCGATCCTGCGCTGGAGCTCGCACAAGAGCTACCTGCGCGACCTGGACGAGCGCGGCGTGCCCATCGTGCCGACTGAGTTCGTGGACCGAGGCACGCCGCTGTCGCTGGCCGAACTGCTGGACGCGCGCGGCTGGCGCGAGGCGGTCGTCAAGCCCGCGGTCTCGGCCTCGGGCCGCGAGACCTTCAAGGCGGCGCGCGGCGGCGGGTTGGCCCTGGCCCAGGAGCGCTTCGAGCGCCTGGTCGCGGCCGAGGACGTTCTGGTCCAGGCGTACATGGCGGGCGTCACGGACTGCGGCGAGGTGTCGCTCGTCTACATCGCCGGCGCGTACTCGCACGCGCTGCGCCGCCGCCCGGCCGCGGGCGACTTCCGCGTGCAGGGCCTGTACGGCGGCACCATCGAGCGCGTGCGGCCGCGCACCTCCGAGCTCTTGGTCGCGGACCGCGTGCTCGAGGCCGGCCCGCGCGGCCCTCTCTACGCGCGCGTCGACATCCTGACCGACGGCGCGGGCGAGCTGCGCCTGAACGAGTTTGAGCTGGTCGAGCCGCGCCTGCATTTCGCGCTCTGCCGCGAGGCGGCGGCGCGCCTGGCGGACGCGGTGTGCGGCGCGTTGCGGCAGGGGCGCGAGGCGCGGGTGAGCGCGGCCGCGCGCGAGCAGGCGTGATGTGTGTGGCTCGGGCGCCGGACCCGCCGGTGCACCCGCGCAGAATCGCTCGAGCGTCTCGCGGGTGCCCCGGTCGGTTCTGGGTGCGACCGGATTGAGGCGACTGATGCGCAAGGGTGATCGCAGATGGCCTCCGTACGTGCGCTATGCAATGGTTCTGACCTGCATCGTGGCTGCTGCGTTTCTGGGGTTTGTGGCCTTTGTCATCTGCATGGCGGCCCGGTACGGTGACCTTGATGAGGGAATATGGCTCGGCGAGGTCAAGGCGACCCAGTACTCCCGCACGCAATTGGCCGAGCAGATGCGGAGCTGCGCCGAAGACCAGGTCGTCGCCATCGCCACGTCCGTGAACCGCAACGACCATCCGTGGATGGTTGACGTGCTTGCCGAGGAGGTGGTACGCCTTGTGGGCGAGGGACGGATCGAGCGGGCGGCGGAGATGGTCGATGCGGTGGCTTGGTGCGGTTGGGAGCGGCAGGAGCGCGTGCACGAACTGGCCATGGCTACGGCGTCAGGATCCGGTTGGATCGAGGGTCATCCGGCCATTCTCTGCGTTCGTGGGGCCCGGCTACGGGCAGCCTTGCGGACTCGGTCGTCCATGGTCTTGGTGCGGACGGCCTTCCGATCCGCGGCGGGGAGAGAAGCCGTTTCGGTCGTGGCCTCGGGGTCGGCCACTCGGGGGGTGATCGGAGTCGCCTGCTCACGCAGGGCGTCCTGACGACGCCGGTCGAGTGCGGAGAAGGCCTGGGGGAGTTGGTCGAGGGAACCGCATAGGATCTGCACGTAGTCCGGATGCCGGAGGTTCTCGACAAGGAGGGCCTCGGCGGGCAGGCTTTCGAGATCCTGGGAGAGGATCTTCCTACCGCTGCGGCGTCGCTCTCCGTGCTTGAAGTCGCGAAAGCCGTTCTCCATGAGGTTGTTGGTGCGGTCCACCAGCCGCACCCCGCCGCCTGCCGCCGCAGGCAGCTTGATTGCGTGGCCCCAGAGCGAGTCGCCGTGACGGTCGAGGTGCGCGATGATGTCGTCGATGGCTTGTCGCAGCTCATTGGCGGGGCCGCGGGCCGGGCGGCGTTCGAGGAGCGCTTTCCGCCAGTGGTCGAGGTCCGCCTCGATGTTGCGCAAGTCTGCCGCGGCCTCTTCCGGCGTGAGGATTTGGCCCGGCGAGCGCGCGTGCTCTTTGTCCGCGGAGCTGGGGACGATGCGGAGAAGGTCCCGGAGTTCGTCGAAGAGCACTGCGCGTCGTCGCAAGGCGGCCGCGACGCGCGCGGCCTCTTGGTCGGCCGCCACGGGATCCAGGGCGCGGCAGAAGCGGGAGATGGCGGTGCGGACGGCGCGGTCGTCCGGGGCGCCGCGCAGGAAGGCGTCCGCCGCTCTGCGCGAGGTGAGCACGCGGTCATAGAGGTCGAGCCAGGGACGATCGAAGGGGAAAGTGCCGTAGGTACTGAGCGCGGGATAGTCGAGGACCCACTGCGCGAGTCCCCTTACCACGGCGAGCCCTTCTTGCCCGGAGGGCAGTTGGTGGCCGGCGGTTTC
This sequence comes from Phycisphaera mikurensis, assembly GCA_020723465.1. GTDB lineage: Bacteria > Planctomycetota > B15-G4 > B15-G4 > JADJEK01 > JACQZJ01. Next base: position 9,267 of record DYIW01000027.1, read on the forward strand.
GTCCTTTTGCCAGGCAACGAAGGACGTCCGGGCGGACGCGATGTCCGGGCCCAGCCTCCTGCCCAGGTCCCGCGCCAGGGTGCGCAGCGCGGCCTTGACCCCGGTGCGGCGGAAGGTCTCCGCGAGAGCGTCGTGGCCGGACTTGAGGAGGTCGCCGCCGAGATCAGCGAGGAAGTGCAGGTGGCAGGAGAGCACCGGAATGTCGAGTCCGCGGGCGGTGACGAGGTCGGCCACGGCCGGGATCATCGCCCGGCCGAGGTCCCGCACCACGGCGCACGGGTCTCCGAACCGGTCGACGACTTCGAGCAGGCAAGGCAGCACCGTGTCGGCTCGCTCGGTGGTGACCTTGAAGGCACCAAGGACCCACTTCCGCCAGCCGGCGCGCATCGCCAGCAAAGTCCCCCGGCCGCCCTCACCGGTGGCGTCGACGTGCAGCGGCCATCCGCCGTCCTGCGCGAAGGCAGCGGCGAGCTGCGGCGAACGCTCCTCGTGCAGAGCGCGGAGGTCGTCGAGGAAGCGTCGGTCCAGGCGGCTCACTTCACCCGAGGAAACCCGGATGCCGTGTCCTGCCTCGAGCTCCTGCCGGATCTCTTCGCGCTGTCGGTGCTGGAAGCGGCGGGCCAATCCGACGTGGACCATAACGTCGTAGCCCACACTCGCCCCGGGGAGAACATGCTCCGAGAGGGCCTCTGCCCGCCGGCGGATCCGCGTGCCGTCCTGGTGACGGCAGCCGTTGGCACAGACCCGCACCGTCTCCCGCACCAACAGCGCGCCGTAGGCCAACGTCTGCGGATGGCGCTCGGTGCTCTTCTCCACGACCATGGGCCCAGCGCACGAGGGGCAGGGATCCCGGCTCGCCACTGCCGCGACCACCACGCCGCGGACGTCGAGGGTTCGCCGCCGGATCGTGGTTTGGAGGATCTCGAGCTGGCGTCTCAACGCGGTGAGGACGGCAATCGGGAGTGGGCCCCCTTTTTTACAATGCCGTGGTCGCGATAGACCTGCTCGACCTGCTCCGGGCTCACCGTGATCCCCCGAGCCCCGAGGCGCTTTGCCAAGGCGCCAGGCTCCATCCAGGCCCCTGCGCCGTGGACGAGTTCGAGCAGGATCTCCACCACGGTGGCAAGGGCTGGCGCCACCTCGGGTGTGGGCAGCTTTGCCAGGACGTCGCGCCGCGCTTTGATCTGCCGCTGCGCCGTGGCCCTCTCAATGCTTACGTAGACGTAGAGCCGCGCCAGTTGCGTGCGGTCGATACGGCGCGCATCCGCCAGGTCGCGCAGGGTGTCTTGGACCCGGAGCCGCAGACGTTCCTGCAGCTCCGCGTGGGTCCGCCCGGCCGGCGACTCTTCCACCAGGCGGACGATTGTCTCTCGAAGGGTGCGGTACTTCGAAAAGAGCGCGCCCCCGTGCGTCCAGAGACCGTCCTCGTCGAACTCCGGGAGGCCATCGAGCGTGTAGTAGCGTCCCGCGTGGCTGCAGCTCGACAGGTATCCCATGTCCGAGAGCACACGGAAGACGGTGCTGCGGGAGTTGGTCCTCACGGCGCGTTCGAGGGCGGGAAGGTCTTGGACCGGGGCGCCACGGAAGAGGCGTTCGACGCGGCGGCGGGCATCGTCTCGGCGGGACATGAGCGCTCTCCTGACACAGTTACGATGCTCAACCTATCCGAATGGTCGTAATTGTGTTACTACTTTCCGTAAAAAAGGGCCCCGAGGGCCCGGAAACCGCCAAGCACCGCAGGGGACGCGCCACCTGGTGAAACAATCTCGACCGCAGGTGGTGCGGAAGATACGTCAGATCAGTGGGTTACGGCGTCCAACCAGATTCTGACGCCGTAGGGCCATGGACTTGGCGGATGGTGCTCCCGAAGAACGGCGACTCGCCGTAGGGCTGCTCCGGCTCACGGGGCGCGGCGAGGACTTCAGCTTGGTCTGTGCTCTTGCGCAGGACGAGGACCAGGAGGTCGCGCTGGAGGCTCGTGAAGCTCTGGCTGACTTGTACGGATGTGAGGAGCTGGGAGCGACGTTCTCGGCGGACATCGTAGCTGGGAGCACGCCTTGGATACTGTCCAGGTTGGTTGAGCTTCGGCGCTGTGTCGTGCCGCGCGATCGGGTGCAGCGCAGAGAGCGGGCTGGGAAGGAGCTGTGGAACGGATGTCCGCGGGACAGCCGTGTCCGGATGGCTCGCATCGTGCTGCACTCGTGCACCTTGCCCGTGGAGGAGTTTCCGGGCGCCCAGGACATCGAGGTGCTCGGGACCGGTCCATACCGTCGTTCCTGGATGGGTACCGACGGCAGCTTCCTGTTCTGGAGCATCGCTCACCATTGGGAGGGGACACTGGTTGGTCTATCCGAGGCGGTCTTGAACTCCGGGCCCTTTGCCGAGCGGGAGGTCTTCTGGCGCCTGGTGGCGGATGGCCTGCGGGAAGTCTCGGAAGAGGACCGGGATCAAGTCGCGGACGCCTTGTACGAGGGCTGGATCGACAGACTGGAGTCGGCGGAGCAGACCTGGTTCTTCCTCTTGGCCATGTCGCGGCGCAACGTCTGTGTGCGACGCGAGCAGGAGCTGAGGTTGGCGGCGGAGCTGGATTGGGAGGGACTGTACGAGGGGGACCACGTCTTGGTGTACGGATACCTCCGATACCTGGAGCGGGTTCTTGGTCCAGTGGGAGCCGAGTTCCGCCCGGGATGGCCGGGTATTGAGTTGGAGTGTCAAATTGACGCGAGTGCTATTCGGGAGGAGCTTCGGAAGCCCCGTCGTTGGGACGTGGCACTGAAGAGGTTTGTGCCCCGCGACGACTAACGCTCCGCCAGGAACGCCGCGCGCTTGCCCTCGCGGTAGCGATCCTCCACGCCTTTGCTCGCCGGCTTGATCTTCGCCACGCGCGGGAAGCCCAGGAACTGGAGGAGTGCGACCACGGCGGCCTCGTTCGGCCGGAACTGGACGGCCCCGGTCTCTCCGCGCCACAGGCTGGCGCTCGCCTTCATCGAGTCCGGGTCGGCGGGCGGCGGCATGTTCATCAGCCACAGGGGCTTCCGGGTGAAGGGCACGCTCATCACGTGCGTGTCCACGAGCAGCACCTGGCGCGTCACGGCCGCGATGCGCTTCATCGCCAGCACCGGGTTCTCCAGGTGGTAGAGGATGCCGAAGCAGAAGGTCACGTCGAACGTGCCGACGTCCGCGGCGTCGAGCTGCTCCGCGTCCAGGCGCCGGAACTCCACCTGCTCGACGTTCAGGGCGCGCTTCAGGAACTCGGCCTGCTCGATGTAGCGCTCCACGCTGTCGAAGCCGAGCACGTGCTCGGCGCCGAGGCGCGCGGCCTCGAGCGAGAAGCCGCCGCAGTTGCACGCCACGTCGAGCACGCGCTTGCCGGCGAGCGAGCCGCCGCAGGCCTGAAGCAGCGGCGGAAAGGCGTGGCGCACCAGGCTCTGCACGCGCGTGCCCGCCGCGCGCCGGCGTGGCGCGCCGGCCAGGCAGGTGCTGAGCCCGTGGGGAAGGTCCACCTTGTGGTGGAAGGGCGCGAGGCGTTCGACCTCGGCTCGGATCTCCTCCTCGGTCATGGGTGTGTGCATGTCCTCGGTACCGGGCGGGCGCCGCGCACCGCGCGGCGGGGCGTGCTGGTGCGAGGGGGGGGACTCGAACCCCCACGCCCGAAGGCAACAGATCCTAAGTCTGTAGCGTCTGCCTGTTCCGCCACCCTCGCACACCGGCCCGCGCGTGCGCGCCTTGCTCGAGGATTACACCACCGGCACGCCGCGCGCGGAAGGACCTTGTCACGCTCTCACTCGCCGCCGCCCAGGTAGCCGAGCGCCTCGAGGCGCTTCCTGGCCTCGGCGTCGAGAGCGGCCTCGCCGCCCGGACCGTACGTGCGCCGCACGCCCGCGCAGGCGGTCTCGAGCTTGGCCACGCGCTTCAGCACGCGCTCGCGCACCGCCGGCTGCGCCGCGGCGAGGTCCCGCGTCTCGCCGGGATCGTCCAGGAGGTCGTACAGCTCCTCCTGCGCCGGCTGCGTCGCCGTGCGCCGGATGTACTTCCAGCGCTCCAGGCGCAGCGCGTGCTGCTGGCTGCGCGGCCACTCGCTCCAGACGAGCGCGTCGGCCGGTGCCACGCCGCGCATGAGCGACGCGAGCGAGCGGCCCTGGATGAGCGGCGGCGGCGCGATGCCCAGCAGGTCGAGCGCGGTGGGCAGGAAGTCGATCTGGCTGACCACCTCGCGCACGCGGCGCGGCGGGATGCCGCGGTCTTCTGGCAGGCGGTAGATGAGCGGCACGTGCAGCACTTCCTGGTAGAGCGAGTCGTGCTGGAAGCGGCCGTGCTCCAGGAACTCCTCGCCGTGGTCCGAGGTCAAGATGAACAGGGTGCGCTCCGCCAGGCCCTTGTCCTCGATCTCCTGCCACAGCCCGGCCACCAGGTCGTCGGCCCAGCGGATCGAGGCGTCGTACAGGTCCTTGACGTGCTGGAGGTCCGCGGCCGCGTCCCGGTCCACGTTCTCCCAGAACTCGCGGTGCAGGTCGGCGAACGACTTGGCGCCGGCGCGGAACAGGTCCCGTTCCGTGCTCTTCACCCCGCCGCCGTACGTGGGGGAGACGAACTGCGCGCGATAGCGCTCGGGCGGCAGGTAGGGATCATGCACCGCGTAGGTGTGGACGAAGAGGAAGAAGGGCGCGTCCGCGTGCTCGGCCACGGCGGCCCGCGCGTGCGCGAAGATGGCTTCTTCGGTGCCGCGGTCCTCGAATACGTCGAAGCCCTGGTCGAAGCCCAGCTCGGCGCGGACGTTGCCGCCGGCCGTGTGCGCGACCGTGCGGTAGCCCTGCTCGCGCAGCACCGAGGCGAGCGTCGGCACGCGCGGGCTGAGGCGCACGTTGCCGCTCTCGCCGTAGTTCTCCACGCCGTGGGCGCCGGGGTAGAGGCCGGTGAAGAGCGACATGTGCGAGGGCGCGGTCTTGGGCGACTGGCTGTAGGCCTGCTCGAACAGCACCGAACGCGCGGCCAGGGAGTCGATGAACGGGCTCGTCTTGCGGTCGTGGCCGTAGGCGCCGAGGCGGTCCGCGCGCAGCGTGTCGATGGAGACGACGACCAGGTTGAGGCGGGAGTCCGCGCCGCGGCCGCAGGCGGCGAGCGGCAGGAGCGCGGCAGAGAGCAGGGCGGCGAGGCGGAGCGTCATCGCGGGCTGGGGTTCCCGGCCGCAAGGCGGCGCACGGTCTGCCGGAGTATAGCGCACGCCGGCGCGGCCGCCCGAAACGGCCGTGCCCGCGCCTCTCGCGCTCGAGACGGTTGCGCGGCGGCGCTCTGCCCGGGCAGGATGGTCGTGATGAGCGCTCTCCCCGACACGCAGTTTGCGCTGACGCTCGCCGAGGCCGTGGCCGCGGCGGGGCGTGGCGTGCGTGCCGAGTGGCTGCGCCGCTTCCGGCACCTCCTGCTGGCCGGGCGCCCGCTCGACGGCCTGCAACGCGAGACGCCGCGCCAGTGGCAGCGCGCCCGCGCCTCGCGCCGGCTCCTTTCCAGCGAGCTGCTCTCGCGTGCGCCGGCCGGCGACGGCGCCACCAAGCTGCTCATCGGTTTGTGCGACGGCAACGCCATCGAGTCGGTGGTGCTGCGCACCGGCCACGGCGTCTCGGTCTGCCTCTCGAGCCAGGTCGGCTGCCCCGTGGGCTGCCGCTTCTGCGCGAGCGGCCGGGACGGCCTGACGCGCAACCTCGAGGCGCACGAGATCGTGGAGCAGGTGGTGCACGCGCGGCGCGTCGATCCGGAGGTGGACCGCCTGGTGGTCATGGGCATCGGCGAGCCGCTCTTGAACGCCGAGCGCCTCATCCGGGCGCTCGACATCCTGCGCGAGGAGAGCGGCATCGGCCCGCGGCGCATGGTCGTGTCGACCATCGGCGTGAAGGGCGGCATCGCCCGCCTCGCCGCCTGGGGCCGCAAGGTGTCGCTCGCCCTGTCGCTGCACGCGCCTTTCGACGAGCTGCGCGGCCGGCTCATTCCCGCGCTGGCCGGGGCGCGCGTGGCCGACCTGCTCGACGAGGTGGACGCCTTCATCGCCCGCACGCGCAACAAGGCCATCGCCGGCTATACCCTGCTCGCCGGCGTCAACGACCAGGACGAGCACGCGCGCGCGACCGGCGAGCTGCTGCGCGGCCGCGGCATCTACCTGAACGTCATCCCCTACAACCCGGTGGAGGGGGCGCCGTTCGAGCCGGTCTCGGCCGAGCGCGCCCGGCGCTTCGCCGACATCGTGCGCCGGCACGGAGCGTTCGCCACCGTGAGGAAGACCATGGGCTCGGGCGAGCTGGCCGCGTGCGGGCAGCTCCGGGCGCGCGTGTCAAGCCGCGGGCTCCCGCCGGACGAGAACCATGAGTTGTGTTCCGGCGGCGGCGCGGCCGGCGAAGCGCCCGCCGCGGCGTGAAACCTGGGCTAGAATGAAGCTCTCGGCCGCCGCGTGCCGGACGCCCTGACCGTTCCACTCGATCCCCTTGAGCCGCCACCGATGATGATCCGCAAGAGACTGGCCCAGCTCCGCCAGGGCGTCAAGACGCCGGAGCAGTTCGCGCGCACCATGGCCTCCGAGGCCAAGATGCGCATGGGTCTGCCCACGCTGCGCAGCCTCGAGCTCGCCTCCACGTGGGTGTGCAACCTGGCCTGCGAGTTCTGCTACGCCGAGGACCTGATGAGCGCGCGGCACAAGCCGGCGCCCATCGCCGTGGACACGGTGCGCGAGCTGCTCTGCCAGGCGCGCGCCCTCGGCCTGATCCACGTGAACGTCACCGGCGGCGAACCCTTCACGCGCAAGGACCTGTTCGAGCTGCTCGACGCCGTCCCCAAGGACGTCGTGGTCTCGATCGTGACCAACAGCATCCTCCTCAACGAGGAGCGCGTCGACCGCCTGAAGGACGCGGGGGTGAGCACGATCCAGATGTCCTACGGCGCGAACTACGACCGGCACTTCAAGCTCGAGCTGGCGCGCCGCGCCGTGCGGCGCGGTCTGAGCGTCACCCTGTCGGTCGTCAACATCCTGTGCGAGCGCAAATGGGTGCTCGAGGCGCTGGAGATGGCGCCGCGCGAGGGCTTCTCCGTGCTCTTCAACTACCCGATGCGCTACAAGAACGAGGGGCTCGATTCCGAGGTCTACTGGCAGTACCGCTACGAGCCCTACGTGCGCGAGGACAACCTCTTCTGGTCGGGGAAGGACCGCTGCCCGGCGGGCACGACCAAGATCTACGTCACCAACGACGGCGACGTCATGACTTGCGACCGCATCCACGGCTCCTTCGGCAACATCCACGCCGAGCCGCTCGAGCCGATCTGGCGGCGCATGGTCGAGCGCTTCAAGGGCATGAAGACCTTCTGCCTGCTCGAGACCTGCCCGAAGCAGTGGGCCGAGAACAACCGCCGCGCGGGCAAGGACTACGACGTGCGGCACATCGGCACGGACAAGGATCCGTTCAACGTCTTCATCGGCACCGAGGTGGAGAAGGACCTGATGCCGGTCTCGAAGCCCGCGGCGCCGATCGGATCGGGCGCGGGCGCCACGGAATGACGGACGGTCCCGGCCCGGCGCAGCCGCGTCTCGCCAGTAGCAAGTTCGCCTTGCGGTCGGCAGGATGTGCGGCCGGGGGCGGGCCGCGCGCCGGTGGCGGCGCGCGGTCTCGCGCGCGTCCCCGCTGGTTGCGCCGCGGCCGCGCCGCTTTCGGCTGGAGAGCCGGAGGCGCGCCGGCGGCGGTACATGTCCACTTGAGGGAGCAGAGGACCTTGAAGTCGAAGACCTGTCTCTTGTCGCTCTTCGCCGTCCTGGGCGTTTCGTTCGCCGGCTGCCGCAGCATTCCGCCTCACCCGGGGCCGATCAGCGAGGGCTACACGGCCTACAACATGTGGTTTGAGCGCGCCGACGCGCTCGACTGCGTCAACTACAAGATCGGGATCCTGATTCCCGCCGGCACGGCGGTGAAAAACGTCATGGTCCAGCCGCAGCAGCGCGCCTGGCACCGTGGCGATCGCATCTCCTTCACCACCGCGGACGGGGCCACGTACACGGCGCTCTTCACCGCCAAGCACCATCCCGGCTTGACGGCCGACAGCTACTGCCAGGTGATGTTCTCGCCGAAGAACTTCGACGAGCTGACCGCCGGCTTCACCGAGAGCGAGATCGACTCCGTCAAGAAAGGCCTGGTCGTGCCGGGCATGAGCAAGGCCGCGGTCCTCGTCTCCTGGGGCAAGCCGCCGGAGCACAGCAATCCGTCGCCGGACATGGCCAATCAGTGGCTGTACTGGAGGACGCGGTTCGCGAAGGTCGTGGTGACCTTCGGCGAGGCCGGCAAGGTGACCGCGGTGTCCGGCTGAGCGGGAGCGTCCTGGTCGGCCCATCCCGCCGCCGGTCTCACGCTCCCTCGGGGCGGGGGCCGGAGCGCGGCGCGAGCGGCACGCACAGCAAGGCCGCGAGCCAGCCGCCGGAGATGCCGAGGAGCGCGGTCTGGCCCACGGTGCGAAGCGCCGGATGGCTGGCCAGGGCGAGCGCGCCCACGGCGAGGAGCGTGGTGAGCGCCGAGAGCGCGACCGCGCCGCCCGAGCGGGCCAGGTGCTCGTCCCGCGCACTGGGGGCCGCGCGCCAGGCCTCGAACAGGAAGATGCTGTAGTCGATGGTGAGGCCGGCCACGAACACGCAGACGATGCAGTTCATCAGGTTGATGCGCAGGTCGAGCCAGCCCATGAGACCGAAGGTCCAGAGCAGGGCCAGGGCGGGCGGGCCGAGCAGGGCGAGAGCGCGCAGCGGCCGGCGCACCGCGGCCAGGACCAGCAGGGCGACCAAGAGGACGCCGAGCGCGCCGACGCGGCCCATTTCGCCGTAGATCACCGCTACCAGGTGCTCGATGAAGGTGCGGCCGTCCGCGGCGAGGAGGCCGGGGGCCACGCACTCGAGGCGCTCGACCACGTCGGGGAAGCGTGCACCAGGCGCGAGGCGCAGGCCGGTGAGCAGGTAGGTCTGTCCGCCCGCGCGAGCCACGTGGCTGTCCTGGAGGTCGCGGAGCAGCCCGACGGTCCAATCGTCGAGCAGGAGGGGCGGCCCTTCCTCGGCCAGCGCCGTCAGGAAGGGCTGGAAGGCCCCCTCGCGCATGCCGCAGGCGCGCGCCGCCTCAGCCAGGTCCGCGGCGAGCGCGGCGCGGCGCGCGGCGCCGAAGAAGTCCCGCCAGCGCGCGCGGTTCTCCTCCTGCGCGGCGCGGCTCGGCAAGAGAGGCGCGAGCGAGCGGACGTCCCGTACCGTCCCTTCGGCAACGAGCAGCGCCAGCTCGGCGCACACCGCCTCGTTCCGGCGCAGCGCCTCGTCCGGGTCGCGCGCCGCGACCGCCACGGCGGTGGTCTCCATGGCCTCGCCGAAGGTCGCGGCCAACCGGTCCCAGTCGCGGTGCGCCGCGGGCGATGCGGCGTTCAGGCCGCGGTAGTCGCCGTCGAAGGCGACGCGCGGCAGGCCGAGCGCGGCGCCGAGCGTGAGCAGCGCCAGGAGCGTCGCGGCCAGGGGCCGGTGCGCGCGCGCCCAGGCGAACCAGCGCGGGAACAGAGCAGCCACGTCCCAGAGCGGCAGCCGTTCCGCCCGCGCGTCCCGGATCAAGAGCGGCAGCACGAGCAGGGCGAAGGCCGCGGCCCCGAGGATGCCGAGCCCGGCGAACAGGCCGAGCTGGCGGAAACCGGGCATGACCGAGAAGCCGAGCGCGCCAAAGGCGACGAGCGTGGTCGCGGCGCTGAGCAGGAGCGGGGGAGAGAGCCGGCGTACCAGAGCCGGCACGCTCTCGGCGACCGCGCCGCGCGCGCGGTCCGCGTGGAAGAGGATGTGGATGCCGTAGTCCACGCTCACGCCGACCAGCATCGAGCCGCAGCCGATGGCGATGGCCGACACGCCGGGCGCGAACCAGCGGACCAGCCCGGCGGCGAAGGCCGCGCCGAAGGCGGCGGGCAGGAGCGCCAGTAGCACGAAGAAGGCGCGCCGGAAGGCCAGCAGCGCCAGCGCCGCCACTCCGATGCAGGAAATGGTCACCACGCGCGCGATGTCGCCCTTGATGCGCGCGGCGTTCTCCAGGCTGAAGCGGTGCCCGGAGAGCCAGGCCACGTGCACGCCCGCGCCCCGGGCCTCCGCGCGCGGCAGCACGCCCGTGACGCGGGCGACGAGCTCTTGCGCGCTCGCGCCGTCGGTCGAGCGCGTGGTCGGCCGGGCGATGATCAGGACGTGCCGCAGGTCGGCGCTGAACAGGCGGCCGCGGTGCAGGGTCAAGCGCCCGGCCGCGGGCTGCAGGGCGGCGAGGCGCTCCAGGAGCGCTTGCTCGAGGTGCAGTGGATCGCGCGCCAGCGTCGGCGCGAGCATGGGCGCGGGCGAGAGCGTGAGGAGCTTCTTCCAGCCGGCGAGGGCCTCGCGGATCGCCGCGGGCCGGAGCGTCTCCTCGAGGCGCGCGGCGTCGGCTGCGCTGAACAGCGCGGCGCGGCGCGCGCTCAGGAACTCGACCGCGGCCAGCAGGTCGGCCGGGTCGCGGCGGTAGATCACCTTGTCGAAGAGCGGCCCCTCGGCGCGCGCCGCCTGCTCGAGCGACGCCGCGAGCGCGTCGGCCACGGCGAGCAGGTCCTCCTCGGCGGGCGCACTCCCCTCCGCCGGGCCGACGTCGAAGTAGGCGTACTCCGCCGGCCGGAAGACCTCGAGCAACGAGCGGTAGCGGCGCACGATCGGGTCGCGGTCCGGGAGCAGCTCGAGCACGTCCTCGCGCAGGGACAGCCCGCTGGCCGAGAGGAGCAGCAGGGCGGTGAGCAGCGTGACGAGCGCCAGCACCAGCCCCCGGCGCGCGCGGAGCGCGGCGAGCAGACGTTCCATCACGGCACCGTGAAGGCCGCGTCCGGGGCGGAATCGGCGCTGAACTCGAGCAGGTCGATCTCCAGGCAGAAGTTCCAGCGCAGGTCCTCGAGCACGATCCGCGCCGGCAACGGGCGCGCGGCGCCCGGGAAGAGGCGGTAGGCGGTGTAGCGGGCGCGGCGCACGACCTTCCCATCCCGTGCCTCGAGGGACATGACGAGCGTCTCTCCCGCGGCGTCGAACACGTACTCGCGCGCCGTCGCGCCGTCCTGGAACAGGAGCACCGCGCCGTCCACGGTGCGCGCCGCGCGCGCGCCCAGCGCCACGCCCGGATCGAACAGGTGCAGGAGATCGGCGAGGACGCCGTCGCGGAGCGGCTGCTCGGGCATGCCCTCCGGGCAGAGCAGCACGCGCCGCTCAGAGCCGCGCGCCAGGAAGTCGAAGAGCCGTCCGCCCATCTCGCCCACGGCGAGCGCGCGCAGGGCGGCGCCGCGGCGCACCACGAGCACGCCCAGGCAGTCGAACTGCTCTTCCCCGGCGCTGATGACCACGCGATGCGCCATGCGGAACGACTCGGGCAGGCCGGACTCGAGCGCGCGGGTCAGGGCGGCGCGGAGCGGCGGGTCGTCCGCGCCGGCGTCCAGAACCGGCGCGTAGGGTACGCCGCGGCACGCCGCCAGAGCGGCCGCGAGCAGCAGCGCCAGGAGCATGCGGCCGCCGCTCATTCGCCCGCGGGAGGAGCCGCTGTCGCGGGCTCCTCCAGGTCGAAGAGCTGGTCGTCGAGGCGGACGTTGACTTCGTCCTGAGAGAAGCGGATCTCCAGGAAGTCCTCGCCCGGCTCGCGCACCACCACCTTGGTGGCGCGGCAGGTGGACGCGTCGATGCTCAGCTCGACCGCGGTGATCGCCTTCTTCAGCTCCGCGGAGCGCGGCCGCATGACGATGCGGAAGCCCTCGCCCCTCTGAAACTCGAGGTCATACAGCTCGCGCGCGCGCGCGCAGTCGCCCTTGATCCACTCGACGATCTGCCCGAGCACCTCGCGCAGCAGCTCCTCGGCGCCGAGGCTCATGCGCCGCAGTTCGCCCTCCACCAGATCGAACTTCGCGACCTTGCCCTCGTTCAGGATCAGGATGGAGACATAGGGCGCGGTGATTTCCCAGCGGAGCTTCGCTGGCTTGGCGAACGCGCACACGCCCTTGGCCTCGAGCGGCTCGACGAACAGGGCGAGGTGCCGCTCCTGGACGAACTCCGCGCGCAGCGTCTGCATCTCGCGCAGCGTGTCGGCCATGCGCTGCAGGAAGGCGTCTTGTTCCTCGGGCGCAAGCGGGCTCCAGGCGGGGGGCGCGGGAGCGGGCGGCGGCGGCGCGGGCGGCTGGGCGGGCGCGGGCACCTCTTCTTCCTGCGCGCCCGCGAGCGGCGGGCCCGGGAAGAGGAGGAGCAGGCCGAGGAACGTGCCTGCGAGCCCGTGCGTACGCCCGGTGTTCATCGCGCCACCACCAGAAGAGTGTAGCGCCCCTCGCGATCAGCGGAGAAGCAGGCGGTGCGGCCCGAGCCGGGGAGTTCAAGCACGGCCATGGCCAGATCGAAGCCTGCGCCAGGAGGCAGGCATTCGGGGAGAGGCAAAGCCGAGGCATGCGCGAAGTGCGCGAAATCGACCGCGGCTTCCTCGCCCACCAATCCTTGGTGCGAGTGGATGACCGACCAGGGGCCCGCGGGCAGCTCGAGGCGGCAGGCGCCATCCAGCGCGCAGCGGCCCGAGGAGACCACTTCGACGAGGGCGCGGCCCGCGGCGTCCTCTGGTCGGCCGAGCAGGAAGGCGCAGAAGCCCTCGCTGAGCGCGGCGCGGCCGCCGCAGGAGGCGGCGCAGAACGCGCGAAAGGGCGTGACCTCCTCGCCGGCGCCGGCCAGCACGTAGTCCACCTCGCCGCGCGCGAGCCACGCATCGGCCCAACTGAGCACGCCTCCCAGGGTCTGGCCGAAGGCGGTCACGGTCTGGCAGGGGCCCTCGATGCGAAGCGCGATGGAGACCTGGGAAGCCAGGGCGTTATGCACCGAGCCGGCGAAGGCGCTCGGCGAGGCGCAGCGGTCGCCGCCATCCATCACGCTGTCGTTGAACGCGTCGGATGCAGACTGCGGGCCGAAGGCCGAGCCGAAGGCGAGGCCGAGCCGCGTGCGATCAGCGATCTCGACGGCCGCGTCCTCGAGCGCGAGGTGCGAGGCGAGCAGGGCCATGCGCGAGAGGTGATCGAGGCGCCGCAGGGCGCGCGGTGGGACGAAGCGCTCGAGCCCGAGGCACTCTGCACGGTACACGCACAGGATCCTCTCGCCCGCGGCCGTGGCGACGCACGCGAGTTCGGCCTCGGGCTCGTCCGGCCTCTCCAGCCCCTGCCGCAGGGCGGCCGCTCCTTGCCCCAGGGCCGAGACCGCACCCACGCCCAGCACGGCGAGCGCCATCCCTCAGGCCCTCCCGAACAAGAGGACCGAGTTGTTGCCGCCGAAGGCGAGCGAGGTCGACAGGGCTATCTCGGCGTCGATCACGACTGCGCGCCTGGTCGGCACGATGGCGCACTCCGGATCGGGCGTGGCGAAGCCAGCGGTCGCGGGCAGGCGGCGATCCTGCAGCGCGCGCACGGTGAAGACCGCCTCGATGGCGCCGGCCGCGCCGAGCGTGTGGCCGGTGTACGCCTTGGTCGAGACCACGGGCGTGCCCTCGGCCAGGACCTGCTTCAGCACCCGGCCCTCCACGCGATCGTTGTCGCGCGTCGAGGTGCCGTGCGCGTTGACGAAGCCGATGCGCGCGGCCGTGCAGCCGGCCCGGGCGAGCGCCTGGTCGATGGCGCGCTTGAGCCCCTTGCCCTCCGGGTGGGGCGCGGTCGCGTGGTGCGCGTCCGCGGCCGTGCCGAAGCCCAGGAGGCGCGCCAGAGGCCGCGGCCCGCGGCGGCGCTCGAGCGCCGCGCGCGTCTCGAGCACGACCATGCCCGCGCCCTCGCCCAGGTTGAGGCCGTCCCGCTCCAGGTCGAAGGGGCGGCAGGGCTTGTCCGAGGCGATCATGAGCGAGGCGAAGCCGAGGCAGGTGAGGCGGGACAGCTCGTCGCTGCCGCCGGCCAGGACCAGGTCGCAGCGCCCGGACTCGAGCCAGGCCATCCCCAAGCCGATCGCGTCCGCGCCCGAGGAGCAGGCGTTGGCGATGGTGGCCGCGGGGCCGCGCAGGCCGAAGAGGCCGGCGAGGTGCAGGGCGGGATTGTTGGCTAACTGGCGGAGCGCCGGCAAAGCCTGCGGCATCCGCCCCTGGTACCACGCCCGGTAGAAGGCCTCGTCGTTCATGGTGCACCCGACGGTCGTGCCGACCACGACGCCGGCGCCCGCGGCGCGGAGCTTCCCGGCGTCGAGCCCAGCATGCGCCAGCGCCTCGCACGCGGCGAGCGCGGCCAGGCGCGAGGTGCGGAACCACTCGGACGGCGGGGAGGCGCAGGCGGCGCCCGCCCGCTCCAGGCGCGCCGCGGTCTCGTCCACCAGGTCGGAGTCGATCTCGAACACCGGCAGGGAGCGGCCCAGACCGAGGGCGAAGCGCCGCGGCGGTCGCGGCGCGCGCGCGCCGGCGAGCATCGCCGCCGTGGCAGCGTCCACGCTTCCCCCGGCGGCAGAGACGCAGCCGAGTCCGGTGGCGACGATCTCCGCCACCGTCACCTCCCCGGGCGTTCGGAGCGCACGAAGTCGGCGAGCGCGCGGATCGACGCGAGCACCGTGCGTCCCTGGTCCATGTCCTTGACTTCCACCTGGTAGTGCTTCTGCAGCAGCACGACCAGCTCGACCGCGTCCAGCGAGTCCAGCCCCAGGCCCTCGCCGAAGAGCGGCTGGTCGTCCGCGATGCTCGCCGGATCGACGTCCTCGAGCTTCAGCTCGCGCACGATCATGCTCTTCAGTTCGTCTTCCAGGGACACGATTGACCTCGTGCGCGCCGCGGGAGGGCCGGGCGCGCGCAGGGACGGGAGGGCAGGAGCGAGCCGGCCATCAGGGCGATCGAGTGTGTTGGGCACTGTTCCAGAAGTCAAAGAAATTGAACCACATGAAGGGCGAATCCCGCAGGCCGCGCTCCACGCAGCGAACGTAGCGCTGGAGCAGCACGCCGGCGTTCTGTGCGCGCGCCGCGCCCGCGCCGGATCGGCCGCTGGCGATGCGCACGAAGCGCAGGCGGAAGGACAGCTTGCCGGTGCGCGTGGCGAGCAGCACGATCAGGTCCGAGCCGGTGGCAAGGGCCAGGCGATAGGGCGTGATGGGGAAGGGCGCGGGCGCACCGAGGAACTCCGCGCACGCGGTGCGCGCGCCGAAGGCGCGGTCTCCCATGACGGCGGCGCAGCCGCCGCCCTGCAGCGCGCTGGTCAGCTCGATCAGGCCGCCGAGGAAGCCGTCCGGCGAGACGATGCGGAGGCTGGCGCGCCTCTCCCACAGGTCGAAGAGCTGCCGGCCCGCGGTGCGCGCCTCGCGCCGCAACTGGAAATGGACAGGACAACCGAGGTCGTCGATCGCGGCCATGGCCGCCTGCCAGCCGCCGAAGTGGCTGGTGAGGAGCACGAGGCCGCGCTTCCTCGCCGCGATCCTCCGCAGACGCGCGCGCTGCGGGAAGTCGATGCGCACGCGTTCGGCGCCGAGGATGCCGAGCGCGGTCTGGTCGATGAGCACGCGGCCGAACGCGTTGAAGGTGCGCATGGTCGCAGCCAGGCGCCACCAGGCGCCGCGGCCCGGGAAGCGGCGCCGCAGGTAGGGGGCGGCCGCGCGCCTGGCGCTGGGCCGGAGCAGCACGTAGTAGGGCACGAGCAGGGCGAGCAGGACGTACGCCGGCGTCACGCCGCAGCGGCGGATGAGGAAGTGGAAGACGGCGTGGCCCGGCCGGCCGCCGTAGTCCGGCGCCGCGCCGCGCGCGCGGCGCCCTGCGGCGAAGGCGTAGACGAGCGCGCCCACCAGGAGCGCCAGCGCCGGCCCGACGAGCAGCGAGCCGAGCAGGTACTCGAAGAGGCGCAGGTGTGCCTCGGCGCAGAGCGTTCGGAAGAGCGCCTCGCGCGTGCCGAGATCGGCCGCGGTGATGAAGCGGCCATGCAGCAGGAAGTGTCCGACCTCGATGTCGAGCGCCGGCACGAAGGGCGGCACCCAGGGCGCGCACAGGTTGCTGGCGTAGAAGGCGATGGCGCGGTTCAAGCGGAAGCGCGTGGCGTAGAACACGATCGCCACGGTGTGGCAGGCGATGAGCGGCAGCGCGCCGAGGAAGATGCCGAGCATGCACGCCAGGCTGATCTCGTGCGGCGTGGTGCTCTCGAGGTGCAGGAGGCGGAGCGAGCGCAGCGGATGGCGCAGCGACAGCTTCTCCTCGCCCGCGCCGAGCCTGCGGTAAACGACGTTGTGGTGCAGGTACTTCCAGTAGCGCACGGGATGGCGCCAGGAGAAGGGCACGGCGTTCGGGTCGGGATGGAAGTGGCGCCGGTGCGGCCAGGGATTGAGGTTGCGCGCGGCGAGCCGCGCAGAGGCGGCGAGAGCGCGCAGGCGCGCGAACGGGCGCGGAACGGGCGCCGCCACGGGCCGCTCCGACACCGGGATCGTGATCAGCTCCAGGCCGGCCCAGAGCGCGCGCACCACGAACTCGACGTCCCGCTCGGGCGCGCGCGCGGCGCAGCGCACGCGCGCGAGCGCGGCCGCCGGAAAGGCGCGGAAGGCGCAGCGCGCGCCCGCGAGGTCGGCGCCGCAAGCGACGCGCAGCAGCAGGCGCGCGAGGCGCCCGCCCCGGCCGGGAGACGAGGCGGCGCCCGGCGCCGCCCTGCCCACGACGATCGAGCAGGGCTTCTCGGCGAGCGCGGCAACGAAGGCCCGGGCCTCGGCCGGCGCGTGGCGGCCGTCCCCGTCGAGCACGACGATGTGCGTGACGTGGTGCACTTCCGCCCACGCGGCGGCGGCGCGGAGCAGCTCCTCGCGACCGCCGCCCGCGGGCACTTGGAGCCGCACCAGCGGGAGGTCGTCCAGCGTCTCGTACGCACCGGCCGCGGGCGTCCCGATCGCCACGGGCAGGCCCGCAGCGAGCGCCTCCAGCGCAATATCGCGGCGCGGCGGCGCGCCGTCTGCCGCGGCGAGGACCAGGAGCGCCGCGGCGCCTGGCGCGGGAGGGCGCTCCACGGCCGCGGCCGGCCCCGTCATCCGCTCCTCCGGTAGGCGCGGCGCAAGGCGAGGAAGTCGCTCAGGTTCCTGAGGAAGCGCAGCCAACTGTCGGGCGAGCGCCACAGCATGGCGCCGTAGGCGAGGAAGGCCGCGGGGCGGCCGTAGTAGCGCCGGTAGAATTCGCGGAAACGCTGTTCGAGGCGCGCGGCGGTCAGGCCCGCGGGCACGAACACGAAGTTCAGGCAGTTCATCCGCTCCCAGTCCTCGTCGAAGCTGCCGTGGGAGCGGATCTCGCGATAGAGAGGCGAGCCGGGGAAGGGCGTGAACTTGGCGACGTTCAGGTCGCTGAGCGGCAGGCCGAGCGCGTACTCGATGGTGCGCTCGATGGACTCCTCGGTCTCGCCGGGCAGCCCGAGCATGAACAGGCCCTTGGCGCGGATGCCGGCCGCGCGGATCTCGGCGACCTTCTGGCGCGCCTGCTCCGGGTCGGAGTGCGAACGGTGGCGCCGGAGCAGCTCCGGATCGCCGCTCTCGAGGCCGAGGCTGATCATCCAGCAGCCCGCCCGCTTGAGCAGCGGCAGGTCGGCGGCGTGCAGGTGCTCGGCGCGGGCAGCAATGTTGAAGGTGCAGCCCGTGCGCGCGCGGATCAGCTCCTCGCAGCAGGCGTGCAGCCGCGCGCGGTCGAGCGCGAAGTTGTCGTCGTAGAAGTTGACATGACGGACGCCGTGGCGCGCGCGCAGCACGCGCACCAGCTCGGCCACGTAGCCGGCCGAGTTGCGGCGGTAGGAGCGGCGGAAGACCGAGCGGTCGCAGTAGGAGCAGTGGTAGGTGCAGCCGCGGCTGGTGACGGCCGTGGCTCCCGGCGCGCGCGGATAGTTGAACAGCGGCAGGCGGTAGGCGCGCGGGAAGCCCGCGAGCTTGCCGTAGTCGGGAAAGGGCAGACAATCGAGATCGAGCGTCGGTTCGCGCGGGCCGGCGAAGCGCACCTCCTCGCCGTCGCGCCAGAGGACGCCGGGCGTGCCGGCCGCGCCCGCGCCGTCCGACTCGACGAGCGCGGCCAGCGCCTCCTCGCCCTCGCCGGCCACGCCGAAGTCGAACTGCGGGTGGGCGCGCAAGAGCTCCGCGCCCAGCGCCGAGACATGCACGCCGCCGCACACGGTGCGCACGCGCGGACAGGCCTGCTTGATGCGCCGCGCCAGGCGCGCCGCGTCCGGGAAGCTCGAGGTGGTCGCGCTGAATCCGATGAAGTCGGGCGGCCCGTCGCAGAGCGCCCGGGCGATGACCTCGTCTTGCCCCGGCCAGGCGTAGCAGTCATGCACGCGCACCGCGTGGCCGCGCCGCTCCAGCCAGGCCGCCAGGCTCAGCAGGCCGAGCGGGGGCATGATGTTGGCGACGCGCGACATGTCCTTCTCGCCCGGCAGCCAGTTCATGCCCAGCGGGTGGACGAGCAGGACGTTGCGGCGCGCCGTCGCGGGCGTCATCGCCCCCCCCTCGCGTCGCGCAGCAAGAAGTCCCAGAGCGGCCCGCGATAGCCCAGGCGATGGAAGGCGCGCGCCATCACGCTGGCGCTGCCCGGCGGGTAGACGCGGTCGGACCGGCCATGGAAGGAAGCGGCGAGCGCCGCGTGCAGGAACTCTCCGTCCACCTCGGGCGAGTGGTAGAAGACGGGCGGCAGGAGGTCCTGGTCGGCGCGCACCAGGCCCTGTTCCACGGCCAGGCGCTGTATGGCCGTGCCGGGCAGGACGCGGATGCCGCGGAAGGCGAAGACCACGGCGCCCGCGAGGCGCTCTACGTTCTCCAGGCCCTGGCGCACCGTGTCCGGCGTCTCTCCGGGCCCGCCGAAGATGATGAAGTGCGCGGCGTGGATGCCGGCCGCTGTGAAGAGCCGGTTGCTCTCGTCCACCTCTTCCCAGGAGAAGCCCTTGTTCAGGCCCTGCAGGGTGGCGTCGCTGGCGGCATCCGTGCCCCACTCCACGGCAGAGAGGCCGGCGCGCCGGAGGAGCCGCACGTCCTCCGGGCGGAAGCGAGCCGGCCGGAAGAAGGCCATCCAGGGCACGCGCAGGTCGCGGCGCACGAGCTCCTCGGCGATCTCCAGGTAGGAGCCGTGCGCGTCGTTGAAGGTCGAGTCGGTGAGTGCCAGGTAGTCGGCCGCGGAGCGGTCGCGCAGCATCTCCATCTCGTCGACCACGTCCCGCGCCGCGCGGCTGCGGTAGCTCCGTCCCTCGAGCAGGGGATAGGTGCAGTAGGCGCAGTGGAAGGGGCAGCCGCGCTTGGCCTGCAGGTTGAGCATGCCGCCCTCGCCGAGGTAGAAGTGCGCCAGCTCCGGGTCGGGCGGAGCGCCGCCGATGCGCGCTGCCGGCAGAGGCGTGCGCGGCAGGACGATGCGCTCCGCCGGCCGCTCGCCCCGCTCCAGGCGCTCCACCAGGTCGCAGAAGGCCTCTTCCCCCTCGCCGGCCACGCCGTAGTCGGCCTGCATCTCCTCCAGCAGGCGCTCGGGCATGAGGGAGAAGCCGGCGCCGCCCAGCACGATGGGCGCGGCGCTCGAGCCCCGCGCCTCCTGGACGAGCGCGCGCTGCCAGCCCGTGTAGGACTCGAGATCGATCGAGTCGACGTTGTCGATGTTCCGGAGCGACACGCCGATCACGTCGGGCGCGTGCGCGGCCACGGCGGCGGCGAGCGTTCCGCCGCGCCGCGTCTCGAACAGGTAGTCCCAGAGCACGACCTCGTGCCCGCGCGCGCGCGCCGCGGCGGCCACGAGCGAGGGGCCGAGCGGAAACACCGGGTAGGGATCGCGCGTGGCGTTGGCGACCACGAGGAGGATCTTGGCCATGTCGCTACCCGCGCTCCCCGCCCGCGCCCTTCTGCTGCAGCACCTTCAGGAAGAGGTCCGCCATCCTCAGCTCCTGCGGCTTCTCGGCGTAGAACGTGTCCCACGCGTAGTCGTACATCTCGCGCAGCTCGAGCGGCGTCATGCGCCGCGGCTGGAAGGTGACGCGGTCGCAGGTGTATTCGGCCGGGTCGCGCGTGAGCATGCGCCCTTCCTGCTCGAGGCGCGCGCGCAGCGGGCTGCCCGCGTAGGGCGTCATGATGGTGAACTCGGCGAGGTCGAGGTCGATCTCCAGCAGGAAGTCGACCAGCCGCCGGATGGCGTCGTGGTCGTGGTCGTCGGTGCCGAGGATGACCGTGCCTTCCACGGCGATGCCGTGGTCCTGGTAGCGGCGCACGCGCCGGCGAATGACGTCCGAGGTGTCGAAGATCGCCTGATAGACGTACCAGCAGCCCGCCTGGCGCGCGAGGTCGAGGAGGCGGTCGTCCTCCTCGATGGGATGGCTGACCCACCTTCGCTTGAGCGGGACGAGCGCGCGGAAGAGCTCCTCCTCCCAGCGCGCGTCCTGAGCCAGCGAGTTGTCCACCAGGAAGAGGCGCTCGTTGTCGATCGACTCGATCTCCGCGACCACCTTCTCGATGGGCCGCGGCCGGAAGGTCTTGCCGCCGAGGAAGGCCGAGCAGCACGGGAAGCAGTCGAAGCGGCAGCCGCGCGAGGCGTGCACCAGGTCGAGCATGCGCACGCCGCGGTACACGTAGCGTTCGCGCTCGAGGATGCCGCGCCGCGCCGTGCCGACCAGCTCGATGGGCGGCGGGTCGTGCATGAAGTCGTAGACCGGCCGCAGGCGGCCGCGGCGCAGGTCGGCGAGGACCGCGCGCAGGCGCCCGCCCTCCACCTCGCCGAGGAAGACGCTGTCCACGCGGCCGCTCACCTCGGCCGCGTGCAGCATGGCGGCGATGCCGCCGGCGAGCACGGGCACGCCGCGCGCGCGGTAGGCGTCCGCGATCTCGAAGGCGCGCGGGAGCTGCGCCGTGAGCATGACCGAGAGCGCCACCAGGTCGGGCGCGTCGTCGAGCCGCAGGTCCGTGACGTTGTCGTCCACGAACTCCAGATCGATCTCCACCGGGATCTCGGCGGCGACGACCACCGGGCCGTGCGGCGGCAGGTGGAACGCGGTCTGGCGCTCGAGCTTCCGCCACTTCGGGTAGACCAGCTTCCACTTCATGCCGGCTGATCCTACTCGCGCGCGCCGAAAAGCCCGGGCAGGGAGTCGAGCCGCGCGCCGTTCTCGAGCCGCACCGTGTCTCCCTGGCGCTGCAGCCGCCAGAAGGCGCGCGCGCCGGCACGCGGGGCGGCTTCGATCATCACGAACAACGCCCCGAGCGGCGCGCTCGCCGCGGGGACGCTCTCGATCCAGCCGGTGAGCATGCAGCCTGCCGCGCCCGCCTCGAGCAGGCGCAGGGCGGCGAGCAGGGCGGTCATGCCCAGGCGGCCGTCCTCGCCCGTGCAGAAGGTGGGGCCGGTGAGGCCGAAGGCGATCGCGCACTCGCCGAGCACGATGGTCGGCAGCGTGTAGGTGAAGAGGTTGGGGCTGGCGAGGCGGCCGTCCTCGGGAAAAGTACTCGCCTGGAAGGCGAGGTCTGTGGCCAGGCACTCCCGGGCGCTCGCGCTGATCAGGCCGACGCCGTGCGCCGCGGCCCCTTGCTCCAGCCCGGCGTCTCGCAGCGCCAGGGCCACGGCGGCGCAGCCGAGCTTCGTGTACGCGTCGAAGCGGCCGTAGCGGGCCGGCGGCGTGGCGAAGATCTCGCCCTTCCGCGGCAGGAGCGGCGTTCCCGGAGAAAGGACGAGCGGCCTGCCCTCGCTCAGCCGGCCGTGGCCCGAGGCCGTGACGAAGCCGCCGCCGCTCACCAGCGCAACGCCGCTCATGCGCGTCTCTCCAGGAGGAGCGCGGCGTTCACCCCGCCGAAGCCGGAGTTGACCGTGAGCAGGCTCCCCGCGGCGATGCGCTGCGGCGTGGTCGCGAAGCGGCCCGCGGCGCGCGCTTCGGGGTGCACCAGTCCCGCGGTCGGCGGCAGGAGACCGCGGCGCAGCGCCACGGCCGAGAGCGCGGCCTCGAGCGCACCCGCGGCGCCGAGCGTGTGGCCGACCGCGCCCTTGACCGAGAAGGCCGGGAAGCGCCGCGCGCCGAACACCGTCTCGAGCGCCGCGAGCTCCATGGCGTCGTTGTAGGGCGTGCCCGTGCCGTGGGCGCAGAAGGCCTCGACCGCATCGGGCTCGGTGCCGGCCCGCGCGAGCGCCGCGGGCATGGCGCGCGCGAGCCC
>DYIW01000028.1:0-5610 GCA_020723465.1 Phycisphaera mikurensis
CGGCCTGTGGTACTCCGGCTTCCGCGCGCGGCTCCTGCGCGCCGAGCACCACCTGGCGCACGCGGCCAACGCCTACCTCGCCAGCGGCTGCGAGCGCGCGCTGGTCGTGACCCTCGACGGCTACGGCAGCGGCCTGTCCGGGTCGATCAGCCTGGGCGAAGGAGGCGCGCTACGGCGCCTGCATGACCTGCGCTTCCCCTACTCGCTCGGCACCTTCTACGAGATGGTGACCTCGTCGCTCGGCTTCCGCCCGGACCGCCACGCCGGCAAGATCGTCGGCCTGGCGGCGTACGGCGACCCGGAGGCGCTGGCGCAGGTCGTGCTCGAGCGCTTCGACTTCAGCGCGGGCGACCTCCGCATCCACCAGAACCTCAACATCTTCTTCTCGCGCTACCTGGCCGGCCGCTTCCCCATGGTCGACGTCGCCGCCGCCTGGCAGCGCGTGCTCGAAGTCGCTGCCTGCGCCATCGTCGCGCACTGGCTGAAGGAGACCGGCGCGCGCGCCGTGGTGCTCTCCGGCGGCGTGGCCGCCAACGTGAAGATGAACCAGCGCGTCCACGAGGTCGAGGGAGTGGAGCACATCTTCATCTACCCGAACATGGGCGACGGCGGCTGCGGCACGGGCCTGGCTTTGCTGCAGTCGTGGCCGGGAGGCGTGGGGGCGCCGCTCGGCCCGGTCTACTTCGGCCCGGAGTATGACCGCGCCGCCATGCGCGCGGCGCTCGAGGAGAAGGGCCTACGCTACTCCGAGCCGCCGCACCTGGCGTCCGAGGTGGCGCGCCGGCTGGCGCGGGGCCAGGTGGTGGGACGCTTCGCCGGCCGCATGGAATACGGGCCGCGCGCGCTCGGCAACCGCTCGATCCTCTATCACGCGCGCGAGCCGGACGTGAACCAGTGGCTGAACCGCCGGCTGGGCCGCACCGAGTTCATGCCCTTCGCGCCCGTCACCATGTACGAGGCGCGCGCGCGCTGCTACCACGGCCTGAGCGGCGCCGAGCACGCGGCCGAGTACATGACCATCACCTTCGACTGCACCGACTGGATGAAGGAACACTGCCCGGCCGCGGTGCACGTGGACGGCACGGCCCGGCCGCAGCTCATCCGGCGCGAGACCAACCCCGCGTACTACGACATCATCGCCGAGTTCGAGAAGCTCACTGGCGTGCCCTGCCTCATCAACACCAGCTTCAACATGCACGAGGAGCCGATCGTGCTCTCGCCCGAGGACGCGGTGCGCGCCTTCCTGCTCGGGCGCATCGACGCGCTGGCGCTCGGCCCGTATCTGGCGGAACACCCGGAAGCAGGGAAGGAACGTGGGGCCGGCGCGCGCTGATCCCTTCTCCGCCGGCCCTTGGGGGGCATGCACGGTCGGTCTTGGGGCTGACCTTCTGACGCACGCTTGAGCGCTGGCCGTACGGCCTTGCCTCATGGCGAGACTGCTGCTATCTTCCTTTGCCGATGAAGCGGAACCTCGCCCATTCTGGAAGGCCACCCGTGCGCCCTGCGTCGCGGGCCATGGGCATTTCTGGGCGGCGCTGGGAACTGCTCCTGGCCTTTGGCTACGTGCTGGGACAGGTCCTCGGCCTTCCCTGCCATCTCGCCTTCGAGGAGCATCACGAGGGATCGTCCCTGACCCTGTCGTGCGCGACGGACGAGGCACGGGACGGCCAGCAGACGCCCGAGCGGGAGCCCTCCCCGCACGAGCCACACCCGGTCGCCGATCACTTGAGCTGTGCCCGGCAGCCGGGGTCCGCGGCGGTTTCCGCCAAGCCTGCGGCGAAAGCAGCCCTGGCTCCGGAGCCATCCATCGGCCTCCCATGCGGGACTGCGCTCGCGGTACGCGGCACGGAAGAAGGCATTGACCCTCCGGCTCTGCTTGGGGTCCACAATCGGCAGAGAGCCCCCCCGCTGGCGGCGTAGCAACTGCTCCTCGTCTTCTCCGTCCCAAGCCGCCGTGCGCCGCGCTGCTCGACACGGCCGGCGTGATTCCCCCGCTTCCCGGACGCCGCCCGGAGCGCGTCCCGCCTGCAAGCTCGAGGTCAGCCATGTTCCGAACACTCCTTCCGCTCATGGGTATTCCCTGCCTTCTATTGCTTTCCGGCTGTCAGAAGTCGGCCGCGTCTGACGCGCCCGAAGTTGATGAGCTCGACCCGGTGTCGGTCACCGTGTTCACTCCCAAGGTCGAGCTGTTCATGGAGTACCCCCACTTGATCCGAGGGGAACCGGCGCGGTTCCTGGCCCACGTCACCGTGCTGGAGACGGGCGAACCGGTGCGGAGTGGGTCGCTCGAGTTCGTGGTGGACACGCCGGGCGCCGCCGCCGTGACTCTCAAGGCCGCAGCGCCCGCACGAGACGGCTTGTTCACGCCCGAGGGTGCCCTCCACCAGTCCGGCTCGTTTCCCGCCCGCATCGTCGTCACCAGTCCGCAGGTGGACGACGTCATTCCGCTGGAGGCGATCGTTGTCCACGAAGACGTGAGAGCCGCCGCGGACGCGGCCTTGGAGGCAACCCGCCCGGATCCTCCCGACGCGGTGCCCTTCCTGTTGGAGCAACAGTGGCCTCTGCGGACCCTGATCCGTCCCGCCGCACGGCGTACTCTCGTCGAACGACTGCATGTCGTGGGTGAGGTCCTCGCGCGAGACGGCGCCGCCGTGCGCGTGACCTCTCCCGTCGCCGGCCGACTGACGAGCCCGCGCTCGGGCCTCGTCCCCCGTATCGGCGACGAAGTGAAGGCCGGCCAGGTGCTGGGCCACGTCGAGCCGCCGCTTCCCTACACCGAGGCGACGCAGTTGCGAGCGAACCAGCTGCAGGCGGCGGCCACGGCGCGCGAACTCCTCCTGCGGCGGATCGACCTGCAGATGAAGGAGATCGAGATCCTCCAGTCGCTCGAGCAGGCCAGGTCGCGGCTCGACCTGGCGAGGAAGGCGCACGAGCGAATCACCGGTCTGCATGCCAAGGGACTGTGCACGGAGGGTCAGCGCGACGAGTGCGTGGCGAACTTGCGGCTGGCGGAAGCCGAGCTGGAGGGCGCCGAAAGACTGAGGGAATCGAGCGAAGCCGCCAAGGCGGCCCTGGCGAGTCTCCTCAGCGAACAGCCGGGCGCCCGCGGCGGCGCGCACGAGCCGAGCGGCGATGCCTTCCTGCTCGACATCGTGTCTCCGATCGATGGAGTCGTCGAGGGCAAGTCCCACGCTCCCGGGGAGCACGTCGAGGTCGACGACGCCCTCTTCCACATCGTCGCCCGCGACACCGTTTCCATCCGCGCGCCCGTGTCCGAATTCAACCTCGCGCGGCTGGCCGATTCGCCGGGCGCCGTCGTCAGGATCCCCGGGGAGGCCGGCGACGGCGTGGACGTCCTCGGCGACGGCATGGGCAGGTTGGTGCATAAGGGCGGCGTCGTGCACCCGGAGAGGCGCACGGTCGACCTGTTCTATGAGCTGCCCAACCCGGGCGGCCGCCTGCTGATCGGCCGCACGGTCGACGTTTTGCTCGAGACGCGGCGCGCCGTGGACGCCGTCGTCGTGCCCGAGGAGGCCATCGTCCTGGAGAACGGCCTGCCCACGGTCTACGTGCTGCTGCAGGGCGAGCTGTTCCAGAAGCGTGAACTCGAGACCGGGGCAAGGGACAGGGGCTTCGTGGAGGTCAAGCGCGGAGTGGCGGAGGGCGAGCGGGTGGTGATCCGCGGCGCCTATGCCATCCGCGTCGCCGGCCTCAACCCGGAGTCCTTCAGCCACGGACACGTCCACTGAGAGGAGGGCGCCACGGATGATTCGCCGTCTAGTTCAGCTCGTCATCCAGAACCGCCTGGCCGTGAGCCTGAGTTCGGTGGTTCTCCTGGTCACGGGCGCCTGGATCGCCGCCACCATGCCCGTCGACGTCTTCCCTGATCTGACCGCACCCACGGTCACGGTCCTAGTGGAGGGCCACGGGATGGCTCCGGAGGAGATGGAGACCCTGGTGACGCTTCCCATCGAATCCGCCGTCAACGGCGCCTCGCACGTGCGCCGCGTCCGATCGGCCACCGCCGTGGGCATCGCCGTGGTCTGGGTGGAGTTCGATTGGGGCACCGATATCTACCGCGCGCGGCAGACGGTCACCGAGCGGCTCTCAGAGGTCACGGGCCGACTGCCTCCCCAGGTCGAAGCCCCGGTCCTGGCGCCCACCTCGTCCATCATGGGCGAGATCCTCTTCCTCTCGCTCACGTCCGACCGGCACGACCCGATCCAACTGCGCACCACTGCCGCAACGGAGATCCGCCGGCGCCTGCTGTCCGTCGCGGGGGTGTCTCAGGTGACGCCGATCGGGGGAGATACGAAGCAGTACCAGGTGGCGCTTTCGCCGACACGGCTCTCCGCGCATCGACTCACGGTCGGCAGCGTGGCCGACGCCTTGCGGCGCGCCAACGAAAACGTGTCGGCGGGGATTCTCGCACAAGGCAGCCAGGAGACGCTCATCCAGGGCATCGGGAGAATCCGCTCGGAGGAGGACATCGCCGGCACGATCGTCGCCATGGCGGACGGCGTGCCGGTGCGCGTCAGCGACCTGGGCGAGGTCCGCGTCGGGGCGGCGGTGAAGCGCGGCACGGCGGCCGCGTCTCGGCGAGACCAGGAGTGGGGCCCCATCATCGAGCCGGCGGTGAT
This sequence comes from Phycisphaera mikurensis, assembly GCA_020723465.1. Taxonomy (GTDB): domain Bacteria; phylum Planctomycetota; class B15-G4; order B15-G4; family JADJEK01; genus JACQZJ01. The sequence goes on from DYIW01000028.1 coordinate 4,641, forward strand.
CCTGGCCGTCCAGAAGCAGCCGGGCGCCAATACGCTGGAACTCACGCGCAGACTCGACCTGGCGCTCGACGAGATCCAGGACGCGCTGCCCGAGGGCATGGTGATCAACAAGAACCTGTTCCGGCAGGCGAGCTTCATCGAGGCGTCGATCGCCAACACGATCACCGCCCTTATCGAGGGCGGCCTCATGGTCGTGGTCGTCGTCGTGTTCTTCACCATGAGCCTGCGGCCGAGCGTCATCACGTTGCTCGCGATTCCCTTGTCACTGCTCACGGCCGTGCTCACGCTGCGCATCTTCGACGCGAGCATCAACACGATGACGCTTGGCGGCATGGCCATTGCCATCGGCGTCGTCGTCGATGACGCCATCATCTGCGTCGAGAACATAGTGCGGCGTCTGAAAGAGAACAGGAGGCTTTCCACGGAGCGACGCCGGCCGATCGCGACGGTCGTGGTGGACGCCACGGTCGAGGTGCGCGCGTCGATCGTCTTCGCGACCTTCATCATCCTGCTGGTCTTCTCGCCCTTCTTCTTCCTCTCCGGCGTGGAGGGCCGACTGCTCCTCCCGCTGGGCGTCTCCTTCACGGTCGCGCTCGCTGCGTCCATGGCTGTTGCCCTCACGGTCACGCCGGCGCTGTGCTCGTACCTCCTTCCGCGGTGCAGAGCCGTGACCTCGGGCCGGGAGGCCTGGAGCGTGGAACTGCTGAAGCGGCTGTATGACGGCGTCCTGGAGCGATCGCTGCGGCACCCGTGGTTGGTCGCCGCGCCCACGGCCGCGGCCTTCCTGGCCAGTGCGATCTGCATGTCGCAGGTCGGGCGGAACTTCCTGCCCGAGTTCAACGAGGGGGCGCTGGTGGTAGGCGTGGTGACGGTGCCGGGGACGTCGCTGGAGGAGAGCAACGGCCTGGCCAACCTGGTGGAACAGGCCCTCATGCGGCAGCCGGAAGTCGTAGCCATCGGCAGGCGTACC
>DYIW01000028.1:5620-14199 GCA_020723465.1 Phycisphaera mikurensis
GCCAGCGAGATCGATCTGACTCTGGACATGGCCGCGCCGGAGCGCCTGGGCCTGGGACCGAGGCGAACCAAGGCCGACCTGTTGAGCGCTCTGCGCAGGGGAGTCGAGGCGATCCCCGGGATCAGGGCGACCTTCGGTCAGCCCATCGGCCATCGAATCGACCACATGCTCTCCGGCACGCGGGCGAGCATCGCCGTGAAGATCTTCGGAAGCGACCTGTCGCGGCTGCGCGGCCTGGCCAAGCAGGTCGAGGAGTGCATGCGGTCCGTGCCTGGGGTCGTCGACCTTTCCACCGAACAGCAGGCGACGGTGTCGAGCCTGCGCGTTCAGTTCGAGCGAGCGGCGCTGGCGCGGCACGGGATCACGATCGAGGAAGCCGCCCAGGCGCTGCAGGCGCGCACGCTGGGAGTCGGCGTGACGGAGATCCTGGAGGGCCGCAACACCTTCGATCTGGTCGTGCTGCTCCGCCAAGAGGGCGCTCTGACGACCGAGTCCCTTGGAGACACCCCCGTGGCCGTCGCAGCCGAAGGCGGCCTGCTCCAAGTGCCCCTCAGTGCGGTCGCGGACATCCAACAGGAGAGAGTCCCCAACCTCATCAGCCGGGAAAACGTCCAGCGCAAGATCGTCGTCATGTGCAACGTGGCGGAGAGGGACGTCGGGGGCGTCGTCGACGACATCCGTCGATCGGTGACCGACTCCGTCGAGCTGCCCCAGGGGTACTACGTCGAGTACGGCGGCCAGTTCGAGAGCGCCACCGAGACCAACCGCAGACTGCTGCTGATCGGGTGCATTGTCGTCCTCGTCATCGGATTCCTGCTGCATCTCGCGTTCCGCTCGGCGCGGGACGCCGGCCTGATCATGGTCAATTTCCCCCTCGCCCTGATCGGGGGCGTGGCGGGCGTCCTGGCGTCGGGAGAGACGCTGACGGTCGCGTCGCTCATCGGCTTCATCACCGTGTTCGGCATCGCCGCGCGGAACGGCATCATGCTGGTGTCGCACGTCCGGCACCTGCAGCTGCACGAGGGCGTGGCGGACTACCGCGAAGCGGTGCGCCGTGGCGCAATGGAGCGTCTTGCTCCAATCGTGATGACCGCGCTTGCGGCCGGTCTGGCGCTCATCCCGCTCGCCTTGCGGGGCGAAAAGCCGGGCACGGAGATCCTCACCCCTATGGCGGTCGTCATTCTCTTCGGGCTCCTTTCGTCCACGTTCCTCAACATGATCGTACTGCCGACCCTCCTGCTGCGGCTCGGTCTCCCGGCCGAAACAAGGCAGGGCGCCCCGTCAGAGGTGTCCGCATGAGTCCCGTCACCCGCTACCGTCCCCAGTGGGCTGGTTCGGCCCTCCTGCTGCCGTCGCTGGCATTCGGCTGCGCACAAGTGGACCCCTCCCCGGAGGTGGCCGCGGCCCGCCAATTCATCGATGACACCACGGGACTGGGGGGCTCGTGGGATGCCAGCGCACGCACGATGGACAGCAGGGAGATCGAACTGGTGCTCGCGGAGGGACTGACTCTGGACGAGGCCGTGTTCCTGGCGCTCAGGAACAGCTCGCGGCTGCGAGCGGCCTTCGGCGAGATCGGAGTGGCGAAGGCAGACTTGATCCAGTCGACGCTGCTCTCCAACCCGTCCCTGAGCCTGCTGGGCCTATTTCCCTCGGGCGGCGGCAGCCCGAGCCTGCAGGCCAGCCTCGCGCAGCAGCTCTCGGACCTGTGGCGCATTCCGCGGGCCGAGGGAGCCGCTGGACACGCCCTGAATGCCGTCGTCTTGAAGGTCGCTTGGATCGGCGCGGAACTGTGTCAGGAGACACGCGAGGCCTACTATGGGGCGGTGGCGGCGACGGAGCTGCTCGCTGCGGCCGAGTCCAGCCGAGATCTCGCCGGGTCCTCGCTGGAGGCGGTGCGTGCAATGCTGGAAGGAGGTGCCGCGACCCTGCTGGACGAGAGCCTGGCGCAGGGGCGGGTTCTGTCCGCCGAGATCGAGGTGCGCGCGGCGCGGCTGGCCAGCGCCGACGCCAGGAGACGCCTGGCGATGCTGCTGGCGCTGGAGGTCGACGTGCAAGGTCTGCGCCTGGGAACGGGCTGGCCGGTCTTCGTTGAGGAGGCGCTGGACCCGGAGGCGCTCGCCGGGCGCGCGGTGGAGGCGCGGCTCGACGTGGCCGCGATGAAGGCGGAGATCCAGGCGGCGCGGGAACGGGAGGAACTCGAGCGGTGGAGCGTCTTCTCGGACGTCCTGGTGGGCGGCGCACTCGAGCGTCCGGAGCGCGAGGCAGGCGCCACGGAGCAGGGCAAGACGCTGTATGGACCGACGCTCACCGTGAGCCTGCCTGTCTTCGACCAGAACCAGGCGCAGGTGGCGCGCGCGCGCTATCTGCGCGAGCAGGCCGAGCAGACGCTGCGGGCGCTGCGGGCGGAGGTCAATCAACAGGTCCGGATGGCCGTGGACCATCTCAGCACTGCCGCGCAAGCCGTCGCGTTCTGCCGCGAGCGGCTCTTACCGGAGGTCGAGCGCGGTCTGCTGTTCGCTCAGGAGGCGTTTTCCGGCGGTGAGACCACGATCCTGGCCCTGCTTGAGGCCCAGCGCGCCCTCGTGGGCGTCAGGATGGACTACGTTCGTGCGCAGTACGACCTGGCCGTGGCCCTGGCGCAGCTGGAGCGTGCCCTGGGCCTGCCGCTCACCCAAATCCAGGTGGAGCCGGGGGGTCCGCCGTGATCAGGGCTTCGTGTTGCAGCCCATGCTCGCGTGCTCGGCGACCAGGAGGCACATCGCGGCGGCCTGCCGGCAGGCAGGCGCCGCGACCGGAGCCGGCCGGTCGAGTCCGTCCGAGGCGCCCGGCGCGCCCTCTCGCTCGACCAGGCTCGCGCCGCCGCGCTGCGACCCACCCTTGGGGCCGGCGCGCGCGCCTGGCCTCGCCGGTCGTTTCAGGCTAGAATCACTCGGTAGCCCGCGTGGGAGCGCCGACTTTGCGCCTCGCTTTGACATCTCTCTTGGCGTTGCTCCTCGCCTCGTGCCAGGCGGCAGGCACTGCCCCGCCTGCGCAAGGGGACGCGCCCCTGGCTCAGGCCGTGGCGCTGGCCGAGCAGGCGGTGCCCGCCGGACCGCGCTACGCCTTCTCCTTCCGCACGACCGAGCAGCTCGCCTCCCGCGCCGATGACTGGACGCGGCGCCTCGCTCCCGGCCACGGCGGGCACTCCGCGCTCCCGGCCGCCTGGAGCGCGCGCGGGCGGACGAGGCTCGCGCCGACCAGCCCCGGCGCGGTCAAGATCCGCCTGGCGCGGCCTGTCACCGAGCCGGCGGCGCCCTCCGGCGAGAAGTAGCGGCTCGCCTCCGCGAAAAGCGCTCAAGAGAAGCTGCCCAAACGTACGAAAACTCCCTCAAGCCGGCCGTCCGTCTGACTCGAAGACTCCGCCCCGGCCGCCGGCAGAGGAGACGTACCGAGATGAAACCGCGCGCTGCCAGAACCCTTGGCGCAGCCGCTGCCGCCGCGGCGCTGCTCGCCGTCCTGGAGGTTCCCGCCCTGGCGCAGGCGAATCCGCCGGCGCTCGACGGCCTGCAGTTCAACCGCTTCGCCCAGAAGAACCCCGAGTCGCTGGCGCAGAAGCCCGGCGGACCCACGGAACGCATCGAGATCCAGTCGACCGAGGACCACATCGACTACGTGGTCAAGGCGTACGTGCTGAAGGAGGCCAACGCCGCCGAGGTGTACCAGCTCGTGCTGAACGCGGTCACCCTCGAGGGAGGGGTGGTGGACCGCATCGCGGTCGGCAGCGAGGTCCAGTTCGAGGAGAACGGCGAGGTCACCTGCAAGTACGAAGGAGACTCGATCCTGGTGGTCACCGCGCCCCTGTGGATGATCCCCTACCTCGATCAGACCATCGAGGTGCTGGACGATGTCGACCTGAAGGCCGCGTACTACGGCACCGGCTACACCTACATCCGGCCCAAGCACCGCCGTCCCTCGGAGCTGGCCGAGCTGGTGGCCGGCTCGGCCGCGAGCGGCACCGAGATCCTCGTGCCCGACGACAGCCGCAACGTCCTCTACCTCGAGGACACGCCCAGCTTCGTGAGCTGCATCATCGACGCCCTCGACGCCTACGACCGGCCGCCCGACCAGATCGAGGCCCGCGTGCGCATCTACGAGATCGACACCACGCAGGGCCGCGACGTCGGCCTCGACTGGCACGCCTGGAAGAAGAGCATCGACAACGGCGACCTGACCCTGCTGTTCGGCGAGCCCGGCGAGACCAACCTGAGCCTGGAGGAGGTCACCGCCGAGCTGTCGTTCAATCAGCTCCTGGCCACGGAGTTCCTGAACTACCTGGCCAGGAAGGGCAGCGCCAAGGTCATCACGGACACGCGCGTGCGCATCATCAACGGCGAGACGGCAACGGTCCAGTCCACGGTGCAGATCCCGTACGTGCTGCGCGGCTTCGTGGACAACGACGTCATCGACTCGCCCTACCGCGACTCGCCCGAGGCGCTGGACGCCGACCGCCTGATCCGCGAGTTCGTCGAGGGCGTCATCGTCACCATCACGCCCACGATCGCCTGCGACTCGCTCCAGTTGGAGATCAGCGCGTCGGTGGCGAGCCACGTGGGCTACACGCCGAGCCAGAGCGTGCCCATCATCACCAGCAGCTCGGTGGAGAGCGTCCTCGACCTCTCGGCCGACACGCCGGCCGTGATCGGCGGGCTGACGCGCACCACCTTGGTCGACGAGCGCGCCGGCATCCCCTGGCTGAAGGACGTGCCCGGGCTGCGCTACCTGTTCTCGCGCGAGGTGCGACGCGAGCACAAGAGCCACGTCGTGATCAGCATCGTGCCGCTGCGCCGCACGCACGACGAGGCGCCCGAGGAGCCGCCGGGCACGCTGCCGCCCGTGGTCTGGACCAGGAAGGACGGCTCCGAGTGAGAGCCTGAGCAGGAAGCGGCCCCGCGTCCCTCAGCCCTTCTCCCCTACCAGCTCGCGCGCCACGCGCGCCAGCTCCGCCAGCTCGAACGGCTTGGTGAAGACGTGGTCCGCGCCGAGGCTCCTGGCCACGTCAAGGTAGAGCTGGTTGCCCGGGGCGCTGATGGCAATCACCTTCGCGCCGGGCGCCTTCTTCCGCAGGTGCATGATCACCTCGAGCCCATCGCGGTTGGGCATGACGATGTCGGCCACCACCAAGTCGAACGTGGTGCGGTCGAGCTGCTCGATCGCCTGAGCGCCGTCTCCGGCCTCCTCCACCTCGAACGCGCTCTGTTCGAGCTTCACGCGCAGCACGCGGCGGATCGGCGCCTCGTCGTCCACGATCAGGACCCTGGCCATCGCTCACCCATCCCTTCTCATATGTTCGACCAGCCAGCCTCCCCACCACAGGCCCGCGCCCGAGCGGGAAGCGCCGCCTCCGGCGCGGCAGGCCGCGCCCGGGCGGCTCACTCCACGTCGAGGTCCCGCGGCCGGACGATCCCCTCGAGGACCCATTCACCGGCCAGCGCCTCGCTCCAGTCCCGGCCCCGCCCCACGAGCAGGGCGGCATTGCACGTCGTGATCTTCTCGCGGCGGCCGGTCAGCTCCTCCACGGCCTGCTCGAAGCCGGGGTTGTGCCCGATGACGAGGACGGTGGCGTGAGCCGGGCTCCAGCCCGCGGCGAGATCCAGGATCTCGTCGAGCCCGCCCTCGTACAAGTCAGGCGCGAAGCTGACCTCGATGTCCGCATCCTCGAAGGCCTCCTCCATGCGGCGCCACGTTTCGCGCGCGCGTCGCGCGTCGCTGCCGTACACCGCTTCAGGACGCCATCCCAGGTCAATGAGACGCTGCCCCACGGCAGGGGCGTTGCGCCTCCCCCGCTCGTTCAGCGGTCGCTCGCGGTCGTCGATCGCTTCGCTGTTCCATGAACTCTTGGCATGCCTCAGAAGAATGAGTCGTCTCTGCACGACCGGACCTCCCAGGAACCCGCAGGAGCCCAGTCCTCCAGGTTGGGCGCCGCGCCGGAACTCACCGGCAGAATGATACCCGCCCCCGCCCGTGTCGAGCGAGAGGGCTGGAATCCTGATCGTTCCTTGGCCGCGCCGCCGCCCCCCTACTTGCCGACATTCTCCTCCAGCATGCGGTCGGTGAACATGACGTGTCCCATGAGCGGGCCGAAGGCGCCGTCGCTCTGGCGATCCTTGCCCACGTAGACCGTGTAGAGGAAGCACTCGGCGCCGCGCCTGGCCGCGACCTGGACCGTGACGCTGCGCGTGACGCGGTAGCGCAGGGCGCTGTGAGTGGTGTCCGTGAACTCGAGCGCGCTCTCCTCCTCCCAGTCCGGGCTGATGACCAGCACGCGCAGCACCTCGGCATCGACGAACTGCTCCTTGACGACCGCCTCGGCCTTGTCGCGCAGGAGTTGCGCGTCCTCGCCCGCGTACTGCTCGGGCAGCATGACCGTGCTCTCGATGAAGCGCTCGCGCCAGCGGCTCTGCGCCGCGTTCAGCTCCTCGATGCCGGCCTTGAGGCCTGCCGCGCGGCTGTCGCCCGGCCGCAGGTTCTCGATCCAGGCCACCTTTTTCATGAGGTCCGGCAGGATGTCCTTCTGCAGCAGGTAGGGCTTGGTCTGCCCGTCGGCGCAGCGCGCCTCGTTCGCGGCCAGGAACTCGGCGCAGCGCTTCACCTCGGCCTCGGCCTCCTCGAGGTTGCGAGCGACGGCGCCGTCCAGCTCGGTGCGGAACGACTCCAGGCGCCAGGCCAGCTCCTTCTCGATCTGCTGCAGCTCGTCGCTGCCGCCGCCGGCCAGGCCGGAGGCGCGGAACTCGGCGAAGGCGGCGGACGCCTCGGCGAAGAGGCGCATGCGCTTCTTCATCTCCGCGGCCTCCTCGGTGTAGCCGGAGATGAACTCCTTCTCCGGATCGTGGCCGCTCTCACCGGCGTGCGCGACGTAGGGGCCGAGCTTGGCGATCCACGTCGCGGAATCGGCCGCGGTCTGCCCGGCCGCCTGGGCCTGCCGCGCCTGCTCGGCCGCGAGGCCGGCCTCGGCCGCCGCGATCTGCTCGTACATGGCCGCCAGGCGCCCCTTGGCCGCGACCGCGTCCGCATGCGCCAGGGCGGCCGGGTACTTGGCCTCCAGGTCGCTCCAGAACGAGTCCGCGGCCTGCATCTCGTAGCGCGCCTGGCTGACCTTGCCCTCGGCGTTCCCCTCGCGCTCCAGCGCGCGCCGGGCCTTTTCCAGCGCGGCGTCCAGTTCGCGGATGCAGCGCGCCGCGGCCGCGGGCAGGGCCGCTTCCTGCCCCGCGGCGCCCGCCGCTCCGGCCGCACCCGCCTGGCCTTCCGCCGCGCCGCCGCCCGCACCGGCCGCGTCCGGCCGCTGCAGGCGCTTTTCGATGTCCTGGCGCAGCTTGCGGCAGCGCGTCTCCAGGCTCTTCAGGCTCGGATGCGCGGCGTTCTGCGCCCGCAGCTTCTCGAGCTTGCCCTCGATCGCCTCGACCTGAGTCAGAGCCTCCTGGTACTTGCCGCTGAAGAAGACGCGCTGCGCGGCCGCCAGCTCCGTGTTGACTTCCTTCGCGATCGCGTTCGCGTCCTGGGCGCGCGCGCACTCGGCCGGCGCGAAGAACGACGCCATCGTCATCGAGAGAACCAGCAGCAGCGTTCCGCGAACCATGGACCGCATCCTCCATTCGCAGTGATTTGCCAGACCTCGCCGGCCGCCGGCGCCGCCGGGACTTCTCGACAGGGTCCGAACCGGGACATCCTAGCGATGTGTGAAGGCCGGCGCTCAGCCGCGTGTCATGCGCACCAGGTAGCGATCCTCTTGCCCCTCTCGCGCCACGTAGTGCAGGAACAGGTCGTCGCGGCCGTCCTGGTCGAAGTCCCAGCAGCGCGCCTCCACCGAGAGGTACGGCTTGGTGTCGTCGATCTCGAGCAGCAGGGTCGGCTCGTGCGCGAAGGACCCGTCGCCGCCGCCGCGATGCACGGCCAGCTCGGCCGGCGCGCGCTTGACCAGGAAGTCCTTGCTGCCGTCGCCGTCGAAGTCGCCGTCGAAGGTGTAGATCATCTGGCTCGCCACGGAGAAGGCGCCGCCGAGCGACTCGTAGTCCAGGGGGAAGGTGATCTCGCGCACCTCGTCCGGCGTGCGCGCGAAGCGCACGCCCTCGCGGTTCCTGAAGATGGAGTAGCTCATGCGCAGCGAGCGCGCGACGAAGATGCGCATGAGCTTCAAGTGATCCACCTCCTCGATGGTCGGGACCAGGAGGTCGATGCGGCGGTCGCCGTCCAGGTCGATGAGCCGCGGCGGCAGCACCCAGCCCTCGAAGCGCAGCGTGCGGCGGTTCTCGAGCTCCGAGCCGTCGAGGAAGTCGATCTCGCCGTCGAGGGCGCGCACCACCAGGAGGCAGCTCCGGCCGCGGCCGTCGAGGTCGGAGAAGTGCACGCTGCGCGACGAGAGGACCTCCTCGCGCAGCGAAGGGTTCACCTCATAGAGCACCTTGCTGAAGCGCCTAAACCAGGCTTCCCCCGGTGCACGCGGCTGCTCGTAGGCGGCCACGGCGCGCCCGTCGAAGGCCAAGACCTCGTTCCGGCCGTCGCCGTCCAGGTCACCGGCGAAGAGGCGCGGCATGGCCACGGTC
>DYIW01000028.1:14209-31332 GCA_020723465.1 Phycisphaera mikurensis
GCTCGATCGCGCCGAGATCGGAGCCGCGCGGCAACTCGATCGATCCCGCCAGCACGAGCGGTATCAGGCCGCCGTCGGTGAAGCGCGTGGCATTGCCGGCGCGCAGGAAGGCGCGGCAGCCGCGCGCCACCGGCACGAGCGCGTCCTCGCGCCCGGAGCCATCGACGTCCAGGAAGACGTCGTTCCAGCACACGTCCGCGTCCGGCACGGGCAGGAGGAGTGCGTCCTCCACCGCCAGTTCCGGCACGGGGGCGGGGCCCGCGACCGCGCCGCCGCGGAAGCCGAGCGCGAGCACGCCGCCAGGCGCGAGCAGCAGCAGTTCACGCGCCAGGTCGCCGTCCACGTCCCCGCCGTCCACGAAGACCACGTCCTCGGGCAAAAGCGGCGCCAGGCTCGGCCGCGACGGCAGGCGCCCGCCGGAGCAGAAGAAGGCGGAGACACGGCGCCCGTCCACGGTCACCAGGTCGAGATCGCCGTCGCCGTCGAAGTCGTCGGCCATGAAGACGTTCGGGCTCCCCTCCGGCAGCAGCAGCGTGCTCGCGGACCCGGCGTCCGCCGCGGGCTGCAGCAGGAGCGCGCACAGGGCGAAGCCGGCGATCACTGTCCCACCTCCCCCACCTTCAGGATGAGCGCCTGGTCGCGGCCGAGCGAGATGATCTCGGCGCGGCCGTCGCCGTCGAGGTCCTGGCCGAAGAAGGGGCCGGTCAGGATGGCCTCGACCTGGCAGAACGGCTCCTCCTCGAACGCGATCTCCGCCGAGGAAAACCACGAGCCCTTGCGCGTACCGCGCCGCACGCTGATCGTCCCGGCGCTCGCCCCATACGAGGCGAAGTCCGGCCGCCCGTCGCCGTCGTAGTCCGCCTCGAAGGTCACCCAGCCGTACGCGCCCACGTCGAGCAGCCGCTCGACCGGCAGGGAGAGCGTGCTGCTGAACACCGGCTCCTCCTCGAAGCGCTCCTCTTCGCGGTCGAAGCGATAGATGAAGAAGGTGACCTGCACCAGGTCGAGCAGCGACTCCTTGAGCTTGCTGAACAGGTCGGTGCGCACGGTGGTGACGATCAGGTCGAGGGCGCCGTCCCGATCCAGGTCAGAGAGCCGGGGCGGCGAGGTCACGCCGTCGTTGCGAATCACCTGGCGCGGCCGCGGCCCGCCATCCTGCGCCAGGTCGGTGGAGAGCAGCAGCAGGGTGCGCGTGGCGATCCCGGCCAGGAGGCTCGGTCGGGCCACGCGATCCGTGAGCACCGCGTCGCAGCGCCGATCGCCGTCCACGTCCAGGAAGCGGCCGCTGTTCATGGCCAGGCCGACTTTTTGTACGCGGCCGGCGCCGAGCAGAGCGCTCAGGTCGAGAAGCGGCGCGGGCGGCAGGAGCGGCGCCCCGGGCCGCAGTGCCACGCGCGCCACCTGGTCGTCGAAAGCGAGCAGCAGGTCCGGCACGCCGTCTCCCTCCCAGTCGGTGAGCGTGGGCGCGGCCAGGCGCGAGGTCATGCGGAAGTGCACGTTCTGACCGTGGCTCACGCCGCGTCGCGAGCGCCAGGCGAGCGGGTGCGGCTCGTCCCAACCGCCGTCCGGCCGCGCGCGGAAGATGAGGTGCCCCTCGCGGCCGGGCAGCAGCAGGTCCGGGCGGCCGTCTCCATCCAGGTCGCGCGCCACGGGCACGAAGTCGAGGCGCGCGCTGGCGGCGGCGCGGAAGAACGAGGGAACCTCGAGCAGGCGCTCGGGCGCGGCGAAGCCGGCCGCGGCCAGGCGGAAGCTGCTCACGCCCGCCACGTCGACGCGCAGCACCTCCGCCCTGCCGTCGCCGTCCAGGTCCGCCACGTCGGCGAAGAGCACGTCGTCGCCGGCGGCAAACCCGGCCGCCGCCTCGGCGCCGAAACCCTCTGCCCCCCGCAGGAAGACGCGCAGCTCGCGCGCCAGGCCGCTGCCGGACGCGCGCACCAGGGTCAGGGCGGCGTCCAGGTCGCCGTCGCCGTCGAGGTCCGCGAAGCGGATGGCCTGGACGTCGCCGTCCACCTGGAGCTTGCTGATTGTCGGGAAGGGAAGCGCCAGCAGGAGGGGAAGGGTCAGAGTCGCGGCGTTCATTATCGGGCCGATTCTACCGGACGGGGCGCGTGCGACGCCCGCCGAGACGCACCCAGTGCCACTGGCCGCCCAGAGCTTCTCACCGCGGCGGCGCCGCACCAAACGTGTCCGCACTCGCTGCCCGGGTCCGGTTGCGGCGCCGCCGCGATGTAGGGCGGATCACCTCGCCTCGGAGGAGAGGCGCTCGATCGGCGAGCCGCGCTCCACGTGCAGGAACTCCTCGACCGCGCGCCGCTCGCCGCGGATGCGCGCCAGGTCGATCTCCGCCTGCAGGCGGATGGACTCCCCCTCCAGCTCCTCCTGCAGCCGGGCGATCTGGTCGCGTTCGCCGCACAGCTCCAGGCGCTGCCTGAGGAGCTGTTCCAGGCACGGCCTGAGCGACGCGGCAGAGGACGGCTGGCGCTCCGCCTCGCGCTCGACCTTGCGGATGCGGTCGTCCAGGGTGCGCACGCTGCGCTCGATGGCGCGCAGGGTGCGGTCGGACAGCTCGTCCCGCTCCTCGATCTCCTTCAGCTCGGCGCGCAGGCGGCGCACTTCGGAGTCGTCCGCGGCGAGAGCGGCGGCGCCGTCGCAGGAGCCGGAGCGCGCGCAGTGGCCGCCGCCCGTCACCTCCACGAAGCCGTCGCGCACCTCCCGCACGAAACCGCGGATGCGGCCGCCGCGCTCGAAGGACGAGAACAGACAGAGGAACAGGACCAGAAAAAGAACCGTCGATGTTCGCATGGTTCGAGCCCCCCGCTGCAGGCGGAGGGCCGGGAGACCCGGCCCTCCGGCACGTCGTTGCCGGCTAGTGAACGGCGGGCGCCTCGACCGTGGCCACCGCGGCCGGCAGCGCGACCGCGCCGGTCTCGCCGCCGCCGCGCAGCGCCGAACGGATCAGGCCGACCAGGTCCTGCTCATTCGCCTGCAGAGCCTCGTAGTCGATGCCGCCCTGCGGCTGCTCCGGCCCGCTGCTCAGGCGCTCGTCGAGCATGCGGTCCTTGACCTCGAGGTCGCGCTCGAAGGACTGGATCATCTCGCGCGCCCGCGCCAGATCCGAATCCAGGTCGGACGTGTCGAGAATGTCCTCCACCGTGGCGGCGAAGGTCTCCTTGGCGCGGAACTTCTGGAGCTGCGCCTCGAGCAGGCCGACGCGCGACTCGAGGTCGACGCGCAGGGCGGCGGCTCGCGCCACGTTCTGCTCGGCGATGGACTGCGCCTTCTCCTTGGTGGCGAGCGTCTCCTTGAGGCTCTTCAGGGTCTCCGCCTGGACGTTGTACAGGCTGAGCTTCTCTTGTGCGTCCGCCTCGATCTCGGCCCGGTCATAGACCATGCGGCCGATCACGTAGCGGTCCTTGTTCAGGGCGAGCAGATCCGAGGCCTTCTCCAGCACGCTGCTGCGCTGCGCCAGGGCGCGCTCGCGCTCCTGGACGTCGGCACGCAGGTGCTCCGCCTCGATGCGGCGCTTGACCGCCTCCTCCTTGAGGTGGCGGATCTCCTGGTCGAGGCTCACGATCTGCTTGCGGATCACGCCCAGCTTTGACTCCATGCTCTGCGCGTCGTCCAGCGCCTCGAGCACGGAGTCCTTGCCCTCCTCGAAGTACATCTTGATGCGCTGCGGCCCGACGAGGGCGAGCGTGCTGCCGCCGATGAGGGTCGCGAGCACCCCGAGGCGAAACAGTGAACCGAACATGGCGAGTCTCCTTTCCGAGAGTTGTTGGTCGAATCAAGCGGGCGCCGCGCCGCTCAGGTGCACGCCCAAGTTGTGCCGGCGGGCCGAGAAGAACGCGTCGGCGATGCCGATGAGCCAGGGGATCACCAGCGGCGACGTCACGAAGATGAGCAAGGCCTTGAACAGGTGGCCGTTGTAGATCTGGCCGCCGCCGGGGAAGACCACGGACAGCACGGCCGCGAGCAGCGGGTCCTTGGCGAACTCGCCGGCCTGCGTGAACTCCGCGAGGGGACGCGCCGGGCGCGGCGCTTCCGCGCGCCAGCCGAGTGCTCGGCAGAAGCGCTGCGCGCAGGCCGGGCAGAAGCCGAGGCGCGCGCCGAAGGCCGGCAGGCGCTCGCCGCAGTGGCCGCAGAACAGCTCGTCAGGCGTGCTGGACATCGCTGCTCCCCTTGCGGTCGAAGACCACGAACAGGCCGTACAGGCCGAGGGCGGCCGGCCAGAGCAGGTCCGGATTGAGGTCCGGCATGAGCGTCGCGCGCGCCACGCAGAAGAGCGCGATCAGCGCGCCGAACAGCCCGAAGAACCGCTTCTGGCGCAGCGCCGGCGCGTCCGGCTTGAGGCCCGCGACCTTGAAGTTCCGCTCCGTGGCCACGCTGTGCGCGTCGCACAGGTTGTACACCCAGAGGAACAGCGGGATGGGCGAGGGAACCGCGGGGGCGGTCGCCGCGAGCGCCGCGGTCGCGGCCAGGAAGACCAGACCGCGGCCGGGCGAGCCGGCATACATCTGCCCCAGGCCCGGGACGACCGAGAGGATGGACGCGAAAGCCGGCGACCGGCGGCCGGGCAGCTTCTTCCTCAGGCGCTCGGGCACGCAGGGACGGCAGTAATTGCGGCCGCCGATCTTGACGCTGCAGGAGCCGCACAGGGTGGCGCCACACTCGACGCAGCGCGCCTTGGCGGGCCGGTTCTCGTGATTCGTGCACCTCAGGTCCATGACCGCTCCTGACTGCCGGAGTCCTCGGACGAACCGAGCAAACGCACTCCGCATACCAGAAGCAGGCGGACCTATTCACTACGCCGCAAGACGCTGCCGCAGTGACGCTTGCGCCGAACGCGCGCACGGCGCGCCGCGCGCCTCCCCTGTTCGCGTCGCGAACGGCTGTTCAGATATCGGAGTCGTCCTCGGTCCGCAGCTCCCCCTTGCGCGCGAGGCTCAGCCGGCGCGCGGCGGTGCGGTGCGCTTCCCAGATCCCCAGCACCCACACGGCGGCGATGGCCAGAGGCGCTCCCGAGGCGAGGAAGAGCGTGAGCGCGAAGCCGACGAAGAAGACGATCCCCTTGCTGCCCTGGCGGTTCAGGAGCTGGCCGAGCCCCGGCACGAGCGCGGACGCGACCGCGGGCACCACGGGCGCCGGCAGGTCGTCGGGCTTGAGCGAGTCGGCCGCTGGCGCCGGCTTCTGCGCCGGCTTGCGGCGCGGCTTCTTGCGCTTCTTCACCTGCTGCTCGCGGAACACGGCGGTGCCGGAGAAGAGGTCATGCAGCGCGGCGTGCCGCCGCGTGAACAGGCAGGCGAGGAGGTCGACGGCGAGCAGCGCGTAGCAGGCCGTGCGCGCCGACTCGAGGGCCGCCGGCGTGGCGCGCGCCGCGAGCCCGAGCACGTGCAGCAGGGCCTGCAGACTCTCCAGGCCGACACCCTGGGCCGCGGCCAGGACCGCCGCGAGCGGCAGGGAGAAGAGCGCACGCAGTAGCGCGCCGGCCAGACCGGGGCTGCTGCCGTTCGGCCGCGCCACGCGCAGGCGGAAGAAGCGCTTGCCCGCCGAGCCGCCGCCGAGTCCGTCGCCCAGGCCGAAGTAGAGCAGCGTGAACGGCAGCATGACCAGGAACGGCGCGAGTCCGAGCCAGCGCGCCAGCAGGCGCTCGGCCACCTCCCAGGCGAGGTAGAGCACGCCGAAGTCGAGCGCCAGCGCGAGGGCGCGCCGCGGCCGCGACGCCCGGCGCAGCACGCGCGCGCCCTCGTCGAGGTCGTCCACCACCACGAAGGATGGCGCCGAGCGGCGGATGGACGTCTCCTGCGGCGGCGCGGTCACCGGCTCCCCGGCCTTGATCGCCTCGAGGTCGTCGATCAGCTCGTCGTAGTCCTGGTAGCGCCGCTGCGGATCCTTGGCGATGCAGCGCATCACCACGCGCGCCAGCGGCTCGGGCACGCGCACGTTCCTCTCGGTCAGCGGCTCGGGCGGCTCGTTGACGTGCTTCATGATGATCGACACCGGGCTCTCGGCGTCGAATGGCGGCCGCCCGCCGAGCAGGTGGTAGAAGGTCGCGCCGAGCGAGTAGATGTCCGAACGTTGATCGACCGGCTTGCCCAGGCCCTGCTCGGGCGACAGATAGAAGGGCGTGCCGATGACCGCGCCGGTGACGGTGAGGCGCGACTCCGAGTCCACGGTCTTGGCGAGGCCGAAGTCCACGATGCGCAGGCGCCCCTCGCCGTCGACCAGCAGGTTCGTGGGCTTGACGTCGCGGTGGATCAGGCCGTGATCGGCGGCGGCCGCGAGGCCGACCGCCGCCTCGGCCATGAAGTGCACCGCCTGCTGCGGATCGAGCGGCCCCTCGTCCTGGAGAATCTCCTCGAGATTGCGGCCGTCGATGAACTCCATGGCGAAGAACGGCAGCCCCTCGGCCGCGCCGTTGAAGAAGACCTTGGCGATGCGTGGATCGGACATGCGCGCCAGCACGCGCGACTCGCGGTGGAAGCGTGCCACGAAGTCCTCGCGCTGGGCCAGCTCGGGCGAGAGGACCTTCAGGGCGACGCGCGTGCCCGCGCGCTCGTCCAGCGCCTCGTACACCGAGCCCATGCCGCCGCGGCCCACGCGCTTGACCACGCGGTACGGCCCCACCATCGTGCCCGGCGGCAGCCCGGCGGCGAAGTCGCGCACCGACTGGCCCACGCTGGAGAGCACTTCGGTGGAGCGCACCGCCGTCTCGGCCGCTTTTCCTGCGCCCGCGCCGCTCTGGCCCGCGGTGCGCGGCAGCACGTTCAGCATCTGGCAGCGCGGGCAGGGATGCGGCGCGCCGTTGCCGTCGTCCTGGACCGCGAAGCGGTTGCCGCAGGTGCAGAGGATGTCCGCGCGCGCCATGCCCTCAGCGCTCCGGCTCGAGGCCGTACAGCTTGATCTTCTCGTAGATGTTGGTGCGGCCGATGCCGAGGATCTCGGCCGCCCTGGACTTGTTCCAGCCCGTGGCCACGAGCACGGCTCGGATGTGCTCCTTCTCGAGGTCGCGCAGGCTGGCGAGGGGGCGCGCGCCCGCCGCGCCGAGCTCTGCCGCGGCGCGCTCCGCCCCGGCCAGCTCCGGCAGCACGTCGTCCGCCGCGAGCACGTCGCCGGCGCCGAGGATGAGAGCGCGCTCCAGCACGTTGCGCAGCTCGCGCACGTTGCCCGGCCAGTCGTAGGCGGCGAGGCGCGCCGCCACCTCGGCGCCGAGATCCGGCCGCGGCCGGCCGCTCTCCGCGGCCAGGCGCGCCAGCAGGTGCTCGGCGATGGGACGGATGTCCTCGCGCCGCTCCCGGAGCGGCGGCACGGCGATCTCCAGCACGCGGATGCGGTAGAACAGGTCGTCGCGGAACCGGCCCGCGCGCGCGCGCTCCGCCAGGTCGCGGTTGGTGGCGGCGATCACGCGCACGTCCGAGGAGATCTCCTTGGAGCCGCCCACGCGGTAGAAGCTCTTCTCCTCCAGCACGCGCAGGAGCTTCACCTGCAGCTCGAAGGGCAGCTCGCCGATCTCGTCCAGGAAGAGCGTGCCGTCGCGCGCCAGCTCGAAGCGGCCCAGGCGCCGCTCGGCCGCGCCGGTGAAGGCGCCCTTCTCGTGGCCGAACAGCTCGCTCTCCACCATGGTCGCGGGGATGGCCCCGCAGTTCACGGCGATGAAGGGCTGGCGGCGCCGCGCGCTCCATTCGTGGATGGCGCGCGCGATCAGCTCCTTGCCCGTGCCGGTCTCGCCGGTGATGAGCACCGTCACGTCCGTGCGCGCGGCGCGGCGCGCCATCTCGAGCACGCGCGCGAGCTGGGGCGAGGGCCCGACGATGCAGAGGTCGCCGGCGGCCTGGTCGCGCAGCGAGCGGTTCTCGGCCAGGACCAGCTCCTGGCGCCGCAGGTTCTCGGCCGCGAGCGCGAGCTGGCGCGCCACGAGCGTGACCAGGCGCAGCTCGGATTCCGCCAGCGGCCGGCTGCCCGCTCCGGCCGCGACGTAGAGCGCGCCGGAGATGCGCCCGGCGAGCGCGATGGGCGCGCACAGGATGCGGGTGGCGCCGGCGCCGGCCAGGCTGTGCGCCGCGCGCAAACGGCCGTCTACGGCCGCGTCGTTGGCGAGCACGGCCTCGCCCGTCGCGAGCACGCGCGCCAGCACCGTGCTGCTCGGCGCGGGCCCGGGCGCGGCCTCGGCTCCGCGCCGCAGGCGCACGGCCGCCGGCGCCGCCTTGGGGTCCGTACCCAGGACGACCGCGCCGAAGTCGACGTCCAGCGCCTCGAGGATCGCCTCCAGGCTCCTGCGGTACAGGTCCTCGGGCGCGCCGCCCGCGTTGATCGCCTCGAGCACGCGCGCCAGCACGCGCAGGTGGTCAGCCGCGCGCGCGCCGCCTTCCAGGCCGCCCGGGTAGTCGGCACGTGCCGCCTCGAGCGCCACCTCGATGGTCTCGGCGCCCGCGGCCGAGGCCTCCGGCCGCGCCGGCTCCTCGACACGCACCTGGAAGCGGCAGCGTCCCACGAGCAGTTCGTCGCCGGCCTTGACCTCGGCCTCCTGCACGCGCCGGCCGTTGACGTAGGTGCCGTTCGTGGAGCCCAGGTCCTGCACCACGAGCTTCCCCTCACGCGCCTCGAGACGGCAGTGCACGCGCGACACGCCGTCCGCGTCCACCGGGATCTCGCTGGCGGGGGAACGGCCGAGCGTCGCGCCGCCGCGGACATGGAAGACGACTTCCCCGCCCTCGCGGTTGACCCAGCACAGGTAGAAGGTCCCGGTCATTCCCTAGATTATGAGCACTTCGCGCTCGAACCGAAACTGCGCGGCGGCCGCGCTGGCTCCGGCGCTGCGTACGAAGTTCCAGGCGTTTTCTTCGCCCGGCCGGGTGAATCCCCCGCGAATGGCCCCCTCTTCCCGCGAACTCCCCTGACTACTTGATCTTCCCGCACTTGGCGCACTTGTGGATGATGGTCGTCTTGTAGTACCCCTCCTTGACCAGCACCTTCTCGTAGATCGGCTTGCCGTTCTGGTCGTAGCCGACGAGCTTCTGGGTGTACACCGGCGGGACCCAGGTCTTCTTCGTCTCCTTCACCCACTTGTGGTCCTTGCAGCCCCCGAGGGCCAGGAAGAAGGAGGAGCGCTCGGGCCGGAGCGAACCCGGGCGGGCGAGCGCCGCCTGGGAGAGCGGCGCCAGGGCCAGGAGGCCCAGGAGCGCCGCGATCTTCAGGTATCTCTGGTCGAGGATGCGCATGGCTCACCGTCTCTATCGACGGGTCCGCGCCATGAGTGTACCACGGCGCGGACCTTCCTTGTCGGACTGGGTTCGAGGCTAGAGGTACGCGACGAACTCCCGCCCGCCGTTCACGAACACGCGGTACTGCGCGGTGCGGAAGCAGCCCGCCGTGACCAGCACGCGCTGAATGATCGGGTTGCCGCACAGGTCGTAGCCGACCACTCGGTCCTCGAAGACCGGCTCGATCCACACGCGCTCGTAGGCGTAGGTGTAGGCCGGGGGCAGGATGACCGGAGGCGCGAAGTAGACCGGCGCGGGCACGCCCACGCTCACGGAGAGCCCGCCGAAGGACACGTGGCCGAAGGTCGAGAAGACGGGGGCGGGCGCGAACATCGGCCCGTACACGTTCTTGTGGACGACCTTGTTGACGTGCTTGTTCACGAACACCGTGCCCCCGTGCTTGTGCTTCACGATATGGGCATGGGACACGACGTGCTTCGTGACGGTCGCGGCCTGAGCCAGGCTGGTCATGCCGAACGAGGCCGCGAGGGCGGCGGAGGCCAGGATCATCGTGTGCTTCTTCATGGTTTCGCTCCGTGTTTCTGCTGCGCACTTCAGTGCGCCGGGTTTCGAGTTCGACGGACACTTGAACACGCGCCGTGCCAGAAGCTCTGCCTCCAGGAACGCCGCCTCAACTTCATGAAAACAAACGAGTTGAGGAGATTCCCCGGCGGCGGCGCGGCCGGGCCAACGCTCCTGAGTTAGCCGGCTCTAACCGCCTTCGCCCGGTTCGTTACGATCCTGCACCGCGGGCGAGGTCCCGGGAACCCGAGCCGCGAATCCTCGTAGCAAGGGCTTGACTCATCATTGCCTCTTGGCAATATTGCCATTCAACCATGACACGCAAAGCCAAGCACCCCATCGAACGCTACGAGGCGCGGGCCAGGGTGGCGAAGGCCCTCGCCCATCCGAGCCGCCTCCTCATGCTGGACGCCCTTTCCGAGCGGGAACTCTGCGTGTGCGAGCTGACCGAGCTGGTCGGCGCCGACCAGTCCACGGTCTCGAAGCACCTCTCCATCCTGAAGCAGGCGGGCGTCGTGGCCGACCGCAAGGAAGGCACGATGACCTTCTACCGCCTCAAGATCTGCTGCCTGCAGGAGTTCTGGACCTGCATCGAGTCGGTCCTGCGCCAGAACCTCGAGGACCAGCAGGCGGTGATCGGCGACCGCTGCGCCCCGGGGAGCCGCTGACCCATGAAGCAGCAGTGGAAGATCTTCGCCGCGTTCGCCTCCATCTTCCTGATCGCCTACGCGCTGCCCCTCTCCAACCCCAAGGTCGAAAACGCCATCCTCGAGGCGTTCAAGATGCTCCAGTGGTACGCGCGCAACCACACCCTGGCGTGCGTGGTGCCGGCCCTCTTCATCGCCGGAGCGATCATCTCCTTCCTGTCCAAGGAGGCCGTGCTCAGGCACCTCGGGCCGCGCTCCAGCAAGGTGACGGCCTACGCCGTGGCCTCCGTGTCGGGCACGATCCTGGCCGTGTGCTCGTGCAGCGTGCTGCCCATGTTCGCCGGCATCTACGCCGTGGGCGCGGGGCTGGGGCCGGCCTCGACGTTCCTCTACTCCGGCCCGGCCCTGAACGTGCTCGCCATCTTCCTCACGGCGCGCGTGCTCGGCCTGGGCCTCGGCGTGTGGCGCGCGGTGGGCTCGATCGTGTTCGGCATCGTCATCGGGCTCATCATGGCCGGCCTGTTCCGCAAGGACGAGGAGCAGCGCGTGGCCGCGGTCGCGGCCCTGCCCGAGCCGCCCAAGGCGTCCCGCCGCCTGTGGCAGACGATCCTCTACTTCGCCTGCATGATGGCGTTCCTCGTGTTCAGCGACTGGTACAACCCGGGGAACGTCGTGGTCACGACCGCCGGCGGGGCCGAGATCCCGGCCGTGGTGCTGCAGGAGACGCGCGACGAGATCCTCATCCAGGTGGATCGCCCGGTCGCGGGCCTTCGCGCCGGCGACAAGATCGCGCTGGCGAAAACCGACGTCACGCGCCTGACCGAGAGCCAGGGCGTGGTCATGGCCATCTACCACGCCAAGTGGTATCTGGCGGCGGCCATGGGCCTGGCCGTGCTGTGGATGGCGTGGCGCTGGTTCAGCAGGGACGAACGGCGCGAGTGGCTGAAGAACACCTGGGACTTCGCCAAGCTGCTCGTGCCGCTCTTGTTCGGCGGCGTGTTCGTGGTCGGCTTCCTGGGCGCGCTCCTGCCCGACGAGCAGGTCGCGCGTCTCGTTGGCGACAACAGCCTGATGTCGAACGCCACCGCGTCCGTGGTCGGCTGCCTGTTCTACTTCGCCACTCTGACCGAGATCCCGATCCTGCAGGCCTTGATGGAACGGGGCATGCACCCGGGCCCGGCGCTCGCCTTGCTGCTCGCCGGGCCGGCGCTGTCCTTGCCGAGCATCCTGGTCATCCGCTCGGTGATCGGCCTGAAGAAGACCTGCGTCTTCACCCTTCTGGTCATCGTCATGGCCACAGTCGTGGGCATGGTGTACGGATACGTCGCATAGGCAAAGGAGCGTCTCGATGAAGATCGAAGTGCTGGGCACGGGCTGCGCGAAGTGCAACGCCCTGGAGCAGGCGGTGCGGCAGGCCGCGGACAAGCTCAAGCTCGACTACACGCTGGAGCACGTCAGGGAGATCAAGAAGTCCGCGTCGTACGGCGTGATGATGCCGCCCGCGCTGGTGGTGGACGGGCAGGTCAAGGTCTCGGGCAAGGTGCCAAGCGCGGCAGAGATCGAGTCGCTCTTGAGCGCGGCCGCGCGTTCGGCGGGCCAGAGCAAGGGCTGCTGCTAGCCAGGAGGTGGCGCATGAGCGCCCGAAACCGCAACGTGTTCGCGCTGCTCGCCGTGGCGGCGATCGTCGCCATCGCCTACTGGAACAGGTCGCGGGAGGCGGCCGGGCCCGAGGAAACGCCAGCCACCGTGAGCACGGCCCCGGCGCGGGAAGCGGACGACGCGACGCTCGACGAGCTGCTCGACGCGCCCGAGTCCGTGGTCGATATCGACGAGGAGCCGATCCCGGCCGCCACGCCCGGCAGGCCGCGGCTCGTGGACCTCGGCTCCACGGGATGTACCGCGTGCACGATGCTCGCACCCATCCTCGACGAGCTGCGCGAGGAGTACCGCGGCCGGCTGGACGTGGTGTTCATCGACACGGGGAAGAACCCCTCGGCCAAAGGCTCATACAAGATCCGCCTCATCCCCACGCAGATCCTCTTCGACGGCAGCGGCGCCGAGGTGTGGCGCCACGAGGGCTTCATCTTCAAGGATGACCTGAAGGCCGCCTTTGCCGAGAAGGTCGGGGTGCGATAGATGTTCGAGAACCTCGCGGAAGCGCTGGCGCAGGCCGTGCAGGGCAATCCCTGGATCGCGCCGCTCGCCGCCTTCCTCGGCGGGCTGCTCACCGCGGCCAATCCCTGCGTGCTCGCGGCCGTGCCGCTCATGGTGGGGTTCGTCGCCGGGCAGCAGGCCGGCGCGAAGGGCAGCGTGCTGCGCTCCTTCCTGCTGGCGCTCGCCTTCACCATCGGCCTGACGATCATGTTCGGCGTGCTGTTCCTCGCCACCTGGGCGGCGAGTTCCGTCCTGCGCCAGGGCTGGTGGACGTACATCGCCGGCGCCGTGTGCCTGCTCATGGGCCTGCACCTGCTCGGGGCGCTGCACGTCCCGATCCCGGCGCCGTCCGGGGTGAAGCCCAAGCACAAGGGCTTCGCCGGCGCGCTGCTGCTCGGGCTGCTCTTCGGCCTGATCTCCATGCCCTGCGCCGGCCCGGTGCTGATCGCGTTGCTCGCGGTCGTGCCGTTGAAGGGCGCGGCGTTTGGCGCCGTGCTCCTGACCGCCTACAGCTTCGGCCACTGCGGGCTCATCCTGGCCGGCGGGGTCTCCATCGGCCTGGTGCAAAGAATGGCGGACTCGCGCGGCTGGACGCGCGGCACGGCCGTGCTGCGGCGCGTGGCGGGGGTGCTGATCATCGGCGTGGGCCTCTGGGTCCTCTTCGCGGCGTAGCGGCACATGACGCAGCGCGTGACGATCCTGTTCCTGTGCACCGGCAACTCCTGCCGCAGTCAGATGGCCGAGGGCTTCGCCCGGGCGCTGAAGGGCGACATGCTCGAGGCCCACTCGGCCGGCGTGTTGAAGAAGGGCCTCGATCCGCGCGCCGTGGCGGTCATGCGCGAGGCGGGCGTGGACATCAGCGGCCAGCGCTCCAAGACCATCGACGAGCTGCCGGCGCGCGACTTCGACCACGTGATCACGCTCTGCGACAACGCGCTCGACGCGTGCCCGGTGTTCCCGGGTCGCGCCCGCGTGCGGCACGCCGGCTTCGAGGACCCGCCGGCGCTCGCGGCCCATGCGGCGAGCGAGGACGAGGCGTTGAATCACTACCGGAGAGTCCGGGACCAGATCCGGGAGTTCGTCGCGACCCTGCCCGAGTCGCTGGCCGCACGCGCGCCCGTGCAGAACGGAGAAGAGCAGACATGAGCGAGAAGCAGCAGGGCCTGAGCCTGTTCGAGCGCTACCTGACCGCGTGGGTGGCGCTCTGCATCGTCGCGGGGATCGTGCTCGGCAAGCTCGCCCCGGGCGTGGCCAAGAGCCTGAACGACCTGTCCATCGACGTGAACGGCGCGCCGGTGGTGTCCATCCCCATCGCCATCTGCCTCTTCTTCATGATGTACCCGATCATGGTGAAGATCGACTTCGCCGAGGTGGTCAAGGCCGGCAAGAGCGCGAAGCCGGTGGGTCTGACGCTCTTCATCAACTGGGCGGTGAAGCCCTTCACCATGTACGGCATCGCCCTCCTGTTCCTGGGCGTGCTCTTCCGCGGGCTGATCGGCGCCGAGGCCACCGACCTGGTGAAGATGCCCTTCGGCCTGGATCTGGACCTGGGCGCCAGCTACGGCGCGGGCACGGTGGTCCTGCATGACGGCGTGAAGATGCTCGAGGTGCCGCTCTGGCGCAGCTACCTGGCCGGGTGCATCCTGCTCGGCATCGCCCCCTGCACCGCGATGGTGCTGGTCTGGGGGTTCCTGGCGCGCGGCAACGACGGCCACACGCTGGTCATGGTGGCGATCAACTCGCTCAGCATGCTCGTCCTCTACGGCGTGCTCGGCGGCTTCCTGCTGGGCGTGGGGCGCCTGCCCGTGCCCTGGGAGGCGCTGCTCCTGTCGATCGGCATCTACGTGGCCCTGCCGCTCGTCGCCGGCTACCTGTCGCGCCGCTTCGTCCTGCGCGTCAAGGGCGAGGAGTGGTTCCGGCGCGAGTTCCTGCATGTCCTGACGCCGGTCACCATCTGCGCCCTGCTCCTGACCCTGGTGCTGCTCTTCTCCTTCAAGGGCGAGGTGATCCTCGAGAATCCGCTGACCATCCTCTGGATCGCGGTGCCGCTCTTCCTGCAGACCCTGCTCATCTTCGCGCTCGGTTACTGGCTGTCGAAGCGCCTGGGCCTCAGCTACGCGGACGCGGCCCCGACCGCGATGATCGGCGCCTCGAACCACTTCGAGGTGGCGATCGCCACCGCGGTCATGCTCTTCGGCCTCTCCTCGGGCGCGGCCCTCGCGACCGTGGTCGGCGTGCTCATCGAGGTGCCGGTCATGCTGCTGCTCGTGCGCATCTGCCTGCGCACCAGCGGCTGGTTCGCGCCGAGCTGCTCTCCGGCGCGCGCTTCCTGAAACCGCGCGCCGCCGGTCGACCGACGGCGTCACCGCCGGGACTTGGCGCCCCGGTCTGTGTGCGACCCTGAGCACACGGTCTGGCTTTCTCGTGCCCGTGCCCGTGCCCGATCGAAGTGGGTCGCCGCGTTCGCGACCATCTCTCGGACACGGGCACGGGCAGGGGCATGGGCACGAAACCACGGTAGCCGCTCACTGTGAGAAGCACACCCCGGCGCCCTCCTCCATGCGCCGCCGAAACACGTAGATCGCCCAGCCCACCGTGTCCCTGCCCCACCGGAGGTAGGCCGCCTTGTTCCTGGCGACGCGCTCGACCAGCTCCGGCACGTCCGCATCATCCGGATGCACACGGGCGTACTCGGCCGTCGCGTACCATTGCAGGCCCTCGTAGTTGTCCCAATCGTCCTTGCTGCTGGCGATCGTGTAGACGAGCTCGAGCCCGCGCCGTTCCCCGGCCTCGGCATTGGCGGCGTGGCTGCCGAAGGCCTCCCTCGTGTGGCCAGTGGCCTGGAGGTACGCCTCCGGCGGGTCCCGCAGCCAGAAGGGCTCGCCGGCGATCACCCAGCCGCCGGGCTCGGCCAGGTTCACCAGCGCATCCAGGGTCCCGGCGTGTCCGCCGAAGATCCAGCTCGCGCCGATGCATGAGGCCACCCTGAAGCCGTGGGGCCTCTCGGGCCGGAAGTCGGCGCCGTCCATTTGCGTGAACGCGACCTTCGCCCCCGGCACGCGCGCCTCGAGCCGCGCCTGCGCGGCGCGGATGAAATGGGGGGAGATGTCGATGCCCGTGCCCTGCACGTCGAAGGCCTCGGCCAGGCGGATCAGGAGCTCGCCCTTGCCGCAGGCGATGTCGATCACGCGAGCGCCGCGCGGCAGGCGCAGCAGCTCGACCAGCCGCGCCAACGCCCGCTGACTCGTCGGATTGCACACCACGTGCTCCCGGTGAGTGATGTCGAAGAACTTCCAGAGGTCCATGATCCGCCTTCTCGTGTCCATCGCGCCGCACCGGCGGCGCCGCGCAGCTCACTTCCATTCCTGGTCTTGATGGTCGTGATGGTCGCCGTCGTCGTGCTCGTGCTCCTCCACGGATCCAGGAATGGGCTCGCCCGCCGTCCCGATTCCATAGCGGAACACGAGGTTCGCTCCCCGGTCGGCGCCGAGCGTCGAGACCACGACCGTCAGCAGGAGGAGCCCCGCCGGCAGCCAGCGCGATTGCGGGGTATTGAGCTTCTGCGCCAGGACGGCCGAGAAGGCGGCGCTGACGCCGAGCAAGGTCGCCGCGATCATCCAGTTGCGGTGGACATGCACCAACTCGTGTCCCGGCGCGTCGTGTCCCGTCATCTGAGTCGCCCAGAACCCGCTCCCCGCTGCGAGCAGCGCACCGGCCATGCCCAGGTAGAGAAGCCAGCAGCCCGCTTTGAAGACCTCCCGCTTGTCCCGCAAGATCCCGAGTCCAAGAAGAAGCAGGGCAACGGGCCACAGGGCGAGCGGGAAGTGGACGAATATCGGGTGCGCATTCGGGGCACCCGTCAAGCCTGGAAGGATACTCTCCATGGACTATCTCCCTTCACGTTCATGCGGACGATCGCTCTGAAGGCGACTCAATGAGCATAGCTCGGCCTCGACCAACTTCAACGTGGCCCGCGGCCAGGATCGCCTGCCAGCCCAAGGGCGGTCGCGAGATCGCGGCGGCCGGCACCTCGCGCACGCCGCCGGCGTTCTCCCCCCGGTAGAACGCCCTCAGGTCATCCCCGCGGCCGGGATCTCGTCCATCCCCAGGAGCCCACGCCTGCGCCAGCCGACAGCGAGCAGCCAGGTGCGCGCCCGCGCCAGCGGCGGATCCTCGTCACTGCCGTCCAGGCCCTCGGGCTGGTGGCCGGCGGTCTCCTTCCACCCGTCGAACCAGAAGCCCGTGCCGAAGGGATCGAGCAGCGCCTTGCCCAGCCGCGCCGCGTGCCGCCGCGCGTTGTTCAGCACGTAGCACAGGGCGCTCCGCACCTCGCGCGGGGTCCTGAGGATGCGGCCGTGGTAGCGATCGGCGAACACCCGACCGCTGCGTCCCCACAGGCGGTTCAGCGCCTTCGCCAGGCGAATCAGGAGCCCCTGCATTCCACGCGACAGCGCGTTCTTGTCTCTCCCCTCGCAGATCATGTGCACGTGATTCGTCTGCACCGAGTACTGCGCCAGGCGGAAGCCGAAGCGGTCCGAGCCGG